>JADCEL010000004.1 GCA_020250125.1 Rhodobacter sp.
CCCCCGCCCCGCCACCGGCGGGCGCTTGCCCCTGTTGGTGCGGGTTGCACCGGTCTTGGTGGAACCGTCCCGCACGGGCGGGGGAAACGCGGGTCGCGTTTCCTGTCCCCGCCCATAGGGCCAATCCCTGTCCCGGACCGGGCAGGGTTTCCCGGCAGGCAGGCGGTCGGATTGCTGTTTCAGCACCCTGTTCACCGGACTCCGTCCGGATCAGCCCCTGATCCGGGCATTCGAGGGATCGTACAGCGGCGCAGCATGAATCTGGCATGGCACGCGTTCTGACGCAACTTCAAGCGTGTAGCGCCCGGACTTCATCCAGTCTTCCGTCACGCCGCCCGCGTTCCGCACATAGCCATAGCCGATCGGCTTTCCCAGGGTATGGCCGAACCCGCCCGAAGACAGCCACCCTACCCGCAGGCCGTCACGATAGATCGTCTCGCGGCCCAGCAGGATCACGGCGGGGTCGTCCACCGTGAATCCGGCCAGCCGCTTGGTCACGCCGCCTGCCAGTTGCGCCGCCACCGCCGCGCGCCCCAGAAAGGGCAGGCCCGATTTCATCTTGCAGGCCCAGGCCAGCCCCGCCTCGACCGGCGTGTGGTCCGGCCCGATGTCGGACCCCCAGGCGCGGTAGCCCTTTTCCAGCCGCAGCGTCTCGATCGCGCGGTAGCCTGCGTTGACCAGACCCTGCCCTGCCCCCGCCGCCATCAGCGCCTCGTACACCGTCACCGCGACGTCGGTGGGCATGTGCAGCTCCCACCCCAACTCGCCCACATAAGTCACGCGCAGCGCCAGAACCGGACAGGCCGCCACGCTGATCCGCCGCGCCGTACCGAAGGGGAAGCCCGCGTTCGTCAGATCATCCGGGCAGACCCGCGCCAGAATATCCCGCGCCTTCGGCCCCATCAGCGACAGCACGGCAGAGCCGGACGTTACATCCACCAGCTCTGCGCGCGCGTCCACCGGCAGATTGCGCGCGATCCAGTCGAAATCATGGGTGGCAAAACCGGTGCCGGTGACGATGTAGAACTCGTCGCGGGCAACCCGCGCCACCGTGACATCGGCCTCGATGCCGCCCCTGTCGTTC
Source organism: Rhodobacter sp. (assembly GCA_020250125.1). Classification (GTDB taxonomy): domain Bacteria; phylum Pseudomonadota; class Alphaproteobacteria; order Rhodobacterales; family Rhodobacteraceae; genus Aliitabrizicola. The sequence continues at coordinate 1,085 of JADCEL010000004.1, forward strand.
AGCATCTGCGTATAGGTCAGGCTGCCAACGGCGCGCTCGACATTCCCGGCGGCGATCCGGTTCAGGGCCGCTGCGGCGTCGGGCCCCTTCAGGGTGAACTTCGCGAAAGAGGTCTGATCGATCAGCACCGCCGCCTGGCGCGCGGCCAGATGTTCGCGCCGCACCGCGTCCCACCAGCCGGGCCGCTGATAGCTGTAGCGGTCTTGCGCCACCTCGCCCGCCGCCAGATCGGCAAACCAGTTCGGCCGTTCCCAGCCCAGCTTTTCCCCGAAACAGGCCCCCGCCGCCTTCAGATGGGCATAAAGCGGCGAACGGCGCGCGGGCCGGGCCGAGCGGTGCTCTTCTGACGGCCAGGCGATGGAGTAGTGCTTGCCGTAAGCTTCCAGCGTGCGCGCACGCACCCAGTCGGTCGAGTGATGCACCTTGCCGAAGCGGCGGATGTCGACCGGCCACAGATCGAACGGCGCTGCCCCCCCGGCCACCCATTCCGCCAGCGCCATGCCCGCCCCCCCGCCCGAGGCGATGCCAAAGGCGTTGAACCCGGCCCCGATGAACAGGTTGCGCTGTTCCGGCGCCTCGCCCAGAATGAAGTTGCCGTCGGGGGTAAAGCTTTCCGGGCCGTTGATCAATTGCTTGATTCCGGCGGTTTCCAGCGCCGGCACCCGCCCGATGGCGAGATCCATGAACTGCCCGAAATGATCGAAATCCGAGGTCAGCAATTCAAAATGGAAGCCTTCGGGAATGCCCTTGACCGCCCAGGGCACCGGGTTCGGTTCGTACCCGCCCCAGACAAGGCCGCCGACCTCTTCCTTCCAGTAGGTCAGCCGGTCGGGGTCGCGCAGGGTGGGCAGGGTGGGCGTGACGCCCGCGATCTGTTCCGTGACCATATACTGATGTTCCACCGACACCAGCGGCACATTCACCCCCACGGTCGCGGCCAGGGCCCGTGTCCACTGGCCGGCGCAGATCACCACCTTTTCGCAGTCAATCCGGCCCTGCGGCGTCTCCACCCCCCGGATGCGCCCGTTGTCCACGATGATCCGGGTCACCGGCGTATCCTCAAAAATCTTCACCCCGGCCATGCGTGCGCCCCGCGCCAGTGACTGGGTGATGTCCGACGGGTTCGCCTGCCCGTCCGTCGGCAGAAAGGCCGCGCCCACCAGATCGTCGATGGTCATCAGCGGCCACAGGTCCTGCGCCTCTTGCGGGGTCAGCAGGTGCATCTCAAGGCCAAAGGAATGCGCGGTTGTTGCCTGCCGCTTCACCTCTGTCCAGCGTTCGGCATTGCAGGCCAGCCGCAGCCCGCCGTTCATCTTCCACCCCGTTTGCAGGCCGGTTTCCTGTTCCAGCCGCCGGTAAAGGTCCACCGAATAGCCCAGAAGCTGCGTGATATTGGCCGAGGTGCGCAACTGCCCCACCAGACCGGCGGCATGAAAGGTCGTGCCCGATGTCAGCTTCCTGCGTTCCAGCAGGACGGTGTCGGTCCAGCCCAGCTTGCCCAGATGATAGGCGGTGGAACAGCCGACGATCCCGCCGCCGATGACCACCGCCCGTGCTGTTGTCGGAAGCTCTGCCATGCCATCCTCAGCTTTGGGTAAAGACGCCCCAAGCCGCCCGGTAGGTGGCAAGGTTCGTCCGGGTGTAGGTTGCAAAGTCGAACTCGAGGTCCGAAACAATCTCGGACACCATCGACCACAGGGTTTCGCGCAAGGCACTTGCGGCCTTCATCGCCAGATAGCGCCGCCACAGAAGCGCGTCGGCAGGCCGCCCGAAATAGGTTTCCAGCATCCGCGCCTCCTGCCGGGGGGACAGGCCGGTGTTCGCGGCCAGCCCGCCCAGATCGAACAGGGAAGAGTTGAAGCCGGCATAATCCCAGTCGATCAGCCACAGCCGCGTGCCATCATGCAGGAAATTGGCGGGCAGCAGATCGTTGTGGCCAAAGACGATATCCACCGGCCCCACCGCCGCCTCCAGAGCCGCCGCATCGCGCAGAAGCTCGGGCAGCAGCGGCGCGTGGACGCTGGCGCGGTCGCGCAGCGTGCCGGCATAGTCGCGGATCACATGGAACACCCAGAAGGCCAGAACCGGCCCACGCAGGACCGCCGGAATGTCGCGATGGGCGCGCGCCACCAGGGACAGCGCCTGATCCAGCATCGCGTCATCGGCGAAATCAGCTGCCGACAGCGTCCGGGCCTCAAGGAAATCGATCACCAGCGCGCCGGGTTCGTGATAGCGCACGGCCGGCGATATGCCGGTGGCATGGGCGGCATGGCTGGCCGCCAGTTCGTTGAACCGCAGGATCTGATGCACCGGAATGTCATCGCCGATGCGCACCACAACGCGGCCCCGGTCATCGCTGGCGACAAAGTTGATGTTGGTGATGCCGCCGCCCAGGGGCCTGGCCCGCACCTCTCCCTGCCAGATCGGAAGCGCGCGCAGACGGTCAAGCGGCGTGGTCACGGCAATCCCCCTGTTCGTCGGGGCGGCCCCGCCCCGTCCTTGCGCGACAGAAGCGGTCTGTGCCTTTGGGGTCAAGGGGCATCGGCAGGAATGCAAGGGCGGGGCGGGCGGCAGAATTCGCGCTGGGAACGCGCCCGTTCCACCGCTAAGCTTGGCGGGGTGCCGGTTCTTGCGGCCCGGCCGGAAAGAGGGTGTGCGATGACAGCGGTCGGCAGGCAGCACGGCAGGCAGGAAACCGGTGCCATGTTGCGCCGTCTTGGCCGGGTTTTCACTGTGCTTGTGATCATGGCCGGCCCCGGCATGGCACAGGACGCGCCCGCCTATGCCGGAAGCGCGGCCTGCAGCGATTGCCATGAACAGGTGACTGCGGCCTGGGTGCCGTCGGACCATGCAAAGGCCTGGACCCTGCCCGATGAGTCCACGGTGCTGGGCGACTTCAGCGATGTCACCTTCACCCATCACGGGGTCACCTCGCGCTTCTTTCGCGACGGCGCGGCGTTCATGATCGAAACCGAAGACGGCAGCGGCCAGCGCCGCGCCTTCAAGGTGACCGGCATCGCCGGCATTGATCCGCTGCAACAGTACCTGATCTCGCCCGAACCGGGCCGGACCCAGACCTTTGACATCGCCTGGGACGTTGCGGCACAGCGCTGGTACCCGGTCTTCCCGGATCAGATGGCGCTGGCGGGCGACGGGCTGCACTGGACCGGCCCCTACAAAAGCTGGGAGGCGCGCTGCGCCGAATGCCACTCGACCGGCTATACCCGGAATTATGATGCCACGACAAGAACCTACAGCCCGAAGCTTGCAGAAACCGGCGTGGGCTGCGAAGCCTGCCATGGCCCCGGTGCCGCGCATGTCGCCTGGGCACAGGCCCCGGACATGCCGCTGGCACAGGGGCTTGGACGCTTTGGCCTGACCGCCGATCTGACCCGTGCCGATACCGAACTTGACACCTGCATGACCTGCCATTCCCGCCGCGAGGCGATGCAGGATGGCAACCCGGTTCCCGGCACGCCCTATCATGACAGCTACATCCTGTCGCTGCTGCGCCCCGGCCTGTACCATCCCGATGGCCAGATCCTGGACGAGGTGTTCGAGGGCGGGTCGTTCCTGCAATCGAAGATGCATGCCAAAGGCGTGCGCTGTTCTGACTGCCACGAGCCGCACAGCGGCACCCTGCGGGCCGAGGGCAACGCGGTCTGCGCCCAGTGCCATTCGCCCGCCGGCAATCCGCGCTTTCCCAGCCTGCCGCTGAAGGTCTTTGACGGCCCCGAGCATCACTTCCACCCCGAGGACAGTGCAGGGGCGCAATGCGTGTCCTGCCACATGACCGAACGCACCTACATGGGCATCGACACACGGCGCGACCACAGCTTCCGCATTCCCCGCCCCGATCTGGCCGCAAGCGGCGCGCCCGATACCTGCACCGACTGTCACACCGACAGGGACGCCGCCTGGGCCGCCGCCGAGCTTGAGGCGCGCTTTCCCGACAGCCCGCATCGCGGCCCGCACTTCGCCCCGGTCTTTTCCGCCGCCGCCACCGATCCGGCAGGCCAGGCCGACGCCCTGCTGGAAATCGCCGAATGGGACGGCCCCGGCGTGGTGCGCGCCTCGGCGCTGGACATGCTGGGTGCGGCGGCGCGGGCGGATCAGGCCCCGCGCCTTGTGCCGCTGCTGGCCGATCCTGACCCGCTGGTGCGCGCCGCCGCCGCCGGCACGCTGGGTGCCCTGCCCCCGGAGCAGCGGCTTGGCGCACTGTTGCCGCTGCTGTCCGATCCGCTGCGCGCCGTGCGCGTGGCCGCAGCCCGCGCCCTGCTGGATGCGCAGGCCGCCCCGGGCACGCCGCAGGCGCAGGCGATCTCTGCCGCCATGGCGGAATGGCAGGGCGCGATGATGCTGCGCACCGATTTTCCCGAAACCCATCTGCAACTTGCGGGCGTCGGCCTGACCTTGCGCAACTGGCAGATGGCAAGCCAGGCCTTTGCCGAAGCGGTCAGCCTGGACCCGCAGCTTGTGCAGGGCTGGATCATGCAGGCGCGCATTGCGGCGGCGCTGGAAGACCGCCAGGGTGCCGCCCGTGCGGTCAGCCAGGGCCTTGCCGCCAATCCGGGCGATCCGACCCTGACCGGGATGGCGCGCGAGATGGGGCTGGCTGTGGCCCCATGACCGCCCGGTCCGGGCGGGGCTGGGGCCACAACCCTCCCGCAGCCTCAGGGCCAAAGCCACAGATGCGCCCGGAGAACAATGCGGTTTCCGTGGGTTCCGATTGGGAAATTCCGGGCCGTCCCCTGCCTGTGGGCAGGATCGCGCAGAAGATGCAATACGCCCTGAAATCGGTGATGGTGCCGGCCGATGAAGGGGCGGCGCGGGCGAAGTGCTGCGGATCGGGGCAATCGCACGGCGGGCCGAAACAGCGAAGCGGTTTCCGGTACATGCCCTGCCGGAGATCCGCAACGCGGGCCAGATTGCCGGCATCGGGGGGCGCAACGGCGGCTTTCGGCGGATCAAGGCGCCCGCCGCATTTTCCGCCAAGCGACCTTCCGGCGATGATCGACGGGCCGATCCCCCCCTGATGTGCCGGTCGCGCCGCGCCCGTCAGCGCCGCGACGGCCGCGCGGACGAGGCCACCTGCCGCATCCGCACGGTCTTTGCCGGGGCGTTCCGGTCATGCCTTGTGCCGACCCAATCCCTGACGCCCGCCGGTCTGCCGGACCAGCCCGCCGCGGCGCAGCAGGGGCTGTCGGCAGCGCCGGCCTGATCCGCACGGCGCTGCCAGCGCATCCGGCAGGCGGTTCATCACCCCGATCCCGTCCTCGGTCACCAGCAGTTGGATATCCACGATGAACCCGCCCAGACCGGTGACAGACCACGGGCATTCGAAGGCCGGTGCCATGCCCAAGCGGTCCGTCACGGGGCTTGCGGCGGGAATGTACGGCCATTCCTCGCTGCCCGGACCAGCCCGCTACTGAAAGGACCGCCGCTTGAAGGCAGCAATATCCGCCGGGGTCAGCTTGAACCACTCCCCATTTGCCCTGCGGTCTGCAAAGCGGCGGTGCCAATAGGCTTCAATGCCCGCCGGATCGTCGGTGCGGATAGAGTGGACCAATATTGCCGCATCCGGCAGCGCCGTCCGTATCTGCTTTACCCGCCGCTCCAACTGGTCGCTGCGCCCGATCTTGTAATGAGCACCAGACCCGATCAGATAAACCGAGCCATCAACCACCGTTGCGCGGCGCGACCTTGTTGGCACGGGCGCGGCCGGGATCATCGCCGCCACATCTGAGAAGTCGGGCTTGTCGCGCAGCCATTCGGCCATTGCGGCCAGAAGCGCTGCCTTGGTGGGGAAGTGGTTGTCCACAGTGCTGTGCGCGGGGAAGGTCGGGTCAACCTGGCGGTAAAGCCGGAACTCACTGGTTGTCGGCACCCGGCCATAATGGCGGAACACCTGCGCTATCCGGGCAAGGAAGGTCCCACCGTCGAGCTTGGCGTTCTTCCGGTTAGCCGAAAGCCCCGCCGCAACCAGGGCATCACCCCACCTTGCCCAGTAGATGCCAAGCCACTCACTCTGGCGAATGCCGGTTTCACGCTCAAACACCTGCCGCCCCGGTGCCGCGCCGCCGATGGTCTGGGCAACCCGCCTGATCTCTGTCAGGATCACCTCGCGCTTGGGGTCAACAGCCTGAGTCGTCATCGCGCCCCATTGGCGGCGGAGCACTGCCCTGTGCAGCACCGATTTCAAGGTGTTGAGAGGCAGGGGTATGGTGCCGGTTGCAGGATTTGAACCCGCGACATCGTGATTACAAATCACGCGCTCTACCAACTGAGCTAAACCGGCACAACGCCCCGATACCCGTCCCTGTTCACTGCTTTAACTGCGCGTCCTGTTTGCCGTCAAGGCGTTACCCGATCAGACGGGGCCGTGCAGATCAGGTGCCGTACCGGCGGGCTTCGGGCCGGGCTTCGGGCGGGGCTTCGGGGCCTGCGCGGTGGATAGCGCCCCGGCGGGGTCCGTGCAAGCCCCTAGCGGTTGGCGCGCGCCATCAACCCCACGGCGGCAAGGCCGACCAGCATCACCAGGATCGCGGCAGGGGCCGCGTCGCCCAGGTTTTCAAGGCTGGCCTTCTCATGCACGCGGGTCGCCAGCGTGTCATAGTTGAACGGGCGCAGCAGCAGCGTGGCGGGCAGTTCCTTGACACAGTCGACAAAGACCACCAGCAGGGCGGTGGCGACCGACCGCTGCATCAGCGGCAGGTACACGGCCTGCAAGGCCCCCCCGGCGCTGCGGCCCAGCGACCGTGCCGCCATCGGCAGGCTGGGCGAAACGCGGCCAAAGGCGGAATCGACCGCCCCCTGCGCAATCGCAAAGAAGCGCACGCAATAGGCCAGCACAAGGGCGGCGGGGGTTCCGGTCAGGATCAGGCCCGGGTCATGGCCGGTGACCCGCAGCACCAGGTCCGCAACCCGCTGATCGAGGGCCGCAAGCGGAACAAGCAGGCCCACCGCAAGAACGGCGCCGGGGGCAGCATAGCCGATGGTCGTCACCGGCAGCAGCAGGCGCGGCAGGCGCCGGCCTGCCTGCCTGATGCCATAGACCACAAACAGCGCGGCAGACACGGTCAGGCCGGCGGCCACGCCGCCCGAAACCAGCGTATTGGCCAGCGCCCGCCCCAGCCCGGCGGAAACCCAGGCGTCCGGATTGCGCAGGGCGATGCCCAGGATCACCCCGACCGGCAGCAGGAATCCCAGCGAAAACGGCACCAGGCACAGCGCGGTCGCGCCCCAGGCCCGCAAGCCCCGCAGGCGGATCGGCACCACCGGCCGGGCCGCGCGCGAGGTCTGGTGAAAGCGCAGGTTGCGCCGCCCTGCCCGTTCCACCGCAACCAGCCCCAGGATCATCACCAGCAGGACCAGCGAAAGCTGCGCCGCCCCGCCGGCATTGCCCGCCGAAAGCCAGACGGAAAAGATGCCCGTGGTCAGCGTCTGAACCCCGAAATAGCTGACGGTGCCGTAATCGTTCACCGTCTCCATCGCCGCCAGGGCCACACCGGCGGCAATGGCGGGGCGCGCCAGCGGCAGGCCCACCCGCACAAACAGTGCCCGGGGACCGCTGCCCAGGGCGCGGGCCACCTCGTAGGCGCAGCCTGACTGTTCGCGGAAGGCGGCGCGCGCCAGAAGATAGACGTAAGGATAAAGCGCCGCCGCCAGAACCAGAATTGCGGCAGGCACGGACCGCACCTGGGGAAACCAGTAGTCGCGGGCAGACTGCCAGCCCATGGCAGTGCGCAAGGCCCCCTGCACCGGCCCTGCATATTCCAGGAAATCCACCAGGGCATAGGCACCGATATAGGCCGGAACCGCCAAAGGCAGCAGCAGCGCATAATCCAGCAGGCGCGACAGCGGAAAGCGGTACATCGTCAGCAGCCAGGCGGCCCCGGTCCCAAAGACGGCGGTCAGCGCGCCGACCCCGACCATCAGCGTCAGGGTGGTGGACAGATAGCGCGGCAAGACGGTGGCCAGCAGATGCGGCCAGATGTTCTCTGCCGGGGTCGCCGCAATCCACAGCACCGCACCGATCGGCATCAGCACGATGGCCGCAATCAGCACCGCCCCCGCCGACCAGGGGTCAAGCCGGGGCAGACGGGGCTTTGGCCGAAGTATCCGAGTGTTTTCGTTGGTCATCCCGTGGCGGACTTACAGAACCCTGCGCGCCCTGTCCAGACGCGCGCGGTCTGTCCGGTGCCGCGCCGTCAGGCCATGCCGAGCGCGGCCTTGTACATTTCCAGAACCGCTTCTTCCTCGGCGATGTCATCGGGCTTGCGCTTGCGCAGGGCGATGACCTTGCGCATGACCCTGGTGTCATAGCCGCGCCCCTTGGCTTCGGCGAACAGCTCTTTTTCCTGTTCGGCGATGTCGCGCTTTTCGGCGGCCAGCGTTTCGGCGCGTTCGATGAACTGGCGCAGCTCGTCGGCGGTGACGCTGTAGGTGTCGGTCTTGTCGTTCATGGCTCGCCTCATCCGTTGGGTCGCCCCTTCCCTATCCTGCGGCGGTGCGGGGGTTCAAGGTCTTGCCAGAAAGGTCACGCTCGGCTAGGGCCAAATCCGGGGAGCGCAAGGGTACGGGGGCGGCATGGACTGGCTTATCTGGATCGGGGCGGCTGTCTCGCTTGGTGGCGTTGCCGGCCTGCTGCGCTGTATCCAGCTGGCGCTGCGCGCGCGCAACGCCGGGCTGGACAGCGCGGCGATGCGTGCCCGTCTTCAGCAGATCGTCACCTTCAACCTGGCGGCCGTTGGGGTTTCGGCGCTGGGGCTGATGCTGGTGGTGACGGGCATCATCCTGAACTGACCGGGCGCATGTCCAGATCGTCCAGATGGCGTCCGTCGCGGATCAGATCATCGATCAGCGGGGCCACGGCCCAGAAAGCCGGGGCCTGCGGCGCAAAGCGGCGCAGATCGGCGCGCAGCACCAGCAGCCCGCGATCCGCCGCCCAGGCCATGGGGCCACCCTGCCAGCGCGGAAAGCCATAACCCGTCAGAAGGATCGCATCGATATCGCTGGGGCGCTGCGCCAGACCCTCGCCCAGGACTTTGGCCGCCTCATTGGCAAGGGCGCTGAGGCAGCGCAGACGGATCTCGTCGCTGCCGATCCGCCGCGGGGCAATACCCTTGGCAGAGCGCAGTTCCCCAAGAAGGCCCAGCACCTCCGGATCGTCGCGCACCCCTTGGCCGTCGTACAGGTAATAGCCGCGGCCCGTCTCCTGTCCCAGCCGTCCGGCACCCACCAGCATGTCGGCCAGGTCACCGCCGCAGGCGGGCCGACCGGCGCGGCTTTCACGCTGGCGGTGCGCCCAGGCGCGCTTCAGCCCCGCCAGGTCAAGTGCGCGGTAAGGACCCATGGCAAAGCCGAAATCCTGCAGGGCGGCATCCACCTGCGACGGCAGGGCCCCATCTTCCAGCAGCAGGTCCGCCGCTGTCCGCAGGGCGGCCATCACGCGGTTGCCCACCAGCCCCGCCGACGCACCGACCCGCACCGGCAGCTTGCCGATCCGGCGCAGCAGTGCCGCAAGGGTTGCCACAGCTTCGGCCTGTGTTTGCGCAGACACCGCAACTTCGGCCAGCCGCATCCGCTCTGCCGGCGGGCACAGATGCAGGCCCACCACATTCGCCGGCCGCACGGTGGCCAGTGCCAGCCTGGCCGGATCAAGCCATGAAACGGTGGTCACGATCACCGTTGCCGGGCGCAGACTTTGCCCGAGTTTCCCCAGAACGGATGTCTTCAGCGCTTCATCCTCGGGCAGCGCCTCGATCACCAGATCGCAGCCCGCCAGGGCTGAGAGGTCCGAGGCGGGCAACAGACGGGCCTGATCCTGCACCCGCGCCTCCGGGGAAAGCCTTCCGGCGGCTACGGCCCGGTCCAGCAGGGCCGACACGCGCCTTAACCCGGCGTCCAGCGGACCGCTGCCCCGGACGACCGCCGTCACCCGAAGCCCGGACTGAAGCAGCAGGGCCGCAATTGCGGCCCCGGTCACACCCAGGCCGACCAGACCCACATGCGACAGCGGATGGGCGCGCGCGTCGGCTTCGGGAAAGACGGCGGCCCTGCGTTCGGCGAAGAACGCCCGGCGCAGGCCGGCCGATTCGGGACTGGCGGCAAGGTCTTCGAAGGCCGCGCGTTCAAACACAAGGCCACGGTCAAAGGGCAACAGTAAAGCCGCCTCGACACAGTCCACGATACGCCCCGGTGCAGGCAGCCGCCCGGCGGTGCCCGCGCGGGCCGCCGCCACCTCTGCCTCGTACCGCACCGCATCGCGCAGCCCCTCTTGCCGGTCGCGGGTGCGGACCGGTGCCGTGCGCCCGGCCGCCAGGTCGGCGGCCAGGGCCACGGCCGTCTGCTCCGGATCCTCGACCACCGCATCCACCAGCCCGATGGCCAGCGCCTCCTGCGCCGACACGGCCTTTCCCGTCAGCATCAGGCGCAGCGCCGGCCCCGCGCCTGTCAGCCGGGGTGTCCGCTGGGTCCCGCCCGCGCCGGGCAGCAGCCCAAGGGCGACTTCCGGCAGACCCAGGCGCGCGCGCGGACCGGCCAGCCGCACATGCGCCGCAAGCGCAAGTTCCAGCCCCCCGCCCAGCGCCGCCCCCTGAATGGCTGCGACCACGGCCTTGCCCGAGGCTTCGATGCGGTTGCACAGTTCCGGCAATCCGGGCACGCCCAAGGGGGCCGGGCGTCCGAACTCGCGGATATCCGCCCCGGCGGAAAAGCTTGGCCCGATGGCACAAAGCACAATGGCCCCGACCGACGGGTCGGCCTGCGCCGCTGCCAGCCCTTCGGCCAGACCGGCGCGCACCGCAGCACCCAGGGCATTCACAGGCGGCGAATCGACCGACAGGATCATCACTGCCCCGTTCCGTGTCTGCCGAACCGTCGCGGTCATCCTGCCTGCCCCCCACCGCGCCGGCCCGGTTCCGGCACGTCACATCTTTGTAAGGCACTGGCGCAGCTTGGCAACGCCCTGATGCACGCAAAAAGGCGCTCCTGCAGGACCGCCCCTGCCGGATCACCCCACGGGACGCCGCCGCACGGGTCAGACGGGCATATTGTCAAACCCGGCTTCAATCGCCTCTTCGTCCGGCTGACCGGGCGGCGACAGGTGCAGCGCGGCAACCGGCATCACATGCAAGAGCACATCCATCCCGGATTGCCGGGCGTGCGGCACGTCCTGCGCCAGCGGGGCGCGAACACCGGCTGGACCGGCGTCCGGCTGCGGACGGGCCTGTGCCGCGTCCTTTTTCATGGTGCGCACGTGCTGCAGAACGGCGTATAGGGCAAGACATCCAGCCTTTCCCCGGAAATCGGATCGCCACAGGTCACACAGACGCCATAGTCACCCGAAGCGATGCGGCCCAGGGCAGCTTCGATCTGCCTGATCTCCTGCTGCCCGGACAGCCCCATCCCTTCCAGAACCTCGTCAGATTCCCGTTCCGTCGCAAGATCCTCCCAGTCTTTCGACTGATGCGAATCAAGCTCTGCGTCGATCGTCGCAAGCCGCGCGAGAAGATCGCGAAGCCGCGTCTCCAGCTGGCTTTTGCGTTGGCTGACCGGGATCATGCAATCCTCCTTCATGTTGCCTGCGCAGGCTAGGCGGCAGAGCCTGCCCCCGCCTTGATACAGGTCAAGTCCGGCCCTTGCAAAGCCGGCCCCGTGTTGGGCAAGATCGCGGCGCACAGACAGCGGAAAGGCAGGTCATGACCCTTGCGGACTGGGCGCGCGGATTTGCAGGCGGGCTGATGATCGGCGGCGCGGCGGCGATCTTTCTGCTGGTCAACGGCAGGATCATGGGGGCCTCGGGGATTCTGGGGGCGCTGCTGGACGGTTCCGACCGTCCGGGACGGGCAGAACACATCGCCTTTCTCATGGGCCTTGTCGGCTGCCCCGCCCTGCTGTGGCTGCTTGGCGATCCTGCGCAGACGCATCTGACGGGCAATCTGGTGGTGGTCGCCCTTGCCGGGCTTCTGGTGGGGCTGGGCACGCGCCTTGCGGGGGGCTGCACCTCGGGCCACGGGGTGTGCGGCATCTCGCGGCTTGCACCGCGCAGCCTTGCGGCAACGGCGGTTTACCTTTTGTCCGGGGCCGCAACCCTGCTGATTGCGCGCCATCTGCTGGGGGTCATCTGATGGCGCGGCTTGCGGTTGCCCTTCTTGCCGGGGCCCTGTTCGGTGCCGGGCTGTTGCTGTCGGGCATGACCGATACCCGCAAGGTGCAGGGCTGGCTTGACATCTTCGGGGAATGGAACCCGACCCTCGCCTTTGTTCTGGCGGGGGCGATCCTGCCGATGACGCTGGCCTGGCGCATCGCAGCGCGTCAGCGGGCGGCGCTGCTGGGCAGGATGTTGCCCGCGCCCGCGTCGCGGCGGATTGACCGGCCGCTGCTGATCGGCTCGGCGCTGTTTGGTGCCGGATGGGCGCTGGCCGGTCTCTGCCCGGGTCCGGCCCTGGCCTCTCTGGGCTATGGCGGGACCGGCGGGGTGGTCTTTCTTCTTGCCATGGCGGCGGGTATGCTGACAGCCGTACCGGCTGCCGCCCGTCTTGGCCGCACCCCCCAGATCAAGGACGCCTGATGGATATCCGTTCCCTGACCGACAGCTACGCGGTGTCGCCGCAGATCGCACCAGCTGATCTTGCCGCAATCAAGGCCGCAGGATTCACCACCGTCATCGACAACCGTCCCGACGGGGAAATCCCCGCAAACCTGCATGGCGAAATCATGCGGCAGGCCGCCGAGGCGCTGGGGCTGACCTTTGTCATCAACCCGGTGATCGGCGGGGCGCTGACGCTTGACAATGTCAAGGCGCAGAAAGCGGCCCTTGACAGTGCCGGCGGCCCGGTCCTGGCCTATTGCGCGTCCGGCAACAGGTCATCCATGGTCTGGGCGCTGGCCCAGGCCGGCAACAGACCGACGGACGAGCTGATCGCCCTGCCGGCCCGCTTCGGCTACCAGCTGGAAGGATTGCGCAGCCAGATCGACGCGCTTGCACAGCGGGGCTGACCGACGGGCGGCTCAGCCGGCCGCAGCCCGCAACGCCGGGCCGACGTCGCTTGCAGGCACCTCTTCTGCCATGGCCTGCGGGGCAAGACGGACCGCGCGCATGCCGCGGTTCTGTCCAAGCCGCCCGGTGGCAAGGGGGCGGCCGTCCAGCCCTTCCAGCACGATCCGGTCCAGCGCGGCACTGGACAAAGGCACAAGGTCCCCCTCCTGCAGGGCCATCACGTAAGACAGCGGCACCGTAAAGCGGTGAAGGACAGCGGCAAGGTCTGCCTCGGTGCGCATCACCTGGTCGGTCAGCGCCTTGGAAAAAAGGGCGGCTGCAACCGGTGCCGGCGTGGCCGTCGGCGCGGGTTTCGGGGGGCGACCGCGCCCTTCGGCGGGAAGCGCCAGCATGACGGCCCCCGACCTTGCCCCGTTGCCAAGCCGCAGTTCCGCCTGAAGCACGCGGTAGTATTCCTCTTCCAGCAGAAGGCCCAGCGGACGGGGATCATCCAGAAAAGACGCATAGCGGAAGCCGCCGGCCCAGATCAGGTCGGGATCACTTTCCAGCCCGGTTTCCAGTTCCTGCAGCGCCCGGTCGATCATGTCCGCGACCATCGAGGCATCGGTGCGCGTCGGCTTGCGCACCGGGGGTGCCATGGAACCGACACGGCCGATCGTCTGCATCTCGATCATCGCGGACAGGACGGGGGGCGACAGCATCAGGATGCCAAGACCATCTGCCGGGCCTTCCAGAACGGCGATCAGCGCCCTTTCGGGGGCCAGTTCCAGCAGTTCGGCCAGGCTGCGGCGGTGAACCGACAGCCGTGCCACATCCAGCGGCAGCGCAATGGTGTCATTGGCCGCCCGCGCCAGCGCCAGCCGCCAGGCCCGGTCGGCCCCCGGCCCGCCCTCGGGCTGGCCTGTCCGCCCCGCTGCCACCTTCTTCCGGATAATCTCGCCTGCCACGCCACCTGCCCCGTGTTCCGCCGCGCCGCAGACCATAGTCCGCACACCCTTAAGAAAGGGTATGTCAGGCCACTTCCTGCAGGCGCAGCGGAAAGGTCACGCGAAAGGCGGTGCCGCCCTGCCCCGGCAGGTAGGCGATGCTTCCGCCAAGGGCTGTCATCACCTCGCGGCAGATCGCCAGGCCCAGCCCGGCCCCCCCTGCCCGCGTTTCATCGGTCAGGCGGGCGAATTTCTCGAAAATCAGGGCCTGGCTGTCTTCGGGGATGCCGCGGCCATTGTCGATCACATCCACCATCACCCGCCCGCCGCGCTGCCGCACCGCGATGCGCAGCTCCGGTTCCGGGGCGGCACAGTATTTCCGGGCGTTGGAAATCAGGTTGATGAAGACCTGGGTCAGCCTGTCGGCATCGGTCGTCACATACAGCGCTTCGGACGCCGGATCGCGGTGAACGGTGAAGCTGCGTTCGGGCCGGGTCTGGGCGGCGGCGACAAGGGCGCGGTCGATCATGTCCTGCAGGCTGACCAGGCCCAGCGTCAACTGCACACCCGCGTTTTCAAGCACGCTGAGGTTGAGAAGGTCGTCCAGCAGCCGGGTCAGGCGGATCGCCTCGTCATGGATGATGGTTGCATGGCGGCGCGCCATCGCGGGGGGCATGTCCCCCTCCATCAGAATTTCGGAGAAGGCCCGGATCGACGTCATCGGGGTGCGCAGCTCGTGGCTGATCTGGCTCAGGAAGGAATCCTTCTGCACCGACAGCCGGGTCAGCTTCTCGTTCACCTGCTGCAACTGCCGCGCTGTCCGCGTCAGCTCTTCCGACTGCGCTTCAAGCTTTGCCGAATACTCCATGATCTGGGCGGTCTCATTGGCCACCGCCATAAGGTCTTCCACCGAAACCGCCGCGCCGCCGACCGTTTGCGCGATCATGGCATGGGCCGTCGCGGCACCGACCGAGCCCGACAGCCGCCGTTCCAGCGCCCCGACGAACCCCGGTGTCGGATCGGGCAAGGGCCCGGCCTTGCCCTGCATCCTGGCCTCGGCCTCGAAAAAGGCCAGCGCCCCGTCCCCGCCCAGGATGCGCTGGGACAGGATCAGCAGATCTTCCGCCGTGGCCGCGCCGCGCACCCAGCCGCCTGCCGGAACCTCTCCGTCGAAGACGTTCACGAAAGCCGCGCCCTGCACCCGTTCCACCGGGCCGGGAAAGGTCAGGATCGAGCCTGTGAAGAAGGCGGTGGCGTTCAGGACCAGCGACCAGAACATCGCATGGATCAGCGGATCCATCCCCTCGACACCGAACAGCGCCTGCGGCCGGAGCCAGCCGATGCCCCAGGGTCCCCCGGCGATCAGCCGTGCCGAAATCACCCCATCCGGGCCGAACGAGGGCAGATACAGCGAATAGACCCAGATGCCGGCCCCGGTCAGCAGCCCGCAAACCGCCCCCATCCGGGTGGCACCGCGCCAGAAGATGCCGCCCAGCATCGCCGGAAGAATCTGTGCGGCCCCCACGAAAGAAATCAGCCCGATCGCCGCCAGCGCGGCCGACCCGCCGGACAGATGGAAATAGGCGTATCCCAGCGCCACGATCCCGCCAATCGCCAGCCGCCGCGACAGCAGCACGATGCGCCGCACATCCCCCGACACAGCCTGTGCCGGGCGCAGCGAAAGCCACAGCGGCATCACGATGTGGTTGGACACCATGGTGGCCAGCGCGATCGATGCCACGATCACCATCGAGGTCGCCGATGAAAACCCGCCCAGAAAGGCCAGCATCGCCAGCCCGTCCTGCCCCTGCGCCAGCGGCAGCGTCAGCACGAAAAGGTCGGGATTGGTGCCGGGGGGCAGCAGGTCCAGCCCGGCGACCGCAATCGGCAGAACGAACAGGCACATCAGGAACAGGTACAGCGGAAAGGCCCAGCTTGCCGTGGCAAGGTGCCGTTCATCGACATTTTCGACCACCATCACCTGAAACATGCGCGGCAGGCACAACACGGCGGCGGCAGACAGAAAGATCAGCCCCGCCCAGCGGCCGGGCTGCAGATCCCATGAGGACAGCGCCGAGGCGTTGATCTTTGCCATCATGTCCGCCGGCCCGCCCGCCAGACCCCAGACAACGAAAACCCCCACGGCCACCAGCGCCACCAGCTTTACCACCGCCTCGACGGCAATGGCCGTGACAACGCCAAGGTGGCGCTCGTTCGAATCCAGATTGCGGGTGCCGAACAGCACCGTGAACAGCGCAAGGCCCACCGCCACCCACAGCGCCGTTGCCGCCTTGTCCGGCACCGGTCCGCCATCCGCCGCGCTGCTGGCGAAAACCGCAAAGGACAGGGTGACGGACTGCAACTGAAGCGCGATATAGGGCGTCGCGGCCACCACCGAGATCACGGTCACGATGACGCCCAGCATGTTGGACTTGCCGTAACGGCTTGAAATCAGATCGGCGATCGAGGTGACCCGCTGCGTCTTGCCGATCCGCACCAGCTTGCGCAGCACCCACCACCAGCCGACAAAGACCAGCGTCGGCCCCAGATAGATGGTCATGAATTCCCAGCCCGAGCGCACGGCATAGCCGACAGCCCCGTAAAACGTCCAGGCCGTGCAGAAGATCGACAGCGACAGCGTATAGATCTGCGGCGACCGCAGCCAGGGCAAAGCGCGGGCATGGGCGCGGCGTTCCACCAGAAAGGCCACAAGAAACAACAGCCCCACATAGACCAGACAGACCGCGACAAGGATATTGAACGGAACCATCAGCCGTCCCCCCCGTCGGGGTCCGGGTGCCCGTCGGCGGTCAGGCTGGGGGCCAGCAGACGCGCCACCGCAATCAGCCCGGCCCAGACCAGAAACAGATACAGCCCGTCGCTGACGGTGCCCCTGCCTTCGTCCCCGGCGGGGGCCCAGAGCATGGGCAACAGCAGAAGAAACGCCCCGAAGACCGGCAGCAGGCGGGCGGCGTCAATCTTGCGCCGCCGCCGGTAGGGGCGGCGCTGCAGGAACAGCGGCAGGCCCGGACGCTTCACACCCCCGCCAGCGCGCGGACCGAGGCCAGAATCTCGGTGTTTGAAAACGGTTTCGACATGAACCGGCTGGCCCCGATCCGCTCTGCCTCGGCCCGGTCACGGCCCTGCCCTTTGGCGGTCAGCATCAGGACGGGCAAAGACCGGGTTGCCGCATCGGCGCGCAGGGCCGCCAGTATTTCAAGGCCGCTTCTGCCGGGCAGCATCACATCCAGGATGACCACGTCGGGGCGGCAGGACCTGATGGTGTCTTCGGCCCGATCCCCGTCCGACAGCGTCGAGACGTCCCAGCCGTCGCGCATCAGGATGAACCGGATCGCTTCGACGATGTTCGGCTCGTCCTCGATCACAAGAACATGATTGCCCATGGCACGGCCCTCCCCTGCCGCCGGTCAACTATCGGCGCAAAGAACCGCCCTGTCAAAAGCGTCATGCACCGGTCTGGCTTTCCGACAGGATCGACGGCTCCCGCCGCGCCGGACACGCCGGGCGCGGACAGATGCGGCAACTGGTGCCGACCCCCAGCGTCCCGGTCGTGCCCGGCGGAAGGGGAAGGATCAGCATCGCCGCTTCGGCCAGCTGCGGCCCCGCAAAACCGCCGGTCAGGCGCGGCCTGCAGAAGGCAAGCGTGCGGAACCGCTGCGGACTGCGCCCCGACATCTCGACCTCGGCCTGCACCGGGGTCATCGGGCGGCCCAGCGCGGTGTAAAGCGGCCACAGCGGACAGGCCGCGCCAAAGCGCGGCAGCGCAAACCCCTCCACAGGTTTGCGGAAGATCATGGTGCCGGAGGCATCGCAGATCACCACGCCAAGTTTCGTCCCCGGCATCAGGGCAAGGCGGCGGAAAACAGCGATCACATCGGCCCCGAAACGCTGGGCAAGCAAGACCGGATCCAGCCCCACCCGTGCGGCGGCATCAACCAGACCGGTCATCGGCACGGCGGCCGCATCCTTTGCCGCCTCGGCCAGCCAGTCGCGGGCCAGCTGGCGCGCCGCCCCCGAGGCCAGCCCGCCGGCCTCGGCCAGCAGGGCCGCGCGGGCTTCGGGTGACGCCCCCGGTTCCAGGGCGGCCAGCGTCCAGTTGTGGCCCGCAAGCCAGGCCTCCAGCTCTTCCTGCGGGGCGGCGATGCCGGGCTCCTGCTCTTCCCCCGACACGTCCAGATAGGCGACCAGCGCTTCGGCACCGGTCGCAAGCCGCTCTGCATCGGCGTGCAGGTTTGCATGAAAGCGCGCGCGCCAGGACGGATCAATCTCTTCGGTTTCGGCAAGGATGGCGGCGGTGGAGCGCACGGCACTGACCACGGACAGAACCTCGTGCAGCGCCGCCGACAGATGCGGATCATGCGCCATCCGGTCCGACAGGGCTTCGACCGACCGCTCCAGGTGCCCAAGCCGGCGGTGCTGCCCGGCCAGAAGCTCGGCCCAGCCCGGAAACCGTCCGATGAAATCCTCGATACGCTCCAGTTCCGGGCGCGCGCCTGCGGCCCCCGCCGCCGCATCGCGAAGGTCCGTGGCAAGAATTCCTTCGGCCCCCTGGGCAAGGGCCGCAGCTTCGGTCCCCAGCACATCGGCCAGCCGCGCCAGCACGCCGGGGCCGATGCGCCGCCGGTTATGCTCGATCAGGTTCAGATATGATGCGGAAATGCCCGCCGCACGCGCCACATCGGCCTGCCGCTGGCCCAGGGCCAGCCGCCGCTCGCGCACCCGCCCCCCTGTCAGCGCCGAAACCGGCATTGCAACACCCCGCGTTTCCTTGGGATTTACAACATGACATCCGGCTGACAGACAATGGAAAACTGCAATTTCCTGTTTGGAAATATCCTCGGGGGTGGGGTCCGGGGCGGGGGCAGACGGCCCCCGCCCCGGCCTGCGCGGCAGGCGCCGCGCAGGAAAAGGGGCGCGCCGCTGTCCCGGCGCGCCCCCCCTGTCAGCCCGGCCGGATTACTGCAGGGCCTTGTCGGTAATCGCACTGGTCCAGGCACCTTCCGGGGCCTTGGAGATGACCGGGTCCGACCCGCCCGCCAGCAGCGTCTTGACGGTCCGCTCGGCAGCGGCCACGTCCAGCGCGCCGTTGGAACCGGCAGTCAGCTTGGCCACTTCCGCCATCATCCGCTTCTGGTGCTGTTCGGTCTGGGCACCGGTTTCGTCATTGTCCAGAACGATCATCGCCGCTTCATCGGGATTGGCTTCGGCGTATTTCCAGCCCTTCATCGAGGCGCGCACGAAGCGCACCAACTTGTCCTCAAAGGCCGGGTCACTGAGCCTGTCTTCCAGAACGTAAAGCCCGTCCTCCAGCGTCGCAACGCCCTCGTCTTCATATTTGAACGTCACCAGCTGATCGGGCGTGATCCCGGCATCGATGACCTGCCAGTATTCGTTGTAGGTCATCGTCGAAATGCAGGCCGCCTGCTTTTGCAAGAGCGGGTCGACGTTGAAGCCCTGCTTGAGCACGGTCACGCCGCCTGCGCTGCCATCCGTCGGAATGCCCAGCGTCGCCATCCACGACAGGAAGGGATATTCATTGCCAAAGAACCACACGCCCAGCGTCTTGCCCGGAAAATCGGCAGGTGTCGCCACGCCGCTTTCCTTCAGGCAGGTCAGCATCAGCCCTGACGAGGCGAAGGGCTGCGCGATGTTGACCAGCGGCAGGCCCCTTTCGCGCGCGGCCAGGGCCGAGGGCATCCAGTCAATCACCACATCGGCACCGCCGCCCGCCACGACCTGGCTTGGCGCAATGTCCGGGCCACCCGGCTTGATGGTGACGTTGAGGTTCTCTGCCTCATAGAACCCCTTGGCCTTGGCAACGTAGTACCCGGCAAACTGGGCCTGTGTCACCCATTTCAGTTGCAGCGTCACATCGTCCGCCGCCTGCGCGCCGCCTGCCGCGAATGCCGCGAACAGTGCCCCGGTCAGAAATTTCTTCATGCGTTCACCTCCGTGTTGCGGGCCTGTTGCGGCCCGGTGTTTTACCGCCGTTGCGACGGGTGCCAGAAGGTCACCCGCCGTTCGATCAGTGCAATGACGCCATAGAAGGCCGAACCTGCCAGCGCCGCAACCGCTATTTCAGCCCAGACCATGTCCAGCCCCAGCCTGCCGACCTCTGTCGAGATGCGAAACCCCATGCCCCGTGTCGGACTGCCGAAGAATTCGGCAACGATCGCCCCGATCAGCGCCAGCGTGGTGGCAATCTTCAACCCGTTGAAGATGAAGGGCATGGCGGCCGGCAGACGCAGCTTCCACAGGGTCTGCCAATAGCTTGCCCCCCAGGTCGCCATCAGGTCGCGCTGCATCGGCTCGGCGGCGCGCAGACCGGCCAGCGTGTTGACCAGCACCGGAAAGAACACCATCACCACCACGACCGCCGCCTTCGAGTGCCAGTCAAAACCGAACCACATCACCAGGATGGGGGATATTCCGACAATCGGCAGGGCCGAAACGAAATTGCCGACGGGCAGCAACCCGGCCCGCAGAAAGGCCGACCGGTCGATCAGCACCGCCACAAGGATCGCGGCCAGGCACCCGATGGCATAGCCGCTGAGCGCGCCCTTGACGAAGGTTTGCACGAAATCGACCCAGAGCGTGCCCGTGTTGCCGGCGATCCTGGCCGCAATTGCGCTGGGCGGCGGCAGAATGACGGCGGGCACCCGCAGGCCATGCACCAGCCCTTCCCAGACCCCCAGCAGCGTCAGCCCGAAAACTGCGGGAATGATCAGCCGCCCTGCCCGGCTTTGCGTCACCCGCGAGGCGGCAAGCCGGATGTTCAGCGCCCAGGCCGCCGCCCAGAACAGCATCGTGCCAAGAACCCAGGTCATCGGCCCATTCCCATCCGGCGCAGCGTCAGCCGCTCTGCCAGCCCGATCAGCGCCACAAGCGAGGCCGCAAGAAGCGCCGCCGCAAACAGCGCGGCCCAGATCTGCACCGTTTGCCCGTAGTAGCTGCCCGACAGCAGCCGCGCGCCCAGCCCCGCCACCGCCCCGGTGGGCAATTCGCCGACAACGGCCCCCACCAGCGCCGCCGCCACCCCCACCTTCAGCGAGGCAAAGAGATAGGGCACAGAGGCGGGCATCCGCAGCTTGGCAAAAGTCTGCCGCTGCGAGGCACCATAAGTCCGCAACAGGTCAAGCTGCATCGCATCGGGCGCGCGCAGGCCCTTTACCATGCCCACGACCACCGGGAAGAACGACAGATAGGCCGAGATGATTGCCTTGGGCACGAGGCCCGTCACACCGACGGAATTCAGCACAACGATGATCATCGGCGCGATGGCCAGGATCGGGATCGTCTGGCTGGCAATCGCCCAGGGCATCACGCTGAGGTCCATCGCCCGGTTGTGCACGATGCCGATGGCCAGCAGAATGCCCGCCCCGGTGCCGATGACAAAGCCCAGCAGCGTTGCCGACAGGGTGATCCAGCCGTGATAGACCAGACTGCGCTTCGAGGTGACGGCCTGCCCGGCCACCCCCTTCCACAGTTCGGACACCACCTGATGCGGCGCAGGCAGCACCGGCCGCTCCTGGTTCAGGGTTTGCGGCACGATCTGCGCGAAGCCCGGCGTCTCGCCCGCCCGCGCGGCCTGATCGCGCACCCAGGCCGCGTTCATCCAGACCGCAGCACCGTACCACAGCACGACGATGGCCGCGATGACGACGGAAACCGGCAGAACAGCCTTCACCTTGCGCCCCGCCTGCTCGCCGACCCCGGCGTGCAACCGCGACCGGCCCGCAGACAGACCGGGTCGCGCGGCCACCCCGGCGCGGCCGGATGCAATGACCGGGGCAGCCCGGCCGGACGGCGGCGCTTACACGTCATAGGAATGGCCCGCCCGCAGCCCGTCGCGCACCCGCTGCGAGACTGCCAGGAATTCCGGTGTGTCGCGGATGTCCAGCGGGCGTTCGCGCGGCAGCGGGCTGTCGATCACATCGGTGATGCGCCCGGGCCGCGGACTCATCACCACGATCCTGGTCGAAAGGTACACCGCCTCGGGAATGGAATGGGTGACAAAGCCGATGGTCTTGCCCGTCCGCGACCACAGGTTGAGCAATTCCTCGTTCAGCCGGTCGCGCACGATCTCGTCCAGCGCCCCGAAAGGTTCGTCCATCAGCAGGATATCGGCATCAAAGGCCAGCGCGCGGGCGATGCTGGCGCGCTGCTGCATCCCGCCCGACAGCTGCCAGGGAAACTTCGTGCCGAACCCGCCCAACTCCACAAGCTCCAGCACGCGCGCGACCCTTTCGTCCTGCTCGGCGCGGGAAAAGCCCATGATCTCCAGCGGCAGGCGGATGTTGCCCGCAATCGTGCGCCAGGGATAAAGACCGGCAGCCTGAAAGACATAGCCAAAGGCGCGGGCCAGACGCGCGGCGTCCGGTGCCATGCCGTTCACCGTCAGGCTGCCTTCGGTCGGATGTTCCAGCGCCGCAACGCTGCGCAGGAAGGTGGTCTTGCCGCAGCCCGAAGGACCGATGAAGGACACGAAATCACCCCGGCCGATGGTCAGCGTCACGTCCCGAAGGGCGTGGACCGGGCCGTCAGCGGTCTGGAAGGTCAGTCCAAGCGACCGCGCCTCGATCGCGGGTTCGGCCAGGCGGGCGGTATCCTTCATGCGTTTTCTGCCATCCGGCGCCGCGCCCTGAAGCGCGCCTCGCCCTCGCGGTAAAGATTGCCCGCCACGATGCCGGCCAGGGCAAAGGCCGGTGCTTCCCGGACCCCGCCCAGCAGCAGCATCGCGGCCATGGCGGCCACCCCCCCGGCAAAGGCGAAGGCGACCCAGGTGGTCAGCTGGAACACAAAGAAGATGGCCCGGAACAGCAGAAAGATCGGCACGGCCAGCACGGCCGTCGCCAGCGCGAAGGGAAGCACGATGTCCACGTCCGGTCCGAAGAACACCGCCCCCAGAACATCACTGCCGTTGATATGGGCGGCCGTCGCATTCAGGATGATTGCCGCCTCAAGGCACAAAAGGACATACCCCGTCAGCGCGGCCAGGGCGGCCTTTCCTTCGTTGACCATTCCCTCAGACTCCACTTGCCGGAACACCGGTCCGCTGCACGGGGCGCGGCGCGGTCAGTTGTTTCCAGGTTGACAGTGCCCGGTTCACCGCCGGGCGGGGATCGCGCGGCACGAAAGCCCCGTGGCCCTCGCGGCTGCGCACCTCGCCGTCATGCACGGCGACATGCCCCCGTGTCAGGGTAAAACGCGGCAGACCGCTGACCGTCTTGCCCTCAAACACATTGTAGTCGATGGCAGACTGCTGGCGTGCCGCCGTGATCGTCTTGGTCTTCGCCGGGTCCAGCACCACCAGATCGGCATCCGCCCCGACCAGCACTGCACCCTTCTTCGGATAAAGGTTCAGAATTTTCGCGATATTGGTCGAGGTGACGGCGACGAATTCGTTCGGCGTCAGCCGCCCGGTGACGACGCCATGGGTCCAAAGCATCGGCAGCCGGTCCTCCAGCCCGCCGGTCCCGTTGGGGATTTTGGTGAAATCGCCAATACCGAACCGCTTCTGTTTGGTGGTAAACGAGCAGTGATCTGTCGCCACCACCGAAAGCGAGCCGGATTGCAGCCCGGCCCACAGGCTGTCCTGATGCTGCTTGTTGCGGAAGGGCGGACTCATCACGCGCTGCGCCGCATGGTCCCAGTCGGGATGGGCGTATTCGCTTTCGTCCAGCGTCAGGTGCTGGATCAGCGGCTCGCCCCAGACGCGCTTGCCCTGGGCGCGCGCGCGCCGGATCGCCTCGTGCGCCTCTTCGCAGGAGGTGTGCACGACATAAAGCGGCACGCCCGCCATGTCGGCAATCATGATGGCGCGATTCGTCGCCTCTCCCTCCACCGCCGGGGGGCGGGAATAGGCATGGGCCTCGGGCCCGGTATTGCCCTCGGCCATCAGCCTGGCCTGCAATTCGGCCACGACATCGCCGTTCTCGGCATGAACCATCGCAAGCCCGCCCAGATCACCCACGCGGCGGAAGCTGGCGAACAGCTCGTCATCGTTCACCATCAGGGCACCCTTGTAGGCCATGAAATGCTTGAACGATGTGATCCCGGCCTTGACCGCGGCTTCCATGTCATCCCAGACCCGCTCACCCCACCAGGTGATCGCCATGTGATAGGAATAATCGCAGGCGGCGCGGCCGGATTTGTTGTGCCACATCTGGGCCGCATCCATCAGCCCCTGCCCCTGCCCCGGCAGGATGAAATCCACCACCATGGTGGTGCCGCCCGACAGCGCCGCCCGCGTGCCGGATTCGAAATCGTCCGACGAATAGGTGCCCATGAAGGGCATCTCGAGGTGGGTATGGGGATCGATCCCGCCGGGCATGATGAAGCAGCCGGTGGCGTCAAGCACCTCATCGCCCTTCAGGTTCGGCCCGACGGCGGTGATGATGCCGCCCTCGATCAGCACATCGGCCTTGTAGGTCAGATCAGCGGTAACGATGGTGCCGTTTTTGATGACTGTGGTCATCAGCTGTTCCCTCCGGTGAAGCTCAAAGACTCTGCAACTTTGCTAAACAGAAAAATCATTTTTGGGCATAGACTCAGGGCAAATCCAAACATGGCCAAAGACAATGATAGATTGAAAAATCGCGCATTACTTCTTAACACTTGCCTGTTGTGTTCCGAGGATTTATCGTACTGTAAAGCAAGCTCTTTAAGTACAGCGTCCGCATTTCTGCCAGACTTAAGATCATCTTCAAATCTCTGAAATCTACGCCCAGTTGCAAATATCTTCACCGATCTCGCAGAGTACGCAGAAAGACCGGCAGCCAAACCTAGGAAGATCAAAGACAGGTCATCGTACCATGTGTTCGTACTAGCGCTATAAAGAGAGGAAACGACGCCAAACGTCGCCAGCAAAATTCCACAAAATGTGGTTGATCTTTGATCTGCGGCTATCATGAGTTGAAGTTCAGACTCGAGGTTACGTTCTGCTAATCGAAGACTTTCACTGAACAGAAGATTGGCGTTTCTGTTTCTCATGTTAGGAGTCCTGAACTTGGTAAAGCCACCAGAACCTATAGACAAGGGTATCAGAAATGAGCCCACTCGCCCACGGCCCACTCCGCCCCCACCGCCAGTACCGAAACCGAAGGAATGAAAACGACGTTCGGCAGTGACCACGTCATTCCCCCGTCGAACTCAAGATGCATGATTTGCGCAGATATCCCGTTTGCTCAGACTCAGCCAACAAGATCAAGCCTGCGCTCCACGCGCTCCAGCCGCTCTTCAATGCGGTCAACCCGCCGCGAAAGCGAGGCATATTGCATTTCCAGAATGCCAAGCCGTTCCTTGATTTCGCGCAGGTCTTCGCCGTGACGCGCAAGCGTGCCCTGTATGGCCTTGAGCGTCTCGAAAAGCAGCTCCATGGTGACTTCGCTGCGCTTGTCTGCGGGCATCGCTGCCTCCCTACCACATCGGTCGAGTATAGCTCGTGCCCCCTCACGAGACCAGCCCCGCCGTCTCCAGCACGGCATGGAACAGCACGTCGGTTCCCGCCGCCGCCCAGTCCTGCGAAATCTCTTCTGCCTCGTTATGGCTCAGCCCGCCGACGCAGGGGCACATGATCATTACCGTGGGGGCCACGCGGTTGATCCAGCAGGCATCGTGCCCGGCCCCGCTGACGATATCCATGTGGGAATAGCCAAGCTTTTCAGCGGATTGCCGGACGATCTTCACAAGGCCCGGATCGAAGGTCACCGGGTCGAAATGCCCCACCGCCTCGATGCCAATCCCAAGGCCCAGTTCTGCGGCCACCGCATGGGCGGCGCGTTCCACCTCGCCGCGCATCAGGTCCAGCTTGGTCTGGTCGGGGCTGCGGATATCGACCGTGAAGATCACCTTGCCGGGGATCACGTTGCGCGAATTGGGAAAGACCTTGACCTGCCCCACCGCGCCGACGGCATTGGGCTGATGGCTCATGGCGATCTGGTGGACGCGTTCGGTGATCCGCGCCATCCCCAGCCCTGCGTTCACCCGCATGGCCATCGGCGTTGATCCGGTATGGGCATCCTTGCCGGTCAGGGTAATCTCCAGCCACCACAGCCCCTGGCCATGGGTCACCACGCCGATCTCCTTGCCTTCGGCCTCGAGGATCGGGCCCTGCTCGATGTGCAACTCCAGCATCGCATGCATCTTGCGGGCACCCACCGGTTCGTCGCCCACCCAGCCGATCCGCGCCAGTTCCCCGCCGAAACTCTTGCCCTCGGCATCGACGCGGCCATAGGCATAGTCCTGCGTGTGAATGCCCGCAAAGACCCCGCTGGCCAGCATGGCGGGGGCAAAGCGCGCGCCTTCCTCGTTCGTCCAGTTGGTCACGACGATGGGATGGCGGGTGCGGATGCCATGATCGTTCAGGCTGCGCACCACTTCCAGCGCGCCCAGCACACCCAGCACGCCGTCAAACTTGCCGCCCGTCGGCTGGGTATCCAGATGCGATCCCATGTAGACAGGCAAGGCTGCGGCGTCTTCGCCGGGCCGGGTCGCAAACATCGTGCCCATGCTGTCCACAGCCATCGACAGGCCCGCAGCCTCGCACCATTGCCGGAACAGGGCGCGGCCTGCGGCATCGGCATCGGTCAGGGTCTGGCGGTTGTTGCCGCCCGCCACGCCGGGGCCGACCCTGGCCATATCCATCAGGCTGTCCCACAGCCGCGCGCCATTGATCCGCAGGTTTGCGCCTGAATTCTGCATGAACTCTTCGTTCCCGTCTCCATGCTGACCGGGGCCGCAGCCCCGGTCGGCTGACATCGCCAAGACCCGGGCCAAGACCCGGCGGTTCGGCTGAAAGGCATCATAAGCTGACCATCCGGTCAATAAAAATCCGTCCCTGCGGCAAGGAAAGCGATGCGGGCGTTGCCGCGGATGTGCGGGCAGCCCGGCATCCCTGCACTGCCCCCGGTCGGACGGGCCAACCATGTGCGCCGCAAGGCAGGCGGGGTGATCCAGACATGCCGCGCAGCGCCGTCGGGATGACACCGCTTCGGGTCTGCCGCGCCCGCCCGCCTGCGCCCTTCGTCAAAACGGGGCGGCGGCGCGGCGGGCGTCAGGCAAAGCGACCCGCGCAAGGCAGGGGGCAGACCGTTTGGCCCCTTGCCGCCGGTTGCGCAGCCGGGGTCCGCAGCCGGGACCCGCAGGGGGTGACCCTGCGGCGCCGCTTACCGGTCTGCGGCCTGTTTCAGCTCAACCTCGACAAAGCTCATCCCCGGACCATCGCAGATGACGTTGTGTTCCACCCCTTCGTTGCGGCGATAGGCGGTTCCGGCGGGCACCAGAACAGACCGTGTGGCACCGCCCGGCTCTTCCAGCAGCATCGGGCAGTCGGTGATGGCTGTGATCACATAATCATGCCCGTGCCGGTGCCAGCCCGTCTCGGCGCCGGGGCCAAAGTCGAACCGGGTCACGCGCACCCGCGCGTCATCGATCAGGGTGGTGGCAGTGCAGGCCGGACGCATGGCAGTCTTCCCGTTGCAAAGGGTAAGGGGGGGATGGACAGGCGCGCAGCGGGGTGATGCCGCGCGCGCCGTCCGGTCAGGCGAGTGTCTTCAGCACCCCGGCCAGCGTGCCGATCAATTCGTCGATCTGCGGCTTTTCGATGATCAGCGGCGGCGACATGGCGATGATGTCGCCGGTGGTGCGGATCAGGATGCCCTTGTCAAAGGCGGCCAGGAAGGCGTTGAAGGCGCGCCTGGTCGGCTCTCCGGCAATCGGCTCCAGTTCGACCGCACCGATCAGGCCCATGTTGCGGATGTCGATGACATGGGGCAGGCCCTTGAGCGAATGCAGCGCCTCTTCCCAATAGGGCGCGATGGCCGCCGCGCGTTCGAACAGCGCCTCTTCGCGGTAGGTTTCCAGCGTGGCAATCCCGGCGGCGCTGGCAATGGGGTTGCCCGAATAGGTGTAGCCGTGGAACAGCTCGATCATGTGTTCCGGCCCGGTCATGAAGGCATCGTGGACCTCGGCGGTGGTCAGAACCGCGCCCATCGGGATCACCCCGTTGGTCAGGCCCTTGGCCGTGGTCATCATGTCCGGCAGAACGTTGAAATACTGTGCGGCGAAGGGCGCGCCAAGACGGCCGAAGCCGGTGATGACCTCGTCGAAAATCAGCAGGATGCCGTGCTTTCTGGTGATCGCGCGCAGCTTTTCCAGATAGCCCTTCGGCGGCAGGATCACGCCGGTCGACCCGGCCACGGGTTCCACGATCACGGCGGCGATGGTTTCGGCCCCGTGCAGGGCAACGATGCGTTCCAGCTCATCCGCCAGATTGGCGCCGTTTTCCGGCTGCCCTTTGGAAAAGGCGTTCACCGCCGGCAGATGGGTGTGGGGCAAGTGATCGACCCCGCCCAGCAGCGTGCCGAAGACCTTGCGGTTGTTGACGATGCCGCCCACCGAAATCCCGCCGAAGTTCACGCCGTGATAGCCGCGTTCGCGCCCGATCAGCCGGGTGCGCGCCCCATCGCCGCGCGCGCGGTGCCAGGCGATGGCCAGCTTCAGCGCCGTCTCGACGCTTTCGGACCCGGAATTGGTGTAAAAGACATGTTCGATGCCCCTGGGCGCAATATCGATCAGGCGGTTGGCCAGTTCGAAGGCCACGGGATGGCCCATCTGAAAGGCCGGGGCATAGTCAAGCTCTGCCGCCTGGCGCTGGATCGCCCCGGTGATGCGGGGGCGGCAGTGGCCGGCGTTGCAGCACCACAGACCCGCCGTGCCATCCAGCACCTGACGCCCGTCCGAGGTGGTGTAATGCATGTCCCTGGCGGCCACGAACATGCGCGGTGCCTTCTTGAACTGGCGGTTCGCGGTAAAGGGCATCCAGAATGCGTTCAGATCATTCGGTGTCGCTTTGCGGTCAAGGGGCATGATGTTTCCTTCGGATCGCCGCCGCAGCGGGCGGGCACGGGATGGTTTGACCAATCGGTCAGTTTCAGACTAGCAAGGCTCAGGACTCAGCAAGGATACCTTCCGATGACCCAGCCTTGGGACCTGACGGCAGGCTACCCACCGGACCTGTCCGTGGCAAGCACCGCTCTGCGGTTGCAGCCCCGATGACGCGGCCGAGGACGCGAATCCAGCAGCGCAATTCCGAAACCATCCTCGAGGCGGCGCTGGAGGTGTTTTCGCAGCAAGGCTTCCGGGGGGCGACACTGGACCAGATCGCCGAAGTGGCGGGCCTGTCGAAGCCGAACCTGCTGTATTACTTCGCCTCGAAAGAGGCGATTCACGGGGCGCTCCTGTCGGGGTTGCTGGCAACCTGGCTGAACCCGCTGCGGGCGATGGACCCGGACGGCGACCCTGTTGCGGAACTTCTGGGCTATGTGCGCCGCAAGCTGGAACTCAGCCGGGACTTTCCGCGCGAAAGCCGTCTTTTCGCCAATGAGATGCTGCAGGGCGCGCCGCGCATCCGCGCCGCGCTTGAGGGAGAGTTGCGGGACCTGGTACAGGAGAAATCCGCAGTGCTGCAACGCTGGATGGACGAGGGCCGCCTTGCCCCGGTCCACCCGGTACACCTGATCTTTTCGGTCTGGGCGCTGACCCAGCATTATGCCGATTTCGATGTTCAGGTCAGGGCGGTTCTGGGCAAGGCCGCAGCCGACCCCTTTCCCGAGGCGGGGCAGTTCCTTGAGGTGTTGTTCCGGCGGCTGCTGGAACCGTGAGGGGGGGTGGGCATACCGGGACGGGCGGCGGCATGGTGTTCCTGCCGGGTTGTCTGGCCCGCACCGGCCGAGGCGTGACCGGGACCGTTGACCAGCATCGCTGATGGCGTGTCGGCGGCGGCACCACAGCGCGGCCATGGCCGCAAGACGGTGATGACCGATACCGGCAGCCCCCGACGGGTGCCTGACGTCAGCTTCGACGAAGACCGCAACCGCAAACGCCACCGGCCTGAAAGCCGTGCGATCATCGGCAAGCCCGCCCTGAACATCCACAAAACCGCACGCCCGGAAATTGCCCTCCGACGAAACCGCAGGCGCGCCGGATGGGCCGCTGCCGTTGCAGGATCAGCCACCGGTGACTGCCACAGCGCCGGGCGCGGCCCCTGCGGTTGCGACCTGCACCGTTCGCAAATGCCGCTTCGCTGTCCCGGTCCTCTGGCATGCCCGGCGGAAGCCACGCCGGGTTCACCCGCTGTTCAAACGGTTGCGTCGTTTGTCCAAGGCACTGTCCTGCGCATCCGCAGCGTCGGATGTAACGCCCGGGACCCGGGCCGAAGGACTGCGGCACGGGCAGGATTCCCGTCATCGCATCGGTCATCGGGGTGGTTGCGGATGGCGCGGTACCCTGCAACTTTGCCTTCATCCTTTTGACGCATCGCCTGATGCCCTGGTTCGCCTTCACCGCAGCAGCATCCAGACAGCGACGGCAGCCAGCATACCGCCAAAGAAAATGTTCATGCGCCGTGCGCCGGAGGCACTCCGAAACCGCCGCGCAAGAAGATCGCCGGCGAGTGTCCAAACGGTGAATGCAAGCAGGTTGTTCAGCGTGAACACGACGGTGATCCAGACCACCAGCGCAGGATCATTGACCCCCGAGCCAGGCAGGAACTGCGTGAACATGAGCGCGATAATCAGCCAGGCTTTGGGATTGAGCAGGAGCAGGATCGCCCCATCCACGACAGATGCCTGTCGTGCCTCGGTCGTGCCTGTCGTGGCCCCTGCGCGCAGGAACCCCCAGGCAAGCCAGAAAACATAAGCGGCCCCGCCATAGCGCAGCAGGTCGAACAGAACCGGGCTCAGCGTTGCGAGCCCCGAGAACCCCAGCCCAACAGCCGCTGTCACAATGAAGGTGGCAAGGTGATAGCCGATTGTCGCTGGAACAGAGGCGCGCAATCCGAAGCGTCCACCGATGGCGGCAAAGAACATGTTGCCGGGTCCGGGGCTGTAAGCCAACGGCACAAGAAACAGCAAAAGGGCGATGGTCATTTCGAACATGAGGGACTCCTTCAAGGGTCGCCACAAGTTGCTTGATCAGCCCCCCTTCCTGCGACCCGCTTCCTGCTGAAAGGCTGGTGGCGAATTGAGTGCCGCGCAACGGGACGGCCGGGGCACCCCGAAGATGTCCCGGCTGCAAATCACTCAAAGCGGCCGAAGAACGCCCTGGTGCCGCCCCTCCGCGTCGAGGCGGGCATCCTGCCGCGTCTTGTCCCGCACCCCGCCCGAAACCGCGCCGGCACCAGACCGGACAATATCGCAAGGCTCAGACGCATCACATTTGATCTGCTGTCCAATTCCAGACCAAATCCTGTCAATCGACGAAACCGCAGGCGCGCCGGATGGGCCGCTGCCGTTGCAGGATCAGCCACCGGTGACTGCCACAGCGCCGGGCGCGGCCCCTGCGCGCCATTGACAGCACAGGCCTTGTGCGTGCCATGCTGCGGCGTCAGCGGGTGCTGACCGGTGCCGCGACGCCGCCTGTGCTGTTCTGCGGGCATTGAGGGCAAGAATGACTGTTGATCCCCCCGCCGCCGGCCCGGATGAGGACCCGCCGCCTTCACGGCTTTGCGTCCTGGCAAGCCTGCGCGGCTACCGGCCCCAATGGCTGCGGGCGGATGTTTCGGCAGGTCTTGCCATTGCCGCAGTCGGCATTCCCAGCGCCATTGCCTATCCCGCCATCGCCGGTCTGCCGCCGGAAACGGGCATCTATGCCAGCATCGCCTCGGTGGTGGGATATGCCTTGCTTGGCCCCTCGCGCCGCCTGATCGTCGGGCCGGACGCGGCAACCATGGCCGTGCTTGCCGGGGTGATGACCGCTGTTCTGGCGGACATTCCCGATGCCGGCCAGGCTGATCGCGCGGTGGCTGCGGCCCTGATCGCCCTTGGCGTCGGCGTCATCTGTCTGATCGCAAGCGTGTTGCGACTGGGCACTCTTGCCAGCCTTCTGTCGCGACCGATCCTTGCGGGGTTTCTTGTGGGCGTTGCGGTGTCGATCATCATCGGACAGATCGCAAACGTGACGGGCATGTCCATCGAAGCCAAAGGGATGGTTCCGTCGCTGCTGGAACTGGCGGGCAAGTCGGGCACGATCCACCTGCCCTCACTTGGCCTTGCGGCAGGGATGTTCGCAATCCTGCAACTGTCGCGCCTGTGGAACCCGATCCTTTCCGGACCGGTCATCGTCGTGCTTCTTTCTGTGGTCCTGTCCGCCGTGCTGGGATTTGAGGAAACGGGAATCCGCATCGTGGGCGATCTGCCTGCGGGCCTGCCCGCAGTGGCGTTCCCCTGGCTGGCGGACCTTGCCTGGGGTCATGTGATCCTTGGCTCGGCCGCTGTCTTTGCCGTCAGCTTCGGGGCCGGGATCATCACCGCGCGCAGCTTTGGCGCAGGTGTGGGAGAGCGGGTGAACGCCAATGCCGAACTGACAGGGTTCGGTGCCGCCAATATCGCGTCGGGTCTGGTCGGCGGTTTTCCGGTAACCTCGTCGGATTCGCGCACCGCCGTAAACTTTTCTGTCGGGGGGCGGTCGCAGGTGGCCGGTCTGACGGCGGCGGCCGTGCTGGGCGCGTCGATCCTGTTCTTCAGCGACCTGATGCGCATTCTTCCCCTGCCGGCCCTCGGGGCCATCCTGATTTCAGCCGCATTGAGCGTGATCGATCTGAACGGTTTGCGGCAGATCTGGAAGATCAGCCGGATCGAGTTCGGCTTTGCGATGATTGCCCTGTTCGGCGCGATCAGCTTTGGCGTTCTGCAGGGGGTCGCGGTCGCCATCATCGCAACCTTTGCCCATGTCATCCTGAACGCCATGCAACCGCGCGTGGTGCTGTTGGGCCGGATGCCGCATCGGGACGGGTTTTACAAGCTGCACCGGTCGCCAGAGGCAAGACCGGTCGACGGCATTGCCATCTGCTTCATTCAGGGCAGCGTGCTGTTCTTCAACGCCGATCATGTCAAGGCGCGCCTCGACGACATCATCGACAGCAGCCCTGCGGACCTGCGCTGGATCGTGATCGATGCCTCGGCCATCACGCAGATCGATACCACGGCCGCAGACATGCTGCTTGGCATCCGCAGCCGGTTGCAGCGGCGCGGTACCGTCATGGCTTTTGCCGAAGTGCAGTCCAGCGTTGCGGCCTTGCTGCAGCGGGCCGGTCTTTCGGCAGAAGATGGGGAAACGCTGTTCTTCGACGATCTTGACGACGCCTTTCACAGCTTCATGGCCACTGTTGGCGACCCGCGCAGCGAACCGGTGTGACAACCCCGGCCTTCACCAGGCCCGGCCTGTCAGGCATGTCAGAGACAGGCCAGCCTGCCTGTCAGGCAAAAGACGACCACCGCAGACGGCACGGGTGCCCCCCTGCTGATCCGGCAATCTGCACAGCCCGCGGGACAGGCCTGGGTGTGTCAGCCTGCACAGCGCCCTGCCCTCGATCCGGGGGGTCCGTTGTTCCCGCATCGCGGCGGGCGACAGAGACCGGACGATGATCGCGACAGGTCCGGCGGTACCGGAACCCCGAAAGGCCCCCCTTCAGCGGCCCCGGCTTGCCGCTGCCTTCGAAGGGATGCCTCAGGTATTCCTTGACGCGTGCGTTCCCCTTCCCAAGCATCGCGCGATCCGTGTCCTGCCCGTGCCGGCCGTGGCCCCGGCCGCATCGGAAGAGGTAAGGGGCGGGACCCTATCCTGAACCGCGCGCGCCGGGGCAGAC
The DNA here is from genome assembly GCA_020250125.1 of Rhodobacter sp. GTDB lineage: Bacteria > Pseudomonadota > Alphaproteobacteria > Rhodobacterales > Rhodobacteraceae > Aliitabrizicola. The sequence goes on from JADCEL010000004.1 coordinate 34,680, forward strand.
CCCCCGGTCACGGAAGGCGGCCATTCCAGTTGTCAGATGCGCATGGCGCTGCCTTTGCTTGCGGGTGACGGTCAGGTGCTTGCCGCAGCACGGGGCAGCCACCGGCAGTTTGAACATCCGGTGAAGCGGGGACATGTCTCGCTGGCGGGAAAAGACAGCGACGACTTGGCACCGGGCACGTAGAATTCCAGTCTCAGGCAAGCGAAACGGAAGGATCATTGGGATGCGCTGTGCCGTGGTCATCGAGAAGGCCGGGACCGGGTATTCGGGCTATGTCCCTGACCTGCCCGGCTGCGCTGCGGCGGGTGATACCGTGGCCAAGGTGCGGGCATCGCTGAAAACGGCGATCCCGTTTCACATCAAGGGGCTGAAGGCAGGCGGGGCGGCTGTGCCCCTGCCGGAAAGCGCTTTGCAATGGGTTGAGGTGCAGGAGGCGTGATCTGACGCGCCGGCGGTGTGGAGGGGCGGTGCGTGCGGGCAGGCAGCGCCCATCTGCTCCGGTTGATGATGCCAGGCATGGCAGTCTGTGCGCGCTGCGCCTGCGATATGAAGACTGGCAGTCAGTTCAAATCAGGGAAAGTTAAGCTGAAAGTTGCCCGCCACCCTTGCGGCGTGCCAGAGATGCAGCCTTGCGCTTTCGTGCCGAAGGACCCGTAATGCCAGACAGACCAGAGATTTTGGATCGCGCCGCCTCGATATCAAACGGACGGCAGAATGGCTTCATGATCCTGATGATTTCGTCTGCATAGAACGCCGGGTTGCAATCAATCAACTCAGTTGCCAGCGCCATGCCAGCGCTGCCCGTTTCAAGTTTGCGGCCATCCTGTGTCAGAAAGGTTTCGGTTCCTTCCGAGCGGAGATATGGGCCGAAAACAAATTCAATGCGCGATGCCATTGTCATCTCATTTGACCAGGTCAATCACAAGTACACTGATCCTTATCCCGATAAAGGTTAACATCCCACCCTGTGCCCGTCCGATCCGGGCCTGAAACGGCGGACGCAGAACCTCATGCTCCCATTCATCAAGGTAAAGTGCCGGGTCGTCGGAAGCAAGCCTTTGGCGCAGGACCGTGAAGCCGGAAACGCCCTGTGCCAGTGCAAGACGCAACGCGATACCGGGATAGAGAGACCAACTGTTCAAGGAACCCTCTTCAAAGGCGTCTCCGGGCTGCGGCGGGTCAGGCATGCACAAGCCACGATAGACCGTATGTTCGACAGCATCCCTTCGCGACTGCACGAGACCCGTCAGAGCAACAATCCCCGGCGTCGTCGGCCCCCAGTTCCGATGGGCACGGACATCGGCGGCATAGGCACCAAACTGGTAAGCTTCAACGTGCTTCAGCAGAACAGGGTTGGACAACCAGCTGTGGATGTCGGGGAACGGTGGGAAGCCCCTGGATTTCTGGACGAACCAATCGTCCATCGAGGCAAAGCCTTCCATGCAGCGGACCCTACTGATCCAGGAAACTCCGCAGCTTCCTTGACCGGTTCGGATGCTTCAGCTTCCGCAGCGCCTTCGCCTCGATCTGCCTGATCCGCTCGCGGGTCACCGAACACTGCTGCCCCACCCCTGCCAGACGGTCGCGTGGTGGGGTGGACAGGGGGGTTAACGCCTCCCGGAGTTTCCCCTGCAAATCATTTCAAGGGGCGTAGTGGTAGCGGCACCTGACGATTTCCAGGGCATCACCGGTGACGCGGTAGACCAGCCGATGCTCGCGGTCGATGCGTCGCGACCAAAGCCCGGCAAGGTCGCCCTTCAGGGGTTCGGGCTTGCCGATCCCTTCGAACGGATGGCGCAGACATTCCTTGATCAGCGCGGTCAGCCTGCGGAATGTCGCCTTGTCGGTTTCCTGCCAATACAGGAATTGCTCCCAGGCAGTTGGCTCGAAGATCAGCCTCACTCTTCGGCCATCGCCTCCAGTTCTTCCATGGTTTTCACGATCCCGTGGCCCGCATCAAGTTCGGCAATGCCCTGCAGCAGCGACGCCCGGTTGGCCGGAGAGGACAGCAGGTAGGCGGTTTCATCCATGCTGGCCCAGTCTTCCAGGCTGACCATGACCACCGGCTTGCCCCTGGCACGGTGGATGATGACCGGCTCATGATCGTCATTCACGCGGTCCATGACAGCGGAGAGGTTGGCGCGGAGTTCGGTGGAGGAGAGGCTTTTCATGGGGGAAATGTACGTGATTGCGTACGGGAAGTCAAGAAAGGCGAGGGCAGGAAACCATTCGTTAACCACAAGGCCACAGGATGGACCCACCAGCCGCAGGAGGTGGCCATTCCCGTTGTCAAAATCCGGATGGTGCTGCGTCTGCTTGCTGAAGACGGCTGGGTTCTTGTCGCGACACGCGGCAGCCACCGGCAGTTCGAGCATCCGGTGAAGCCTGGACGTGTCACCGTGGCGGGAAAGGACAGCGATGACTTGGCACCGGGGACGTTCAACTCTATCTTGAAACAGGCAGGGCTGAAGGGGCACTAGGATGCGCTACGCGGTAGTGATCGAGAAGGCCGGGGCGGGGTTCTCGGGATATGTCCCCGACCTACCGGGCTGTGTTGCAGCGGGTGATACCGTGGCCAAGGTGCGGGCATCGCTGAAAACGGCGATCCCGTTTCATATCAAGGGGCTGAAGGCAGGCGGGGCGGCTGTGCCCCTGCCGGAAAGCGCCGTGGAGTGGGTGGAGGTGGAGGGGGCGTGATCTGACGCGCCGGCGGGGTGGAGAGGCGGTGCGTGCGGGCACGCATCCTACGGTTTGCTGCTAAGCTTGCGCTGAGCGCACAAATTTCGCAAGGTCCTCCCAAGGCGACAGGGACCAATAGCGGTTCGCAGCGCCGGAAGTTGATGGCATTATCCAGATGCTTGTGAGGCCTTCAGTTTTCCACAGGCCATATGTCACGACCTTCTCATTGAGCGCAATCTGCGCCGCCCTCTTGCCATTGAATGCTATCGCACGCGGTCGATAGTTGCCTATGATGGCATGAACATTCTTAGGCTCGAATGCATGCTTTGCTATATCCTGGTCCATGCCAGAAACGCCTTTGGCCAAGTCCGTCAATCCAAATCCATAGGAGAGGCATTCCCGGTCGTCCACGGCGCGCAACAATCGATCAGTTATCCCGATGGTGTGAATCGTCTTCCAGAACCTGTTCCCCGGCCTGGCGTAGTAATGGCCGACAGCCGCCGACTCTTTGCCGGCGGCTGTCCCACAGAAGATGACTGAAAGATTTGGGGCGAGGAAATCCGGCAGCATCACTGATCCAGGAAACTCCTCAGCTTCCTGCTCCGGCTCGGATGCTTCAGCTTCCGCAGCGCCTTCGCCTCGATCTGCCGGATCCGCTCCCGCGTCACCGAAAACTGCTGCCCCACCTCTTCCAGAGTGTGATCGGTATTCATGCCGATGCCGAAGCGCATCCGCAGCACGCGTTCCTCGCGCGGGGTCAGCGAGGCCAGAACCCGCGTCGTGGTCTCCTTCAGGTTTTCCTGAATGGCGCTGTCCAGCGGCAGGATGGCGTTCTTGTCTTCGATGAAATCGCCAAGCTGGCTGTCCTCTTCATCGCCGATGGGCGTTTCCAGCGAAATCGGTTCCTTGGCGATCTTCATCACCTTGCGGACCTTTTCCAGCGGCATTTGCAGCTTTTCCGCCAGTTCCTCGGGCGTCGGCTCGCGCCCGATCTCGTGCAGCATCTGGCGCCCCGTGCGCACCAGCTTGTTGATCGTCTCGATCATATGCACCGGAATGCGGATGGTGCGGGCCTGATCGGCGATGCTCCGGGTGATGGCCTGGCGGATCCACCAGGTGGCATAGGTGGAAAACTTGTAGCCGCGCCGGTATTCGAACTTGTCCACCGCCTTCATCAGGCCAATATTGCCTTCCTGAATAAGATCAAGGAATTGCAGGCCGCGGTTCGTGTACTTTTTCGCGATCGAGATGACCAGACGCAGGTTTGCTTCGACCATTTCCTTCTTGGCCTGACGCGCCTCTTTCTCGCCCTTCTGGACCTGGTTCACGATCCGGCGGAATTCGCTGATGTCCACGCCCACATACTGGCCGACCTGCGCCATTTCGCTGCGCAGCTCTTCGACGCGGTCGCGGCTTTTCTCCATCAGCGTCTGCCAGCCCCGGCCCGCCTTGGCCGCCATGCGGTCGGCCCAGCTTGGGTCCAGTTCACAGCCCTGATATTCGTCAATGAATTCGCGGCGGTTGATCCGCGCGGCATCGGCCAGCTTCACCATGCCGGAATTGATCGACATGATCTTGCGGTTGATCCCGTACAACTGGTCGATCAGCGCCTCGATCCGGTTGTTGTGCAGATGCAGCTCGTTCACCAGCAGCACGATCTCGCTGCGCAGCTTCTGATAGGCGGCCTCGTCATCGGTGGAAAACCGCCCCGCGTCCTGAAGCGTGGCCGTCATCCGCAGATCCTGCATTTCGGCCAGCCGGATGTAATCGCGCGCGATCACGTCCAGTGTTTCCAGAACGCGCGGCTTCAGCGCGGCTTCCATCGCCGCCAGTGACATGGCCGAGGCTTCGTCATCATCGTCGTCGTCTTCGGCGACGACAATCGGATTGCCGTCGGCATCCAGATCGGGCTCGTCCGGGGCGGCCCGGCGCGGGGCTGCGGCCATGTCGACACCGTCCAGACCCGGCTCGCCAAGCTCGCCCTCGCCGTCCAGCGACCGGCCGAAGGTGGCCTCAAGATCGATCACGTCGCGCAGCAGGATGTCTTCGGACAGAAGCTCGTCACGCCAGATCGTGATGGCCTGAAAGGTCAGCGGGCTTTCGCACAGGCCCGCGATCATCGTGTTGCGGCCGGCCTCGATCCGCTTTGCGATGGCAATCTCGCCCTCGCGGCTCAGCAGTTCGACCGATCCCATCTCGCGCAGGTACATGCGCACCGGATCATCGGTGCGGTCCAGCGTTTCCGACGGGGTGCCCGACACCATCACCTCGCGCGAGGCAGAGACGGTTTGCGCCAGCTCGCCCGCAGGCTCTCCCTCTTCGGCCTCGTCATCCTCGATGATGTTGATGCCCATTTCGGACAGCATCGACATCACATCCTCGATCTGTTCCGAGGACACCTGTTCGGGCGGCAAGACCGTGTTGAGCTGATCATAGGTGATGTAGCCGCGCTCGCGCGCGTCAGCGATCATCTTCTTGACGGCGGTCTGGCTCATGTCGAGCGAGACTTCGGCGTCCTGTTCTTCGGGTTTGCCGTCGTCGGTGTCTTTGAGTGCCATGCGTGCTCCTCGAGGATATTCGGCGAATCAGGCTGCCTGTGAAGCGGATCAATAGCGCGAATCACGGCAGGGGAAAGCGGTTCAGCCCTTTTTCTTGATCCAGATCCGGGCGTCGATCATGTCCTGCAGATGGCGCGACAACGCCGGGCGGTCCTCGCCCATGTCGGATGCGTCTTCAAGGTTGCTGCGCTGCGGCCCCTGCAGCGCCTCTGCCGCCTTGGACAGGCGCCATGTCAGGCCTTCGTCGGCAAGGCCGGTCATGTCTTCCATGGCATCCTCGATCTCCTGCCGGGCACCACGACGGGCCTCAAGCTTGGCCAGGCCTTCGGCCAGGCACATCAATGCAAGGTCCGGATCGTTGCGGTTCCGGACGGGTGGCGCAGACCGGACATGGCTGCGCGCGAACAGGCTTTCAAGGATCGGCCCCGCATCGGAAGCAATGTTTTCCGCAAATCGTTCCGGGTCCGCATGGGCATGGCGCAACAGGACCTGCCGCAGCCGGTCATGATCAGCCTCCAGCAGGGACAGCGATTCCAGCGCCGGCTCAAACCGCCGGATCAGCGCGGGATGCGTCACCAGGGTGGCCAGCAGCACCGCTTCCAGCACCTGCTCTTCCGCCAGCGCCCCGTCGCCCGCAAGGACCGAGCGGCGCGTCGCGGCCAGCGCCGGCAGGGGATCGGGCGTGCGCCGCCCGCCTGCCCCGGCCCGCCCGGGGGCCTGCCCGGGCGGCCGGGCATTGAACAGTTGCCATTGCAGCCGCCTCATCTCCCGGTCGTAATGGCCCCGGATCGTTGTGTCGGCAATCCGCCTCAGCACATCGCCAACTGCTTTTTCCAGCGCCGCCTTGCGGTCCGGGCTGTCAAAGCTTTTGCCTTCGGTTTCGCGCGCCCAAAGCATCCGGACCATCGGCTCGGCGCTGTCGATGACCTTCTGCATCGCGGCGGCACCTTGGGTCCGGATCAGGTCATCGGGATCCATGCCGCCCGGCAGAACCGCAAAGCGCAGGCCCTGCCCGGCCTCCAGCAGCGGCAGCGCCAGATCGATCAGGCGCAGCGCCGCCGCGATCCCGGCCTTGTCGCCATCCAGCGCGATGACCGGTTCGGGATGGATGCGCCAGATCAGGCGCAGCTGGTCTTCGGTGATCGCCGTGCCCAGGGGGGCCACCGTGGCGCGAAACCCCGCCTCGCTCAGCGCGATCGCATCCATATAGCCTTCGGCCACGATCAGCGGCAGGCCCTTGCCCGCCGCCTCGCGCGCGGGGCCGTGGTTGTACAGGTTGCGGCCCTTGTCGAACAACTCGGTCTCGGGGCCGTTCAGATACTTGGCGCGCGCATTGGGGTCCAGCGCCCGCCCGCCCAGGCTGATCGCGCGGCCCCGCGCATCGCGGATCGGAAAGATGATCCGCCCCCGGAACCGGTCATAGGGGGTGCCCCCGTCATCGGGCCGCGCACACAGCCCGGCATCGACGATCAGATCAGGCGCGATGCCCTTCTGCGTCAGGGTCTGGAACAACCCCTGGCGCAGATCCGGGGCAAACCCGATCTCGAAACGGTCCTGCGCCTCGGGCGCAAGACGGCGGCGCGCCAGATAATCTCGCGCCTCGGCTGCGGCGGCGGTGCGCAGCGACAGGCGGAAATGCCGGATCGCCTCGTCCATCACCGCGACAAGCTGCGTGCGCCGGTCGGCCTTTTGCGCCGCCTGCGGATCGCGGGCGGGCATCGGCATGCCCGCCTCGCGCGCCAGCCATTCCACCGCCTCGAGGAAACTCAGGTTTTCGGTTTCTTTCAGAAAGCTGACGGCATCGCCCTTGGCCTGGCAGCCAAAGCAGTAATAGAACCCCTTGCGGTCATCGACATGGAAAGAGGCGCTGCGTTCCTGATGAAAGGGGCACGGTGCCCACATGTCGCCCTTGCCCTGATTGGACCGGCGCAAATCCCACGTCACCTTGCGCCCCACCACCCGGGACAGCGGCACGCGGGATCTCAGCTCTTCAAGGAATCCGGGCGGAAGGGTCATGCCCCCTTATAGCGGAGGGATGCGCCCGGACGGAAGGGCGCGCGGGGGCCAGCCCCCGCACCCCCGGGGTATTTGGCCAAGAAGAAACCAGGTCGGCAGGACGGGGGCGGCCCCGCCCGCCTCAGCCCAGCGCCGCGCGGGCGGCCAGGGCACGCATCGCGGCCCCGGCCTCGTGCCAGGCCGTGCGCGCCATCGAGCGGAAGACGAGGATCTCGAAGCGGTCCGGGCCGGGGCGCATCAGGATGCTGGACATGTGGTTGAAGGGGGCGCGGGCCACCCGGCCAACCGGAAAGGCCGCCGCGCGCAGGTCCAGCGGATAAAGGCGCGCCAGAACATCCCCGGCCCCCGGCCCGTCCAGCCGCAGCGCCGCCCAGCCATCGGACTGATCCGCAAGTGCTGCAAGCCCGTCCAGCCCCCGGGGTTCCGCCCCGATCAGAAAGGCCTGATCGCGCCCGGTCCAGACCAGCCGGACATCGCCCTTGCTGCTCACCTGGTTCGGCGCGGGAAAGCTCAGGCCCAGCACCTTGAGCGCCTTGGCCAGCGCCTTGTCCTGCCCCTTCAACGGCGCGACCGAGGTGATTTGCCCCGGATCGGCCATGGCCAGCGTCACCCCGGCCAGCGTCAGGGCCGCACGCCCGGCCAGCGGCGGTTTTGCGATCAGATCAGGCACGCAGCTTCACCCCTTCCCTGTCGTGGAACACCGGATCGGCCACCTCGCACAGCACATCGATGCCGCGCAGATGATCGACCAGCCGAACGGTCTCGCCGATCCGGGCGCGCCCGTTCTTCAGGAACCCAAGCGCCAGCCAGGCCCCCAGCGTGGGCGAAAAGCCCACCGAAGTGACATAGCCCTGATCGGTTGCCCGCCCGACCGTATCGCCCGGCGTGAACAGATGCGCCCCGGCACTGATCGCCGCCCCGGATTTCGACCGCAGGCCCACCAGCTGCTCGCGCTCCGGCCCCGTCAGGCCGGGGCGGCGCGAGGCAGCCTTGCCGATGCAGTCCTTTCCCTGGCTGACCATCCTGTCCAGCCCGATGTCAAAGGCCGTCACCCGCCCGTGAATCTCGGCATGGGTGATAAAGCCCTTCTCGATGCGCAGCACATTCAGCGCCTCCATCCCATAGGCACCGCCGCCAAACGTCTCGGCCCTTGCCAGAAGGTCGCGGAACAGCGATTCGCCATAGCGCGCGGGCACGGCAATCTCATATCCCTCCTCGCCCGAGAAAGAGATGCGGAACAGCCGCGCCGCCACCCCGCCGAGGCGCACCGCCGCGCAGCCCATGAAGGGCAGACCGGCGGGCGTTTCCACAAAACCGGACAGCAGCCGGCGCGCCAGCGGGCCGGCCACGGCGAACTGGGCCCAGGTTTCGGTGACGGAAACCGTCCGAACATCCCATGCGGCGCAAAACGCCTGCTGCACGAAATCCAGATGCCGCATCACCTGGCCTGCGGCGGCTGTGGTGGTTGTCATCAGGAAATGATGCTCGCCCAGCCGCGCCGTGGTGCCGTCATCCAGCACCATGCCGTCTTCGCGCAGCATCAGCCCGTAGCGCACCCGGCCCAGCGGCAGGGTCGAGAAGGTGTTGGTATAGACCAGGTCCAGAAAGCGCGCCGCATCCGCACCCTGGATGTCGATCTTGCCCAAGGTAGAGACATCCGTCACCCCGACCGTGCTGCGCACCATGGCAACCTCGCGGTCGCAGGATTCGCGCCAGGTGGTTTCGCCGGGACGGGGGAAGTAGCCGGGCCGGTACCACAGCCCCGCCTCGATCATCGGGGCACCCCGGTCGCGGCTGGCCTGATCGCTGGTCAGGAAGCGTTGCGGCGCAAAGCCCGCCGCCCGCCCGCCCGCGCCCATGGCGGCAATCGACACCGGGCTGAACGGCGGGCGGAAGGTGGTGGTGCCGGTTTCGGGGATGCCCCGCCCCGTGGCATCCGCCAGAACCGCCAGCGCCGCCACATTGGAATTCTTGCCCTGATCAGGCGCCATGCCTTGCGTGGTATAACGCTTCATATGCTCGACCGAGCGGAAGTTTTCCTGCGCCGATTGCCGGACGTCCTTGACCGTCACGTCATTGGCGAAATCCAGCCAGGCCCGCCCTTTGCCCGGCACCGCCCAGAGGGGCTGCAACTCATAGGTGCCGTCTTCGGCCTCGGGGACCGGCATGTCGGGCGCACTCATCCCGATCTCGGCCAGCGCGCGGCGCGCCGCCGCCGCGCCATCGGCCAGACAGCGGGCCGTGGAAAACATGCCCGCCGCGCTTCCCGCCGCGATCAGCCCCGGCACGGCGTTGGGCGCGGGAACAAAGGCGGCTATCTCGGGCGACCAGATCGGACGGCCGTTCATGTGGCAGGTCAGATGCAGTGTCGGGTTCCAGCCCCCCGACAGGCCCAGAAGGTCGGTCTCGATCCGGGTCACGCTGCCCTTGTGGCGGATGGTGATCTGCGACAGCGCAAGACGGCCCGCCGTGTCGATCACCTCGGCCCCGGCATAGACCGGAAACTCTTCCGACCGGGACGCATCCGGGCGCGGGTCGATGACCCCGGCAATACGGATGCCGGCGGCATGCAGGTCGCGCGCGGTCTGGCGGGCGTCATCGCTGTTGGCAAACAGTGTCACGCGCTGCCCTGCCGCCACGCCATAGCGGTTGAGAAAGCTGCGGATCGCGCCGGCCAGCATGATGCCGGGCCGGTCGTTGTTGCGAAAGGCGATCGGGCGTTCCAGCGCGCCCGCCGCCAGCACGGTGCGCCGCGCCACGATGCGCCAGAAGCATTCGCGCGGCAGATCGGCCTGCGGCGCAAGGTGCAGGCCCACCCGTTCCAGCGCGCCGAAGGTGCCGTCATCATAGGCCCCCGTCACCGTGGTCCGGGTCATCAGCCGCACATTCGGCAGGGCGGCCAGTTCCGCCAGCACGCCCGCCACCCAGTCCGGCCCGGACTGCCCGCCGACCTGCCCCGTCTCGGCCAGCAGGCGGCCGCCCATGCGGGCGTCTTCATCGGCCAGGATCACATCGGTCCCGGCCCGCGCGGCGGTCAGCGCCGCCATCAGCCCCGTGGGGCCGGACCCGATCACCAGCAGATCGCAATGCGCCCAGGCTTTTTCATAGACCGCCCCGTCGTGACGGCCCGACAGCCGGCCCAGCCCGGCGGCGCGGCGAATTGCCGGTTCATACAGCTTTTCCCAGAAGGCGCGCGGCCACATGAAGGTCTTGTAGTAAAAGCCGGCACTCAGAAAGGGGGCGGCCAGATCGTTCACCGACAACAGGTCGTGGCGCAGCGACGGCCAGCGGTTCTGGCTTTGCGCGGTCAGCCCTTCGAAAATCTCCTGCACCGTGGCGCGCACGTTGGGGGTTTGCTGATTGCCCTCGTGGATTTCCACCAGCGCATTCGGCTCTTCCGGACCGGCGGTCAGGATGCCGCGCGGGCGGTGGTACTTGAAGCTGCGCCCCACCAGTTTCACGCCATTGGCCAGCAGGGCAGACGCCAGCGTATCGCCGGGGTGCCCGGCAAGGGATTGCCCGTCAAAGCGAAAGCTGACCGTCGTGCTGCGGTCGACCAGACCCTTGCCCGCAACCCTCATGGCGCGGCCCTCCGCCCGCGGGCGGGTTTGGGCGCGCTGCGCCCGGCCACCAGCGCGACCTCAAGGATCTCATGCGTGACTGTGTTGCGCGTGACCAGCAGCCAGGCGGTGCAGCCGGTTTCGTGATACCAAAGGTCCCTGGTGATCCCCGCCGGGTTGTCGCGCAGATGCAGGTAAGCGTCCCACGCCTCGGGCGCGGCATCGGGGGCGGGGCGGTGCAGGTAATCCTCCGCGCCGTAGTAGGTGAACTCGCGCCGGTCGCGGGGGCCGCACAGGGGGCAGGTGATACGCATTTCAGTCGGCCCTCAATGCAGGTTGTGCTGGCTGCCGGTGCCTTCTTCGTCCAGAAGATGCCCGGTGGCAAAGCGGTCAAGACGGAAGCGGCGGGCAACCTCGTGCGGCTGGCCGGTGGCCATCAGATGCGCCATGCACCAGCCCGATGCCGGCACCGCCTTGAACCCGCCGTAGTTCCAGCCGCAGTCGATGAACAGCCCGTCGATATGCGTGCGGTCGATGATGGGCGATCCGTCCGGCGTCATGTCCATGATCCCGCCCCAGCTGCGCAGCACCTTTGCCCGCCCGATCATCGGCATCAGCGTCATGCCTGCCTCCATCACATGTTCCACCATCGGCAGGTTTCCCCGGCTGGCGTAGCTGGCGTAGAAATCCAGATCACCGCCAAAGACCAGCCCGCCCTTGTCGGACTGGCTGATGTAGAAATGCCCCATGCCGAAGCTGACGACATGGTTGATGACGGGCTTCAGCCCCTCGGTCACGAAGGCCTGCAGGATGTGGCTTTCCACCGGCAGGCGCATGCCCGCCATCGCCGCCACCTGCCCCGACCGGCCCGCCACGATGATGCCCACCTTGCGCGCGCGGATCGCGCCCCGCGTGGTCTGCACCCCGCGCACCGCGCCGTCTTCGATGTCAATGCCAGTCACTTCGCAGTTCTGGATCAGATCGACCCCGCGCCGGTCGGCCCCGCGCGCATAGCCCCAGGCCACCGCATCATGCCGGGCCGAGCCGCCGCGCGGGTGCAGCAGCCCGCCGTAAATCGGGAACCGGGTCTGTTCAAAGTCGAGGTACGGCAGGTGTTCGCGCACCCCCTCGCGGTCCAGCAGGATCGCGTCATCGCCCTGGTTGATCATCGCATTGCCGCGCCGCGCAAAGGCATCGCGCTGGCCATCGGAATGGAACAGGTTGATCAGCCCGCGCTGCGAATGCATCACGTTGTAGTTCAGGTCGGCCTCCAGCCCCTCCCACAGCTTCAGGGAATGGCTGTAGAATTCGCTGTTGCCCGGCAGAAAGTAGTTGGCGCGGACGATTGTGGTGTTGCGCCCGATGTTCCCGGACCCGATCCAGCCCTTTTCCAGCACCGCGATATTGGTCAGCCCGTGGTTCTTCGCCAGGTAATAGGCCGTCGCCAGGCCATGCCCGCCGCCACCGATGAGGATCGCGTCATATTCCGGCTTCGGTGCCGGATCACGCCAGGCGGGTCGCCACCCTGTGTTGCCGAACAAGCCTTCGGCGATAACCTTCAGCCCTGAATACCGCATCGATCCGCCTCTTCTGCCGCGCCGCAGTGAAGCGCGATCCCCGGCGATGTGCAATGACCGGTTTGCGCCAGGCCCGCTTTGCCCCCTGCGACACAAGATGTCGCAGACGCAAAGCACAGGGCGTCACGCGCCGAAGGGCGCGGCACAGTCCATGGCGGCGGCGATGATGGCCATATCGGCATCCTCGACCCGCAACAGACCAAAACGCAACGGCGCACCCCAGTTCGTCTTTCCGGCGGTGAAGGACAACCGCTCACGCAGCAGACCGATGCGCACGGGCCGGGCCGGCCACCAGGCCACATCGCGGCGGAACGGGGAAAAGCCGGGCCCCATCTGGCCCTGATACGGCTCACCCGGTTGCACCCGGCCCAGCGCGGTGAAGGATTGCAGCCCGTCCTGGCTGGCGTAAACCTGCACGGGCGAATAGATGGCCACGACATCCCCCGGCGTGATGCGCCGCAGCGGCGCGGATTTGCCGTGGCTGACCTGAATGAACCCCTGCGCCAGCCCGGTTGCCGCATGATCCGCCGAAGCAACCGTGATCCAGTTTGCCATGTTTCAACGCGCCTCCTTCGTTGACGAGCCACCGGATACCGCAGTCCTGCTGTCAAGAACCGACAGCAGCCACCCGGTCACAACCCCTTGGAGACATACGTCGCCGCCACCCGCCCGATGGAAACGACATAGGCCGCAACCCGCAGGTCATGTACATCGTCGCGCCCGTGCCAAAGCTCGCGCATCGCCTGATAGGCCGCGCGCATCGTGTCATCCAGGCCCGACCGCACCAGATCCAGCTCTCCCGCGCCGCGCAGATAGCTGTCCTTGAAGCCGGGCGACAGCGTCCAGCCCAGGCCTTTGTCGGCCGACAGCCGTTCCAGCTCGTTCACCAGCAACTGGTGGCGCGCCTCTTCGGCGCGGCGCTGCAGGCGGCCAAAGCGGATATGCGACAGGTTCTTGACCCATTCGAAATAACTCACCGTCACCCCGCCGGCATTGGCATAAAGGTCCGGAATGATGACCTTGCCGCTGTGGCGCAGAATCTCATCCGCGCCGAAGGTGATGGGGCCATTGGCCGCTTCGATGATCAGCGGCGCGCGGATGGCGGCGGCATTGCCCAGGTGGATGACCCCCTCCATCGCCGCCGGGATCAGGATGTCGCAGTCCGCTTCCAGCAGGCTGGCCCCGTTCGCCAGAAAGAAAGCCCCGGGGTAACCCCTGATCGTGCCATGCGCGCCCATCCACTGCCGGACCCGGTCCACATCCAGCCCCTGATCGCTGTGTACCGCGCCGTCGCGCTCGATGATGCCGGTGATGATGGCCCCATCCTCTTCGCTCAGGAACTTCGCCGCGTGATACCCCACATTGCCAAGGCCCTGCACGATCACGCGTTTGCCTTCCAGCCCGCCCGAAAGCCCGGCCTGCGCGGCATCCTCGGGGTGGCGGAAGAACGCGCGCAGCGCATATTGCACGCCCCGCCCCGTCGCCTCGATGCGGCCCTGAATGCCGCCCGCATTCAGCGGCTTGCCGGTGACGCAGGCCTTGGCGTTGATGTCGGTGGTGTTCATCCGCGCATACTGGTCGGCGATCCAGGCCATTTCACGCTCGCCCGTGCCCATGTCGGGGGCGGGCACGTTCTGGGCCGGGTTGATCAGGTCGCGCTTGATCAGCTCATAGGCAAAGCGCCGGGTGATCTGTTCCAGCTCATGCGGCTCCCAGGTGCGCGGGTCAATGCACAGACCGCCCTTCGATCCGCCAAAGGGCGTTTCCACCAGCGCGCATTTATAGGTCATCAGTGCCGCCAGCGCCTCGACCTCGTCCTGGTTGACCGACGGGGCATAGCGGATGCCGCCCTTGACCGGTTCCATGTGTTCGGAATGCACCGACCGGTAGCCGGTGAAGGTTTCGATCTTGCCGCGAAGCCGCACGCCGAAGCGCACCGTGTAGGTGGAATTGCAGACGCGGATCTTCTGCTCCAGCCCCGGTCCCAGATCCATCAGCGCGACGGCGCGGTTGAACATCAGATCGACAGAATCGCGAAAGCTCGGTTCGGCGGCGGGTGTCATGCGGTTCCTCCGGCGGGGGCATCAGGGCCTGATGCGCTGTGACTGTGCCCAGCATACGCGTCCTTGCCCGGCAATGATGCAGGGATTTCTGTACTGCAGGCAGCGCAATCCGCCGGGCCGCCGCGCCTGCGCAGCCAACCCGGCCCGTGCCCGCAGCGGTCGCCCTGCACCGCTCTGGCGGTGCTTCCGCCGGTTGATTTGCCACCGGTCGGCACAGCCCGAGGCTGCCCCGCCGGGGATCGGCCGCAGCGGATGGTGCAGCCGGCGGACCGATCTGAAACCGGCGGCAGGCGGATGTCCAGACACCCTGCCTGCGGGTGCCGGCCGGGGCCGCGCCGCGATGCCGGTCATCGCCTGACGCGGGGCCTGGACACACCCCGCAGCGCACTTGCCCCCTTCCGTCAGCGCCTCTATGGATGCCGCATGACCCTGTTGTGCCGCCTTCCTGTTCCGGCCATCCTGCTGCTGGCGGCCTGCAGCCCGCCGGCCGATTTCGAATCCGCCCGCCAGCCGCCTGGACCCGGCACCTTTCCCCAGATCAGGCCGCTGAACGAGGTGCTGGCCACTGGCACTCCGCCGGCCCTGACCGAAACCGATGCCGCCGCCCTCAGGTCGCGCGCGGCGGTGCTGCAGGCCCGCGCCGCCGCCCTGCCCGCCACCGCGACCGATCCCGAAACGCGGGCGCGGCTGGACGCGGCCATCACCGCCAACACCCCGTGATCCGCTTTGTTGCAAGCCCGGGCGCAACCCGCTAACAGGGCGGCGGAACCCACCCGTGGAGTGTTGCCCATGCCCGCCCCCCTGCGCCTTGGTCTCGCCGGTCTTGGCACGGTCGGCATCGGCGTGGTCAGGATCGTGCAGCGCCATGCAGATCTGATCGCGGCCCGCGCCGGGCGGCCCGTGCAGATCACCTCCGTCTCGGCCCGCGACCGCAGCAAGTCCCGCGATGCGGACCTGTCCGCCTTTGCCTGGGAAGGCGATCCGGTGGCGCTGGCGCGCCGCGATGACGTCGATCTGTTCATCGAGGTGATGGGCGGCGCGGACGGCCCGGCGAAACACGCCACCGAAGCGGCCATCGCCGCAGGCAAGGATGTGGTCAGCGCCAACAAGGCGCTGCTGGCCCATCATGGCCAGGCCCTTGCCGAAGCGGCCGAAGCCAGGGGCCATGTCATCCGCTTTGAGGCCGCCGTCGCGGGCGGCATCCCGGCGGTCAAGGCGCTGACCGAAGGGCTGGCGGGCAACCGCATCCGGCGCGTCATGGGCGTGTTGAACGGCACCTGCAACTACATCCTGACCCGGATGGACTCTGCCGGCCTGCCCTATGAGGCGGTGTTCGAAGAAGCCCGCGCCCTGGGGTATCTGGAAGCCGACCCGAACCTGGACGTGGGCGGCATCGATGCGGCCCACAAGCTCAGCCTGCTGGCCGCCATCGCCTTTGGAACCAGGGTCAGCTTCGACGCGGTAGAGCTTGAGGGGATTGGAAAAATCTCTGTCGAGGATATCCGCCATGCCGCCGATCTGGGCTTCCGGATCAAGCTTCTGGGCGTGGCCCAGGTCACCGGGCGCGGGCTGGAACAGCGCATGACGCCCTGCCTTGTGCCCGCCGGCAGCCCGCTGGGCCAGTTGCAGGGCGGCACCAACATGGTGGTGCTGGAAGGCGATGCGGCAGGCCAGATCGTGCTGCGCGGGGCCGGTGCCGGCGAAGGGCCGACGGCCAGCGCGGTGATGGCCGATGTGATCGACATTGCGCGCGGCAGCCGCCTGTCCACCTTTGGCCAGCCCGCCCATACGCTGACCGCCCCGATCCCTGCCGCCGCCGCCACCCCCGCCCCGCATTACCTGCGCATGACGCTGCTTGACCGGCCGGGGGCACTGGCCAGGATTGCCACCGCCCTGGGCGATGCCGGCATTTCCATCGACCGGATGCGCCAGTATGGCCACCCCGGCGCCCATGCCCCGGTGCTGATCGTCACCCACAAGGCTGCCCCCCGCGACATCGCCCACGCGATCGGCCGCTTCGCCGCCACCGGCGTGCTGGTGGGCGAACCTGTGGCGATCCGGATTGAAGAGGTGTGACGGGGGGGGGCGGAAACGTGCCGGTCACATCGGCTGCTGACGGAATGGCAGGACCCTTTTCGGCGCACACTGCGCAGTCCGGCCAGGGCCATCGCCCCGGCGATGCGCTGCCTGTGCGGCGCGCCCGCCGGGGGCGGGTCGGGCGCTGGCCTTTGGTTGCGGCGGCGGGACCGGTCCTGTGTTGCGCTGGCCCCCGGCCGGGCGGGGAGACGCGCTGCGTTTCCTTCTCCGCCCGGAACGGCACCCACCTCAAGGCCACCCTCACAGGAACCGCCCGCTGACCTTCTTGCGGTTGCCCTGCCCGCCCCGCCAAGCTTGACTCCCGCCCCCCCGGCGCGCATGTAGCGCCGAAACCGCAGAAGGGTGATCCCGCATGGCGACCAAGGCAAAGACTGACGGCGGCATTGTTGAAACCGTCAAGACCATTGTCTATGCCCTTTTGATCGCCGGCGTGTTCCGCACCCTGTTCTTCCAGCCGTTCTGGATTCCGTCGGGGTCGATGAAGGACACGCTGCTGGTCGGTGATTTCCTGTTCGTCAACAAGATGGCCTATGGCTATTCGCGCTTTTCCTGCCCGTTCGGCCTCTGCCCGATCAACGGCCGCATCCTTGGCCGGGACCCCGAGCGTGGCGATGTGGTGGTGTTCCGCCATCCGGTGAACGGGTCAGACTTCATCAAGCGCCTGATCGGCCTGCCGGGCGACACGGTGCAGATGCAGAACGGTGTTCTGTTTCTGAACGGCACCGAGGTGCCGCAGACGCCGGACGGGACCTTCACCGAAATCTTCGCGCCGCAGGGGCCGATGGGCCAGTATCCGCGCTGCGAAAACGGCCCCGTGGGCGAAGGGGGCCTGTGCAATGCCAGCCGCTTCACCGAAACCCTGCCGCCGACCCCGACCAATCCCGAGGGGCGCCGCCACAGCATCCTGAACATCGACACCAACGGGTTTGCCGACAACACCGATGTCTTCACGGTGCCCGACGGGAATTACTTCTTCATGGGCGACAACCGCGACAACAGCCAGGACAGCCGCTTTGGCCAGGCGGTGGGCGGCGTTGGTTTTGTGCCTGCGGAATATCTGATCGGGCGTGCGGACCGCATCATGTTCTCGTCAGCCGGCCGCTCGATGCTGTATTTCTGGACCTGGCGTCCTGACCGGTTCTTCAAGGCGGTCGAGTGAAGCTGTCTGCCGATCTTCTGGCCTTTTCGGGCCGCATCGGGCATCGGTTCCGCCAGCCTGATCTTCTGCTGCGCGCGGTCACCCATGCCTCGATTTCCTCGCTGACGCGGCCCGACAACCAGCGGCTGGAATTCCTGGGCGACCGCGTGCTTGGCCTTGCCATGGCCGAGGCCTTGCTGCGCGCTGACAGCACCGCAACGGAAGGCCAGCTTGCCCCGCGTTTCAACGCGCTTGTGCGCAAGGAAACCTGTGCCGATGTCGCGCGCGAGATCGGCCTTGGCGAGGTGCTCAAGCTGGGCCGGTCCGAAATGCTGTCGGGCGGGCGGCGCAAGGACGCCTTGCTGGGCGATGCGCTGGAGGCGGTGATCGCCGCCGTCTACATGGATGCCGGTTTCGAGGCGGCGCAGGCCGTGGTGCTGGCCCTGTGGGGTGACCGGATCGCAGGGGTCCAGGCAGATGCCCGCGATGCCAAGACCGCGCTGCAGGAATGGGCGCAGGCGCGCGGCCTGCCGCCGCCGGTCTATCTTGAACAGGGCCGGACCGGCCCCGATCATCAGCCGGTGTTCACGGTTGAGGTGCGGCTGGAAACCGGGGCCCTGGAACGTGCGGCGGCAGGCACGAAACGGCAGGCGGAACAGGCGGCGGCAAAGGCATTGCTCTTGCGGATGGAGACGGCGCAATGACCGATGCGGCACCCGGCACCCGCGCCGGCTTCGTCGCCCTGATCGGCGAGCCGAATGCAGGCAAATCGACGCTTCTCAACCGCATGGTCGGGGCGAAAATCTCTATCGTCACGCACAAGGTGCAGACCACGCGCACGCGCATCCGCGGCATCGCGATGGAAGGCCAAAGCCAGATCGTGTTCGTGGACACGCCCGGCCTGTTCCAGCCGCGCCGCAGGCTGGACCGCGCCATGGTGGCCGCCGCCTGGGGCGGGGCGGCGGATGCGGATATCACCGTGCTGCTGATCGAGGCGCATCGCGGCATGACCGATGGCGTGGCGCGGATCATCGCCTCCCTGCGCGACCGCTTTCCCGGGGGGCACAGGGTGGCGCTGGCAATCAACAAGATCGACCGGGTCAAGGCCGGGGTACTGCTGGACCTGGCCGGGAAACTGAACGAAGCCTTCCCCTTTGTGAAGACCTTCATGATTTCCGCCGAAAAGGGCTACGGCGTTGCCGATCTGAAGGCATGGCTTGCCGGGCAGGTCCCGGAAGGCCCGTGGCTCTACCCGGAAGACCAGATCGCCGATCTGCCGCTGCGGATGATTGCCGCGGAAATCACCCGTGAAAAGCTGACCCTGCGCCTGCACCAGGAACTGCCCTACCAGCTGACCGTAGAGACGGAAAACTGGGAAGACAGGCCGGATGGATCAACCAGGATCGATCAGATCATCTATGTCGCCCGCGATGGCCACAAGGGCATCGTGCTGGGCAACAGGGGGGACACCGTCAAGGCCGTGGGCCAGGCCGCGCGGGCCGAGATGATGAGCTTTCTGCAACGCCCCGTACACCTGTTCCTGCAGGTCAAGGCGCGCCCGGGCTGGCTGGAAGAGAGAGAACGCTTCGATGAGATGGGGCTGGATTTCGGGGATGGTGACTGAGGGCTCTTCATTTCGTTGCCGGTGCCGGGACCTGCCTGCGGGAGCCTCCGGCGGGGATATTTTTGAACAGAAAATGGGGCAAGCACTGTCCCTTGGCTTGC
The DNA here is from genome assembly GCA_020250125.1 of Rhodobacter sp. Taxonomy (GTDB): domain Bacteria; phylum Pseudomonadota; class Alphaproteobacteria; order Rhodobacterales; family Rhodobacteraceae; genus Aliitabrizicola. The sequence goes on from JADCEL010000004.1 coordinate 54,093, forward strand.
ATGCGGGGGATGGGCAATGACGCCCCGCCTGACAGCCGATTTCTGGGTGCGCGCCTATCTGGCCCGGCTGCGGCTTGCCGGAATTCCCGCCTGTTTGACCGCCAGGGGCGATGCGACCGCTGGGGCGGTCATGGTAAAGCTTGCCACGCTTGATGGTGCGGCAAAGGCCTTTCAGAGATCCTTCGATCTGGTCAGCGGTGACCGGGTCTGGATGGTTCTGGCCGAGGGGGACGAAGCCGCCGTCGATGCCGTGATCGCGCGCCAGCGCGGCCATGACCGCGACCTTTGGGTCATCGAGATCGAGGACCGCGCCGGGCGCACCCTGCTGGATGAGGACGGCCTGCGCTGACCGGCAGGCTTGTGCTGCCCCGTGGGGCATGGTTACTGCGGCCATGGAATGGCGGGATCAGGGGGCGGTGCTGGCCGTGCGGCGGCACGGCGAGACGGCCGCAATCATCGAGGTGTTCACCGCAGCACACGGCCGCCACGCCGGGGTGGTGCGCGGCGGCGCGTCGCGCAAGGTAGCCCCGGTGCTTCAGCCGGGGGCGCAGCTTGACCTGGCCTGGCGGGCGCGGCTTGAGGACCATCTGGGCCATTTCACGGTCGAGCCGCTGCAAAGCCGCAGCGCGATCCTGTCGGACCGCGCGGCCCTGTCGGCGCTGAATGCGGTCTGTGCGCTGCTGTCCCACGCCCTGCCCGAACGCGATGCCCACCCGGCCCTTTATCCCGCCACGATTGCGCTTCTGGATGCGCTGGAAGGGGCGGACTGGCAGCTTGCCTATCTGCGCTGGGAACTTCTGCTGCTGGAGGATCTTGGATTTGGCCTTGATCTGGCGCGCTGCGCCGTGACCGGCCAGACCGGGGACCTGGCCTATGTCTCTCCCCGAACCGGTCGCGCCGTCAGCCGCGCCGCTGCCGGTACCTGGGCAGATCGCCTGCTGCCGCTGCCGCCCTGCCTGACGGGCGGCGATGTGACCCCGGCCGGGCTGCTGCAGGGGCTGGGCCTGACGGGCCATTTCCTGACGCGGGAACTCGGGTCGGTGCCGGGCACCCGGCCCCTGCCCGAGGCGCGGGCGCGGCTGGTCGATCTGCTGTCAAGGTCGGTCCAGGCCGTGGCCGGGGCACCGTGAACCCGGCCAAAGGCGCAAATCCGCCGGTCCGTGTCGCGCGTGGCCGAGACAGGGGGGGCCGGCCACCGGCATGACTGCCGGTGAGACAGGTTATGGCCAACACATATATCCCCCTTTTCCTGCGGCATTCCCCGACCCCCCGCGTCGAGGCTTTCGCGCTTCTGGCCGGGCTGGAGGCCGGTGTCCGCGGCATTCTGATCTCGGTGATGCCGCTGGCCCTGTACGATGCGGTTCAGGATGCGGCTGTCGTTTCGCGCACCTTCTTTCTGATCGGCCTGGCATCGCTTTTGTGGGGGCTGATGGTGCCCTGGGCCACGCGCCATATCCCGCGCCGCTGGATGTATACGCTGGGCACGCTTCTGTATCTGGTCGGCATGGTGCTGGCACTGGCCGGCACCGCTGCGGCAATAGCCCTTGCCATTCTGGTGAATGCGCTGGCGACCGTGACGATCTTTGTCTGTCTGAACGCCTATGTTCTGGATTACATCACACGGGCGAACCTGGGGCGCAGCGCTTCGTTGCAGATGCTCTATGCCGCGATCTTCTGGGCGGTGGGTCCGATGCTGGGGGTCTGGCTGTGGGCACTTTGGGCCCCCGCCCCCTTTCTGGTCGCGGGGGCCTTCTCGGTGGCGCTGCTGGCGGCGTTCTGGGTGCTGCGGCTGGGCAATGGCAAGCAGATCACCCGGGCCAAGGGCCCGGCGCTGAACCCGCTGGCCTATCTGGGCCGGTTCTTTGCACAGCCAAGGCTGATTGCGGGCTGGCTGTTTGCGGTTATCCGGTCCTGCGGCTGGTGGGTTTATGTCGTCTATCTGCCGATTTTCTGCATCGAGTCCGGTTTGGGTGACAAGGTGGGCGGGATTGCCCTGTCCTGCACCAATGCGCTTTTGTTTTCCACGCCGGTCCTGCTGCGGCTGGTGCGGCGGGTGTCGGTGCGGCGCGCTGTCTGGGGCGGGTTTGTCTTTGGCGCGGTCCTGTTCACGCTGGGCGGCCTGCTGTCGCCAATGCCATGGGTGACGGTCATCCTGCTGTTTGCGGGGTCATTCAGCCTGGTTTTGCTGGATGTGGCCGGGGGCCTTCCCTTCATGATGGCCGTAAAGCCATCCGAGCGCACGGAAATGGCTGCCGTCTATTCCAGCTTCCGCGATGTCTCGGGCATCCTGACACCCGGGGTTGCCTGGCTTGTGCTGCTGGTGGCACCGGTTGCGGGGGTCTTTGTTGCGGCCGGGGCGGGCATGGCGCTGGCTGCGGCAATTGCCGGACGGCTGCATCCCCGCCTGGGTGCCGAACGGCCATCGCAGGGCGCGGCCCGGGCTGCCCGGTAGCAGGGTGCCGAAAACGACCCGTTGCATGGGCTGCGGGAACGGAAAGCAGGAACCCCTTCGCCTGCGCGGCCCGCCCCCGGCGGGTGCTGCCCTTTCGTTGCGCGTGAACGAACGGTCCTTGGGGGACAATGGTCACGACCTTTCGGGGAAAGGCACCGCGTTTCCCTGTCTGCCCGGAATGGCACCCCCGTTCCGGGAACGGGAAGGTTTTCCCGACAGGCAGGCGGGCGGGATGCGCTTTCAGCAGCCTGTCAGCGCATCAGGCCGGGGTCAGGGCTGCGGCCGTGGCAAGAACCGAATCTCTGGCCGGGGTGATCTTCAGTCCAAGGTCGCGGCGGGCCTTGCTGTTGTCGAGCGTGAGGGTCATGCCCAGCCACGGCAGGATCATCCTGATTTCGCCATCGAACAGGGCCAAAAGCCGCAGAAGCACGCGGGGGGCGCTGCGTGTGGTGATCGACCGGTTCGGATAGGCCGCCTTCAGGATGCGCGCCATTTCCAGCAGACTCAGAAAGCCATCGGCCACCAGATAGCGCTGGCCGATCGTGGCCGGATTGGCAAGCGCGGCCAGATGCGCGGCAGAAACATCGGCGATGTCGGTTACCGGCAACAGAACATCGGGAAGCGCCGGGTCCTTGCCGGCCAGAAGACGACTGATCGCGCCCACGGAACTGCCTGTCTGGCCATCCATCGGGGTACCCAGAACCATGCCCGGATTGATCACGGTCAGCTGCATTTCAGGATGCGCCTTCACGAAGTCCCAGGCAGCGCGTTCGGCCAGCGTCTTTGATTTCGTATAGGCGGTGACGGTCGGGGCACCAAGATCGGTCCAGTCGGTTTCGCTCAGCGGGCCTGATTTTGCGCCGTGAATCACCGCTTCGGTCGACGAGGTCAGGATCACGCGGGTCACGCCCGCAGCCTGCGCCGCCCGGAGCACCCGCAGCGTCCCGTCAAGGGCAGGTCGGATCAGTTCGTTTTCATCCTTTGGCTGGGCAAGGGGAAAGGGTGAGGCCGTGTGGATCACGGCCGTTATCCCCGCCATGGCTTCTGCCCAGCCCGCGTCCCGGGTCAAGTCAAGCGTGACAAACCTGAGCCGCGCCAGGGCCGCGTCATCGCAGCCATGCGCCCGCATCGCCGCGCGCACCTCATCCTCGCGCCCGGCTGACCGCAGCGATCCCGTCACCGACATGCCCGCTTTCAGCAGGTCAAACGCTATACGTTTGGCAATAAAGCCGGAAATGCCCGTCAGCAGCACATTCTGTTCCATGGGGGAAGGCCCTTGCCAAGTATGTTACTGCCTATAACATACGCTCCGCCCGGCAGGATGCAACAAGAAACTGAACGGATCAGTCCAGCAGGCGGCGGGCGATCACCTGGGCCTGGATTTCGGCGGCCCCTTCGAAAATGTTCAGGATGCGGGCATCGCACAGAATGCGGCTGATCTGATATTCCAGCGCAAATCCGTTGCCGCCATGAATCTGCAGCGCGTTGTCGGCGCAGGACCAGGCCACGCGCGCGGCCAGAAGCTTTGCCATGCCAGCCTCCAGATCGCAGCGCCTGTCATGGTCCTTCTGCCAGGCGCTGAAATAGGTCAGCTGCCGGGCCACCATGATTTCCGCCGCCATCATCGCCAGCTTGCCCGCGACGCGCGGGAACCCGATCAGCGCCTTGCCGAACTGCCTGCGGTCAGCGGCATAGGACATTCCCACCTCCAGCGCGTTCTGCGCCACGCCAACGGCACGGGCGGCGGTCTGGATGCGGGCGGATTCGAAGGTTTGCATCAGCTGCTTGAAGCCCTGGCCTTCAACCCCGCCCAGCAGGTTCGCGCCCTTGACCCTGAAGCCATCGAAAGCAAGTTCGTATTCCTTCATGCCGCGATAGCCCAGCACCCCGATCTCGCCGCCGGTCATGCCGGGGGTGGGAAAGGGGGCGTCATCGGTGCCGGGCATCTTTTCGGCAAGAAACATGGACAGGCCGCGATAATCGCTGCTGTCCGGATCGGTGCGCGCCAGCAGCGTCATCACATGGGTGCGGGCGGCATGGGTGATCCAGGTCTTGTTGCCCGTGACTTCCCAGTCGTCGCCAACCTTGACCGCGCGGGTGCGCAGACTGCCCAGATCGGAACCGGTGTTCGGCTCGGTGAAGACGGCGGTCGGCAGGATTTCGGCACTTGCCAGCCTTGGCAGCCACTGCGCCTTCTGCTCGGGCGTGCCGCCGCACAGGATCAGCTCTGCCGCAATCTCGCTGCGCGTGGCAAGACTGCCGACACCGATATAGCCACGGGACAGTTCTTCGGACACGACCACCATGCTGGCCTTTGACATGCCCAGGCCACCGAATTCTTCCGGGATCGTCAGGCCGAAAACGCCCATTGCGGCAAGCTGTTCGATGATGTCCATCGGGATCAGCTCGTCGCGCAGGTGCCAGCCGTGGGCATGGGGGGCGACCTGCTCATCGGCAAAGCGGCGGAACTGGTCGCGGATCATTTCCAGCTCGTCATCCAGTCCGGACGCGCCGAAGGTGGCACGGCCCCGGTTTTCGCGCATCAGCGCGACAAGGCGCTGGCGCGCGGCGTCGGTGTTGCCGTTTGCCATCAGGGTGGCGGCGGCAGCACCGGGGGCCGGGGCTGTCAGGCCAAGGTCCTGAACCCGCGCCATTTCGCCCTGACTCATCGGAATGCCGCCGTGAATCTGGCTCAGGTATTCGCCGAAGGCGATCTGCAGGATCAGCGCCTCCATCTCGCCGAAGGTGCCGTCCTGTGTCGTGCGGCCTGCCCAGGCCTGCATCTGGCGCAGCGATTCGGTATAGGTGGCAAGCCAGGCCAGCGTATGCGCGGCGAACTGGTTGTCCTCCATCGCGGCAGCGCTGACCTTGCCGCCCAAGGTGACCCTGGCGCGCAAAGCCTCGCGCGCGGTCTGGAACAGATGCTCGACCTCGGGCAGTGCAGCTTCTGTCAGCGCCAGAAGATCGGCCAGCACGGGGCCATGCGAAAGGGTCTGTCCGTCGTGTGGCATGCCGCAACTCCTGCTCGGGGTGTCGGGCCGGAATAGAGTGTTCGCAGGCGCAGCGCAACATAAATGCGTCTTGTGCGGTCTGGATGAATTAAAATGTCGCACACGGGTCGGTCATCCCGGCTTTGGTCGCCGGTCTGAACCGGGTCTTCCGGCGGGCAGTGCCGGGCGTGCTGCGGACGGTGGGCGGCCGCCGGCGGTTTCTTCCGCAGACCGTGCGGCATGGCGGACTTCCGGCGCGCATCCTGCATCCGGTCTGGCGGGGTCCGGGCCTGCCGGTCTCCGTCCCTGCCGCCCGGCGGATCATGCGCCACAGCAGGTCAGCCGATGGCAGCGTCGCGCACGCAGGCGTCGACATGGGGCAGATATTGCCCGAAGTTGCCGGCGAACATCGCCACCAGCTTCTGCGCCTGTGCATCATAGGCTGTCGCACTGGCCCAAGTGCCGCGCGGGTCAAGCAGGCCACGGTCCACACCGGGAACGTCGACCGGCACGTCGAAGCCGAAATTCGGATCACGCCGGTATCCGGCACCCGACAGCGATCCGTCCAGCGCCGCCGTCAGCAGCGCCCGCGTGGCGCGGATCGGCATCCGGCGCCCGGCGCCAAAGGCACCGCCGGTCCAGCCGGTGTTGACCAGCCAACAGGCTGCGCCGTGTCTGGCGATTTTCGCCTGCAACAGCTTGCCATAAACCTCGGGCCGGCGCAGCAGGAAGGGCGCGCCGAAACAGGCCGAAAAGGTGGGCTGCGGGTCGGTCACGCCCTGTTCGGTGCCCGCCACCCTGGATGTGAACCCCGAAAGGAAGTGATACATCGCCTGGGCCGGGGTCAGGCGGGCGATGGGCGGCAGCACGCCGAAGGCATCACAGGTCAGCATGATGATGTTCCCGGGATGCCCGCCCAGCCCGCTGGCAGAGGCGTTCGGGATGCAGTCCAGCGGATAGGCGCAGCGCGTGTTGGCCGTCAGGCTGGCATCCGCGAAATCAAGCTCCAGCGTTTCGGGATCGAAGACCATGTTTTCCACCACCGTGCCGAAGCGCTGCGTGGTGGAGAAAATCTCGGGCTCTGCCCCGGCGCTCAGGTTGATGGTCTTGGCATAGCAGCCGCCTTCGAAATTGAAGATGCCCCGGTCGGACCAGCCATGTTCGTCATCCCCGATCAGGGTGCGCGACGGATCGGCGGACAATGTGGTTTTGCCGGTGCCGGACAGGCCGAAGAACACGGCGGTGTCCACCGGATTGCCGGGGGCATGGCTGGCCGCGCAATGCATCGGCATGAAGCCCTTCTCGGGCATCAGATAGTTGAGCAGGCTGAAGACCGCCTTCTTGGTCTCGCCCGCATAGGCGGTTCCGGCGATCAGGATCAGTTTGCGGTCGAAATGAAAGGTGATGATCGTTCCGCTGCGGCAGCCGTGACGCGCGGGGTCTGCGGTGAAGGACGGGCAATTGATGATCGTCCACTGCGGCGTGAATGTCGTCAGTTCAGACCGGTCGGGCCGGCGCAGCAGATGACGGATGAACAGGCCATGCCAGGCCAGTTCCGTCACCACGCGCAGGTCCAGACGATGCGCCGCATCGGCCCCCGCAAACAGGTCCTGCACAAAGCAGTCGCGCCCCCGCAGATGGGCCAGCATGTCGGCATAGAGCCGCTCGAACGCGTCGGGGGTCTGGCTTGCGTTGTTGTCCCACCAGATGCTGTCTTCGACAGATGCCGTGCGGACAACATGCTTGTCCCTGGGGGACCGGCCGGTGTGACTGCCGGTCGAGACAAGAAACGCGCCACCCTTTCCAAGCCTGCCCTCGCGGCGCTGGAGCGCGGCTTCGATCAGGGCAGGTTCGGTCAGGTTGCAGTGGACCGGGCCAAGCCCGGTGATGCCTTGTCCGTCCAGCCGGAAGGCCGGGTTCACACGTCCGATGGTCATTCTGCATGCTCCCCCGCCGCATTGCAGGGCGGGTCTTCGGGGCGGGTGCCGACACGCCCCGGGCCGGCAGGGCTGTGCGACACGCACCCCGACGGGGCGCGCAACTGCATCCTGCCACGCGCCCGACACCCTGTATCGGCCTGCTTGCGTCAGGTTGGCGCAACCATCGTCCGATAATGGCAGCAACGGGACGCACCTGCGGCAATTAAGTCAAACTTTCGCCATATCCGAAGACAAAACCGGCCCCCCGGCGGGGCGATTCGCACTTATCGGTTGCGTCCCTTGTCAGGACTGCGGACTATGAAGCCTAAAAAACGGCGGAGTTCGACAAGTCAGGACCAATGCGGATGTCCAGAATCGCCCTTGTGGACGACGACAGGAATATCCTGACGTCCGTGTCGCTGACGCTGGAGGCGGAAGGCTTCGTGGTCGAAACCTATAACGACGGCCAATCGGCGCTGGAGGCGTTCAACCGCCGCATGCCGGACATGGCCGTGCTCGACATCAAGATGCCGCGCATGGACGGCATGGACCTGCTTCAGCGGCTGCGGCAGAAAACCGCTATGCCGGTCATTTTCCTGACCTCGAAGGATGACGAGATCGACGAAATCCTCGGTCTGCGCATGGGCGCGGATGATTATGTGAAAAAGCCGTTCTCGCTGCGGCTTCTGATCGAGCGCATCCGCGCGCTGCTGCGGCGGCAACAGGCCATCGCAACCGGCGAAACCGCCGCTTCCGAAGAAACCAGAATCATGGACCGCGGCGCGCTGCGCATGGACCCCCTGCGCCATTCCGTCAGCTGGAAAGGGAAGGATGTTGCGCTGACGGTGACAGAATTCCTGCTGTTGCAGGCCCTTGCCCAACGGCCGGGCCTGGTGAAAAGCCGCGATCAGCTGATGGATGTGGCCTATGACGATCAGGTCTATGTCGATGACCGCACCATCGACAGCCACATCAAGCGCCTGCGCAAGAAAATGCGCAGCATTGACAACGAGTTCTCTGCCATCGAAACCTTATACGGAATCGGCTACCGGTATAACGGGGAATGATGGCACTGTCACGCTTCGGCTCAGCCATAACTGTGCCTGCCAAGGACGGTCGCGTCCGTTCGGGCAAGGACAGGTTTTCCCCGCGAAAGCAGGCCGGCAAGGCCGTGCGCAAGGATCGGGGGCGTCGCCGCTTCCTGTCGCTCAACCGGTCGCCGCTGGCACGCAAGATCATCGTCTTCAATCTGCTGGCGCTTGTCATCCTTGTGTCGGGCGTTCTGTTCCTGAATCCGTTTCGCAACAGCCTCGTGATGCAGCGCGAAGCGGGGCTGATCACCGAAGCCCGGCTGATGGCCAGGGTGTTCGAGGCGACCTTGCCCGGGGCGGGGGCCGGCACAGCTTCCGCACCCCCCGGCCCGGACGTTGAAGCCACTTTGGCGCGTCTTGATCTTGCCCCCGGCATCGAAGTGTTCGTCTTTGATGTCTCGGGCAGGCTGCTTGCCAAAGGCATGGGCACCGCCGCCCCGAACCCGGACCCTGCCCTGGACACGCGGTCAACGCTGATGACCGATTTTCTGAACAAGGCGTGGGATGGTGCCGCCGCGCTGCTGACGCTGGGCCGGCAGAGGCCGCCGAACGTGGATGCGGAAGGTCTGGCACGCGCGATTTTCCCCGAAGCGCTGACGGGCAGGACCGGCGTCAATACAGGCCGCGATCCCACAACCGGGGCGGCGATGTTTTCGGTTGCGACCCCGATCCGCAACGGCGACACCGTGACGGGTGTCGTCGCCCTGACCAGCGCGGCGGGAGAGATTGACAGGCTTGTGCGCGCCGAGCGCGAGCAGGTGCTTCAGATGTTCATCATCGCCTTGCTGGTGTCCGTCGGTCTGTCGCTGGTGCTGGCCTCGACCATAGCGACCCCGCTGTCCGCCCTTGCCGCCGCTGCCGAACTTGGACGCAACCGCGATGCCCGCAAGATGGCGCCGGGGCGTATCAGAATTCCTGATCTGGCGGCCCGCCCCGATGAGATCGGCCGGCTTTCGGTAGCGATGCGCGGCATGGTTGCAGCCCTGTACGACCGGATCGATGCCAATGAACAGTTCGCCGCCGATGTGGCCCATGAGATCAAGAATCCCCTGGCCAGCCTGCGGTCCGCCGTGGGCACCATGCGCTTTGCCAGGGAAGAGGATCAGCGCCAGAAGCTGCTGGATGTGATTGAACATGATGTGGAACGCCTCGACAGGCTGGTCAGTGACATTTCCAACGCGTCCCGCCTTGATTCCGAACTGGTCAAGGAAGAGGAAACGTCTTTCGACCTTTGCAAGACGCTGGCCGGCCTCAGCGCGCATCTGGGCGCGCGGGCTGCCGAAAAGGGTGTGGACTTTATCACCGACCTGCCGCCGGAGCCGATCATGACGCGGGGGCTGGAAGAGCGGCTTGCACAGGTCTTTGTGAACCTGATCACCAATGCCATCTCCTTCTGCGAGGCAGGCGATGCCGTGCGCGTCTGGGCGCACCGGCGCGAAAACCGCGTGCTGGTTGTTGTCGAAGACACGGGTCCGGGCATTGCCGAACAGGCGCTGGGCAAGATTTTCAACCGCTTCTACTCGGAACGCCCTGCGGGACAGTTCGGCAATCACTCCGGCCTGGGACTTGCGATCTCAAAACAGATTGTCGAGGCGCATGGCGGCGTGATCTGGGCGGAAAACATTCCGTCACCCCAGGGCGATGGCACTTCTGGCCCTGCCGGTGCCCGGTTTGTGGTCGGCCTGCCGGTGTGAAAGGGCCGCCTTCCGTTCGGCTGCATGCCTCCTGTGTTGCGCTTGACGGCCGGGGGCTTCTGATTCTCGGCCCCTCCGGGTGCGGCAAGTCGTCGCTTGCGTTGCAGATGATCGGCCTTGGGGCCGTTCTGGTGGCAGACGATCAGGTTGACCTGACATGCGCGGGCGACGCCCTTGTCGCCGCCGCGCCGCCCGCGCTGGCCGGATTGATCGAGGCGCGGGGCGTGGGCCTTCTGCGGGCCGGAACGGTTGCTTCCGTTCCCCTTCACCTGGCCGTCGATCTGGGGCAGCCCGCATCACCCCGTCTGCCCGACCAGCACGGGATCGTGCTGCTGGAAAGGCGGATCGCGCTTGTGAAAGGGCCGTTGAGTGCCCATCTTCCCGTCGCACTTCTGCTGTATCTGCGCGGGGGGCGGCACGCGTGATGGGCCTGGGGATGGATCGCAAGACCGGGACGGCGGAAAAGACCGCAGGGCAAAGTCTGCTGCTTGTCACCGGCCCCTCCGGCGCCGGGCGCAGCACGGCAATCAACGCCCTGGAAGACCTTGGGTATGAGGTGATCGACAACCTGCCCCTGTCCCTGGTGCCGCGCCTGATCGACGGGCCGCCGCACGCCCGGCCCATCGCACTGGGGCTGGATGCGCGGAACCGGGATTTCAATGCGACGGCCCTGATCGACCTGATCGACAGCCTGACGCGTGATCCGCGGATCCTGCCCGAGGTGCTTTATCTTGACTGCGCCCCCGAAGAGCTGAGCCGGCGCTACAGCCAGACGCGGCGGCGCCACCCGCTTGCGCCGGCCGAAACCGCATCCGAAGGCATCGAGCGCGAGGCGGATCTGCTGCGGCCGGTCAGGACGCGGGCCGACCATCTGATCGATACGACGGACATGAGCCCCCATGATCTGAAGGCCGAAATCGCCAGATGGTTCGCCCGTGTCACGCCGGCGCGGCTGGCGGTGTCGCTTCAATCCTTTTCCTACAGGCGCGGGGTGCCGCGCGGGGTCGATACCGTTTTTGATGTCCGCTTCCTGAAAAACCCCTACTGGTCGCCCGCCCTGCGGGACCGCGACGGAAGGGATTCTGCCGTTGCCGCGCATATTGCCGAAGACCCGCGGTTTGAAGCCTTCTTTCAGAAGTTGACGGACCTGATCCTGTTTCTCCTTCCGGCCCATGTGGCAGAAGGAAAGGCGTATCTGACCATCGGCTTTGGCTGTACCGGGGGTCAGCATCGGTCTGTTGCAGTTGCAGAAAAACTGGGCATTGTGCTGTCTCAGGCCGGCTGGGCGGTGGCGCTGCGCCACCGCGAGCTGGAACGCAGGGCGCAGGGTGCGCCCGGTCTGGAGACAGGGTGAACGGCGCGTGATCGGGATCGTGATCGTCGCACATGGCGGACTGGCGCGGGAATACCTTGCCGCCGTCGAACATGTTGTCGGCAAACAGGAAGGCATGCGTGCGATCTCGATCGAAGATGACCATGACCGGTCTGCCAAGCAGATTGAAATCTGTGCGGCGGCCGATGATGTTGACACCGGTGATGGTGTGGTCGTGGTGACGGACATGTTCGGCGGCTCGCCGTCGAACCTGTCGCTGCGGGCCTGCGTGGCAACGGACCGGCGCATCATCTATGGCGCAAACCTGCCGCTTCTGATCAAGCTGGCCAAATCGCGCGGCCTGAGCGTGCCTGCGGCAGTTGAAACCGCCCTTGAAGCCGGTCGCAAATACATCGACAGTTTCGATGCGGGCGGGCGTGATCCTGAATGACGGGGCAACCGTGATTGCACGGCATTTTCAGATCGTCAACGAAAAGGGGCTGCATGCCCGCGCATCGGCGCGCTTTGTCGAGGTGGTGGAAAAGCATGATGCCACGGCCGAGGTCACCAAAGACGGAATGACCGTATCGGGCGACTCGATCATGGGCCTTTTGATGTTGGCAGCCTCGTGCGGAACCTCTATTGAGGTTCGAACCAGCGGAACCGAGGCTGAACAGCTTGCCGACGCCCTTGAAAACCTGGTCGCAAGCCGTTTCGGGGAATCGTTCTGAACCGATATCTGGCCCGGCACCAACTGCCGTGGTGGAGGACGAAGACCTTTGACTGAAAGTGCAGACCAGTCGGGTCTGGTCGGCGATCCCGACTATCGGCCCTATGACAAACGACGCCTGTCTTATGCCGGCACGTTCACTGACCCGCGCAAGGCAGCGCTGATCCGTGTCATTGAATGGTCCACCGGCAAGCTGACCCTTCTGCGGCTGATCCGGAAGTTCGAGCGGATGGGACCGGCCCGCGGGCTGGAATTCTGGCAGCGCGCCCTGGATGTGATGAACATCGAGGTGACGACCCCGCCCGAGCAGGTGGCGCTGATCCCGAAGACCGGCGCGGTCGTGGTGGTGGCCAACCACCCGCACGGGCTTGTCGACGGTCTGGTCATGGCCCGGCTGGTCATGCAGGTGCGCCCCGACTTCAAGATCCTGACCCGGTCCCTGCTGACCGGCATCCCCGAGATCGCCTATCACATGGTGCCCGTCCCCTTCCCGCACGAGGAAGACAGCCTGGAAAAAGGGCTGGAGATGCGCAAGATCTCGATGGATCACCTGGCTCAGGGGGGCGTGCTGATCCTGTTCCCGGCGGGCAAGGTGGCGACATCCACAGGCTGGTGGGGCCCGGCGATCGAGGCGGAATGGAACCTGTTCACCGCCAAGATGGTGCAGAAAAGCAAGGCCACGGTGCTGCCCATCTTCTTTCCGGGTCAGAATTCGCGGCTGTATCACATCGCCGACAAGATTTCCCCGACGATCCGGCAGGGCCTGCTGCTGCACGAGGTTGTCCACGCGCTGAACAAGCCGCAGCGCCCGGTGATCGGCCAGCCCGTGCCACCCGATGAAATCGCCAGATGGTCCGGCAATCCGCGCGGCTATCTGGCCTGGCTGCGCGAGCTGACCCTGGCGCTGAAGGACAAGTGACGGCGAAACATTCTTTATTCATTTATTACAATGTGATAAGGAATGCTTCTGGGGTTTGCGCGTCTGAAGCATTCCGGTACGTTGGTCGAATGTCTCATACCTATCTTGCATTCATTGACGAGTCTGGCGATGACGGCCTGAAGGCACCGTTCAGGGGGCCGGGGAGCCAGGGAGGGTCATCAAGGTGGCTTGTGCTTTCTGCCTGCGTCATTCGTGCCGTCAACAGTCATGACGCGGTCAATTGGCGCGATGAAATTCGATCAAAGATGCCGGAGAAACAGGCGCGTGACCTCCACTTTGCAAGACTGAACCATGGTCAGAAAGTGGCTGCTGTGCGGATTCTGGCGACCAAACCAGTCCGCACGATAAGCGTAATTGCTTCAAAAGAGCATCTTCAGTCTCGTGCTTTCGGTGCCAAGAACCAACTTTATTTTTACATGGCGCGCTACCTGATCGAACGGCTCTCTTGGCTTTGCCGCGATTTTCGCAGGCTTGCGCCAGAGGGAGACGGCCGGGTCGCGATAACATTCTCGAGACGCGGCGGGATGCAGTACGACGCATTCCGAAGTTACCTGACTGGATTGCATGGGAATCGTGACTCAGACGTTCGGATTCACTGGCCGGTCATAGACATTGATGCTGTTGATGCACGCGACCACAGCACAAGTGCGTGTCTTCAGCTGTCGGACATCGTTGCATCATCTTTTTCTGCCGGATTCGAACCAGATCGATATGGAAACTGTGAGCCGCGCTATTCACAGATGCTCAAGCCCATCACTTACAGCCGTGGCCACAATTACTTGAGCTACGGCGTCAAGATCGTACCAAATCCCGAACTCTGCATGCTCAGTGAAGACCAAGCTTTCTCACTGTCGATATGGAAGAAAGGGCGGCAGCCCCCCGGCCCATGATTGCGATTCGACGCCTGCAATCACTTAGACTGCTCTGGGTTTGCCCGGCGCATGGCTGCCACCGCGTAAGATATCTGCCCGACACAAGAAGTCAACGTCATCCGAACTCAGCGCGTCGGCACCGGGACCGGGCCGCGATAATCGTAAAAGCCGCGTTCGGTCTTGCGGCCCAGCCAGCCCGCTTCGACATATTTCGTCAGCAGGGGGCAGGGGCGGTATTTGGTGTCTGCCAGCCCGTCATGCAGGACGTTCATGATGGCAAGGCAGGTGTCCAGCCCGATGAAATCGGCCAGTTCCAGCGGCCCCATCGGGTGGTTCGCGCCCAGTTTCAGCGATTCGTCGATGGATTTGACCGAACCCACCCCTTCGTACAGGGTATAGACCGCCTCGTTGATCATCGGCATCAGGATGCGGTTGACGATGAAGGCAGGGAAGTCTTCGGCGCTGGCGGCGGTCTTGCCCAGCTTTTCCACCACACCCAGCAGGGTCTGATAGGTGGCCGCATCGGTGGCGATGCCCCGGATCAGTTCGACAAGCTGCATCACCGGCACCGGGTTCATGAAGTGAAAGCCCATGAATTTCTCCGGCCGGTCAGTCCGGCTGGCCAGCCGCGTGATCGAGATCGACGAGGTGTTCGACGTCAGGATGGTATGCGGTTTGAGGTGCGGCAGCAGGTCTTCGAAGATGGCCTGCTTGACCGTCTCGCGTTCGGTTGCCGCTTCGATGATCAGGTCGCAGGGGCCGGTGTCTGCCAGACGCAGGGTGGTGCGGATGCGCGCCATGGCGGCGGCCTTCGCCTCGGGCGCGACCTTGCCGCGCAAGACCTGGCGTTCGATGTTGCGGTCGATCTGCGACAGCGCCTTTGCCAGGCTGTCCTCGCTGATATCCGTCATCAGCACATCAAATCCCGCCAGCGCAAACACATGCGCGATGCCGCTGCCCATCTGCCCGGCCCCGACGATGCCAACGCTTTGGATGTCCATGCTGCGCCCTTCTGCTGTGCGGCGAAACCATATGCGCCGCGCCCGCCGGGACGCAAGGCAAGGCGGGAAGAATTCGCAAGGAATTCGCGGCCCGGGGGGACAGATGCGATACGGCTTCTGTGTGAATGGCTGCGCCTGACCGGCGCGCGTCCGCATCGGTGCCAGGGGAAGGCAAACGAAGATCGCCGGGGCGATGCTTGCGTCCGGGGCCGGCAATCCCTTCACGCGCAAGGGCATCCGGCGCACTCCTGCGGGGGGACCCTCGTCTTCGACGCCCCCGAACGGTGCAAGCCGCCCCTGTCGGGGCCACCGGTGCCGGCCATGGCCGCACCAGTACCCGCCGCCACCGGGTCAGCCGTGATCCTGCCTTGCTGACCGGTGACTGCCGCGCCCCCCGGTGCGCCGCGCTTCCCCGCCCTTGGGGCCGCTGCCATGGCAGGGGCCGGGGCGCAACTCTGCGGTCACACCGCCCCCGCGTGCCGCGTCTTCCTGCCCCCCCTTGCCCCGCTTGTGTGTGCCGCGCCCGCCGGGGCAGTGCGACCGGCCGCCCCCCGGCACCGGATGTGGTTGTCCGCCAGGACCCGATGCGCCGGCAGACCGGACCCCTTCCGTTCAGGGGCCGGGTCCGGGTGCCGCGCCGTCCAGCGCCGCCAGAAAAGCCGCAATCGCCTTGTCCAGCGGACCATCGTTGCGCACGTCCGTCACCTGAAGTCCGGGCGGCACCTCGAAGCTTTGGCGCAGGATGCGCGCTTCGATTTCGGCGCGCGTCTCGCGCCCGCGGGCCAGAAGACGCTCCATCAGAACTGCGGACGGGGCCGTGATGCGGATCACCTGAAGATCGGGAAACACACCGCGCGCCGGTTCCAGCGCGGCGCGCGACGCGTTGACCAGCAGATCGCGCCCCCCGTTGCGCAGCGCCAGCGTTGCCGCAGGCAGGCCATAGCTCAGCCCATGCGCACGCCAGTCCAGGGCAAAGGCACCTGCCGCCTTGCGCCGGTCGAATTCGGCCTGGGTGACCCCGTCGAAATCCTCGCCCCCCAGCGCCGAGGGCCGGGTGATCACGCGCCGCACGATCACCAGATCGGGCCGCTGCCTGCGCGCCGCGTCAATCAGCGTGTCCTTGCCGGCACCTGACGGCCCGACCACGCAGATCAGCCGCCCCGTCATGCCGCCGCTCCGGGTGTGAAGGCGCTGACATCGACCGACCGGTCGCACAGTCTTTCCCGCGCCGCCGCGTCGTGGAAGATACCGACAATCGCCGCCCCCGCCGCCTTCGCCTCCTCGACCAGTGCCAGCACCACCTCGCGGTTCACCGGATCCAGGCTGGCCGTCGGTTCATCCAGCAACAGCGCCGGACGGGGGTGGGCAAAGCCCCGCGCGATATTCACCCGCTGCTGCTCGCCGCCCGAAAACGTGGTGGGCGACAGGTGCCACAGCCGCTGCGGGATGTTCAGCCGGTCCAGCAGATGCGCGGCCCGCGCCCGCGCGGCCCCGGTCGGAACGCCCAGGTTCAGCAGGGGTTCGGCCACCACATCCACCGTCGGCACGCGCGGCACCACCCGCAGGAACTGGCTGACATAGCCCAGCGTCTCGCGCCGCAGCCGCAGGATTTCGCGCGGCGCGGCGGTGACCACATCCAGCGAGCCTACCCGGATCGACCCCGATCCGGCCAGGTAATTGCCCCAGATCATC
Source organism: Rhodobacter sp. (assembly GCA_020250125.1). Taxonomy (GTDB): domain Bacteria; phylum Pseudomonadota; class Alphaproteobacteria; order Rhodobacterales; family Rhodobacteraceae; genus Aliitabrizicola. The sequence goes on from JADCEL010000004.1 coordinate 70,786, forward strand.
CGCATCAGGGTCGATTTTCCCGCCCCCGACGCCCCCACAAGGGCCACGCATTCGCCCGGATGCACCGTCAGGCTGGCCCCCGCCATCACCGGGATCACCGCCCCGCCCTGATTGTGCAGGGTAAAGCTTTTTGACAGACCTTCGATCCGGATCATGGTCACACCTGCAGGACGGAAGAGACAAGAAGCTGTGTATAGGCATGCTGCGGATCGTCCAGCACCTGATCTGTCAGGCCCTGTTCCACCACGCGGCCCGATTTCATCACCATCAGCCGGTCCGCCAGCAGCCGCACCACGGCCAGATCATGCGTGACGATGATCGCCGACAGGCCCATGTCGCGCACCAGACCGCGCAGCAGGTCCAGAAGCCGCGCCTGCACGCTGACATCCAGCCCCCCCGTGGGTTCGTCCATGAACACCAGGCGCGGCCCGGTCACCAGGTTGCGCGCGATCTGCAGGCGCTGCTGCATGCCCCCCGAAAAGGCCGAAGGCCGGTCGTCGATGCGCGAGGCATCAATCTCGACGCGGCCCAGCCAATCGGTCGCCGCTTCGCGGATCGCGCCATAGTGCCGCGCGCCCACGGCCATCAGCCGTTCGCCGACATTGCCCCCGGCGGTCACCCCCATGCGCAGGCCGTCGCGCGGGTTCTGATGGACATAGGCCCAGTCGGTGCGCGACAGGCGGCGGCGCTCCGGCTCGTCCATCCGCAGGGTGTCTTTCGGGCCGCTGGCGGTGTCAAAGATCACCTGCCCCTCATCCGGGGCCAGATGCCCTGCCAGACAGGACAGCAGGGTGGATTTGCCCGAACCGCTTTCGCCCACAATGCCCAGCACCTCGCCCGGCCACAGGTCAAAACTGACATCCGCGCAGCCAATCCGCGCGCCGTAGCGCCTGGTCAGACCGCGCACCTGCAACAGCGGCGCCCGCGCGGCCATGATCGTTTCGTGCCTTTGCGTCATGCCGCCGCCCCCGCCGGGGCGCCCAGACGCCCGATATGGCCTGCGGCACGCCGGCCCTGGCAAAAGTCGGTGTCGGAACAGACGAACATCCGGCCGCCGGCATCGTCGATGATGACCTCGTCCAGATAGCTGTCCCCGGCCCCGCACAGATCGCAGTCATGATCGGCCTTGCCGGGGTCGAAAGGATGATCGTCGAAATCAAGGCTGACCACGCTTGTATAGGGCGGCAGCGCATAGATGCGCTGTTCCCGCCCGGCACCGAACAGTTGCAGCGCGGGGCAGCCCGACAGTTTCGGGTTGTCGAACTTCGGGATCGGCGAGGGGTCCATCACATAGCGGCCTTCGACCTTGACGGGGTAGTCATAGCTTGTCGCAATCGCGCCATGCCGCGCGATATCCTCATAGAGCTTGACATGCATCAGCCCGTATTCCTCCAGGCTGTGCATCTTGCGCGTTTCCGGTTCCCGCGGTTCCAGAAAGCGCAAGGGCTCGGGGATCGGCACCTGATAGACCAGAATCTGATCCTCGGTGAGCGGATGTTCCGGAATGCGGTGGCGGGTCTGGATCAGGGTTGCGTCTGCCGTGGCCCCGGTCACGGCAACACCGGCCGTGCGGCGGAAGAAGCTGCGGATCGACACGGCATTGGTGGTGTCATCGGCACCCTGATCGATCACCTTCAGCCGGTCTTCGGGCGTCAGGCAGGCTGCCGTCACCTGCACCCCGCCCGTACCCCACCCGTAAGGCATCGGCATTTCCCGGCTGGCGAACGGCACCTGACAGCCGGGCACTGCCACCCCTTTCAGGATCGCGCGGCGGATCATCCGCTTGGTCTGCTCGTCCAGATAGGCAAAGTTGTAGGCCTGTTCGGTCATTCTGCCGCCTCCTGTCGCCGCGCCGCACCCTCGGCCCGCAGCTTGCGGACAAGTTCCGTTTCTGCCTGGAAATCGACGTAATGCGGCAGCTTGATATGCTCCAGAAAGCCGGTCGCCTGCACGTTGTCGGCATGCATCAGCACGAATTCCTCGTCCTGCGCGGGCGCGCCTGTGTCATCCTCGCCCAGCTCCTTCCAGCGCAGCGCCCGGTCCACCAGGCTCATCGCGATCGCCTTGCGCTCGGTCTGGCCAAAGACCAGGCCATAGCCCCGGGTGAACTGCGGCGGCTCGGTCTTTGACCCGGTGAACTGGTTGACCGTTTCGCATTCGGTCAGCTCTACCTCGCCGATCTCGACCGCAAAGCCCAGTTCGGGAATGTCCATCTCCACCGCCACCGTGCCGATGCGCAATTCGCCCACAAAGGCATGGGTGCGCCCGTAGCCGCGCTGCGTCGAATAGGCCAGCGACAGGATGAAGCCTTCGTCGCCCCGCGTGATCGCCTGCAGGCGCAGCGCGCGCGCGGCGGGCAGTTCCATCGGTTCGCGTGTCAGATCGGGCGGCAGGTCATCGCCGGGACGGTCGGTTTCGATCAGCCCTTCGCGGTTCAGAAAGGACGTGATGTGCGGCACCGGCCCCGCCACGGGGTCTGCCGTGGCGGGCTTGGGCAGACCCTGCCCTTCGGCGGCCAGCCGGAAATCCAGCAGGCGGTGCGTGTAATCAAAGGTCGGCCCCAGAACCTGCCCGCCCGGCGCATCCTTGAAGGTGGCGCTGATCCGGCGGCTGCAAGCCATGGCACCGGTGTCCACCGGGCGCGACGACCCGAAGCGGGGCAGCGTGGTGCGATAGGCGCGGATCAGGAACACCGCCTCGATCAGATCACCGCGCGCCTGCTTGATGGCCAGCGCGGCCAGATCGGGGTCGAACAGCGATCCTTCGGCCATGACCCGGTTCACGGCCAGCCGCAACTGTTCGCGGATCTGCACCACCGACAGTTCCGGCACGCCGGTGTCGCCGCGCCGGTCTTCGGCCAGCAGCGCATGGGCGTTTTCGATGGCACGCTCGCCCCCCTTGACGGCCACATACATCAGAAATCCTCCACACGGGTGGACCGGGGCAGACCGGCCACGCGGTTGCCACAGGTCAGGAAGGTGTCAAACCCCAGCGGGAACAGCGCATGGTTGGCCCGGAACGCCTCCGGGTCGGGCAGCGTCAGCCGGGCGCGGTCGCGGATGCCCGGCCCTGCCAGGACCGGTCCTTCCGCCTCCAGCACAGGCATTTCGACGATCAGCGTCGCCGCCCGGTCGGGATATTCCGGCGTGCCGATGGCGAACCGGTGCGCCGGTGCCAGGTCTGTCCAGCGGCCCACCGCAAAGACCGCCGCTTCGGCGGGCACCAGCGGGGCACCGGTGTGAAAGGTGATCCAGCCGCGCAGGGCATCACAATCGATATCACCCGCCAGATGCACCGGTGTCGTGCCATCGGCCAGCGTCAGCAGCAGCGTGCCTGCGGCGGCCGACAGCGGTGCGGGTGGCCTGGCCCCGGCGATGACATGGATACGGCCGGGGCGCGCCATCGCGTCCAGCGCCGCCCGGAAGGCCCGCGCGGACTGGATCGGGGCGTCATCGAACCCGCCGCCAAGCGTTTCTGCCGTCAGGGGGTTGGCCATCAGCGGTCTTCTCCGCGCACAAGGGTAAAGAATTCCACTTTCGTGGCGGCTGCCTTTCCGGCGCGCGCAAGGCGGCGGCCGGCCTCGTCACGCAGCAGCGGTTCCAGCACATCGCGGCGCAGCTGTGCCGCGCGGCCGGTCTGCATCAGCGCATCGACCAGCGCCGCGCGGCGGGCATGGTCCTTGCTGCGCCCCTGCACATGGGCATGCCCCACCGCACCGCTTTCCAGCCGCAGCGAACAGCGCGTGACCGTCATTTCCCCAAGGTTGAACGGGCTGCCTGCGGCACCGATCCGGCCCTGCACCATCACCGTCCCGATTTCAGGCTGGCGCAGGATGACCGGGCCCGGATCGGGTTCGTCCGGCACAAGCTCTGCCAGCCTTTCAGGCCGCGCCCGTGCAAGCAGGCCCATCCAGGTGCGGCGGTCTTGCAGGTCTGGCGGCGGAACGGAAACAGTCATGGTGGCCTCGCTCTGGGTCTGCCGTACAATTCCCTATACAACTATACAAGTTCTATCGTAAACACGCACCAGCGTCCCGTGAATTTTTGATGACGGAAAGCCGCCATGACCCGCAGCCCGATCTGGAAGGCGATTGCCGATGCCTTGGCGTCCGACATTGCGGGCGGCCAGTATCCTGCAGGATCGAAACTGCCGACCGAGGCGGATCTGTCTGCCCGCTTCGGGGTCAACCGCCACACTGTGCGACACGCCCTGTCGGCGCTTGCCGCGCAGGGGCTTGTGGTGCCCCGGCGCGGGGCCGGGGTTTTTGTCACCGCGCCGGCCACCGACTACCGGATCGGCAGGCGGGTGCGCTTCAACCAGAACATCGCGGCAACGGGACAGGTCCCGTCGCGGCAGATATCGCGCCTTGAAACCTGCCCCGCGACACCGCCCGAAGCCGGGGCGCTTCATCTGGCCGCAGGCACATCGGTGCATGTGGTCGAGGGTCTGTCCCTGGCCGACGGGCAGCCCCTGGCGCTGTTCCGGTCGGTCCTGCCCGCGGCCCGGTTCCCGTCGCTGCTGGATGATCTGGCGCAGACCCCGTCGATCACCGCCGCGATGGCCAGCGGCGGCCTGGCCGACTATACCCGCGCCCTGACCCGGCTGACCGCCCGGCGCGCCGATGCGGTTCAGGCGCTGCACCTGCGGCTGGCCGAAGGTGCCCCCCTGTTGCAGAGCGTTGCCGTGAACGTGGACGGCGCAGGGGTGCCCGTCGAATACGGAACCACCTGGTTCGCAGGCGACCGGGTAACCCTGACGATCCATTCCGATGACTGACCCCGACAACGTCATACTGCCGTTGCAAGGGCAGGTTATCCACAGGCAACCCCCGTCATTGATGGAGTCCCGATGTCCCTTGTCCTGCCTCCGCTGCGCCTGACAGGCGCCACGATCCTGAGGGACGGCGAATTGCAGCGCCGGTCCCTGTCACTGGCGGACGGGCGGTTTACCAGGGGACCGCTGCCGGAAGTGAACCTGAGCGGCTTTTACATCCTGCCCGGCATCATCGACCTGCACGGCGACGGGTTCGAACGGCAGATCTATCCCCGGCACAGCGCCCCTTTTCCCTTGTCGGCCGCCCTGGCGGCAACCGACCGCGAAGCGGCCGCCCATGGCGTGACCACCGCCTTCCTTGCCCAGGGCTGGAGCTGGGAAGGCGGAACGCGCGGGCCGGACCAGGCCGAGGCGGTGATGCAGGCGGTCGAGGCCTACAGGCCCGCTGCCCTGACCGACCTGCTCATCCAGCTGCGCGCCGAAACCCGGTTTGTCGAAGGTGTTGCGCGCCTGCTGGCGGCGGTGGAACGGTTCGGCGTGGGGTATGTGGTCTTCAACGATCATCTTGAAGAGGGCCTGCAGATGGCCCGTCAATCGCCGGCCGATTTTGCCGTCTGGGCGCGCAAGGCCGGAACCCGGCCCGAAACGCTGCGCGCCCGGATGGATGCCGCGCTCAAATGCGCCGCCGAGGTGCCGCGCAGCCTGTGCGCCATGGCCGAAGCGTTTGACCGGCTTGGCGTAAGCTACGGCAGCCATGACGACCCCGACGCCGAGACGCGCGAATACTACACGATGATCGGTGCCCGGATTGCCGAATTTCCCCTGACAAAGCGGGCCGCATCGGCGGCACATGCGATGATGTGCCCGGTCATCATGGGGGCACCGAACGTGGTGCGCGGCGGATCGCAGGCGGGCAACGTGGCGGCGCGGGAATTGATCGCGGCGGGGCAGTGCGACGCGCTGGTGTCCGATTACCATATCCCCGCGCTGGCGCTGGCGGCCTGGACCCTGGTGGACAGCGCTGTGTTGGACCTGCCCCGCGCCTGGGCGCTGATTTCGGAAAAACCGGCGGAAATCCTGCGCCTGCCGGACCGTGGCAGGCTGATCCCCGGCCTGCGCGCCGATCTGGTGGTTGTCAACGCCGCAACGCGCGCGATCGAGGCGACGATCACCCGCGGTCGGCTGACCTATCTGGCGGGCGAGGCAGGCTGCCGCTTTGTCAGCCAGCCGCAGGCGCTGCGGATGGCGGCTGAATAGGCGGGCGTCAGCCGCCGCAGGTGTCCAGAAAGTCTTCCGCCGTCAGGTTCCGGAAATCTTCCAGCCTGTCCCGCAGCCGCTCATGGGGCCAGTCCCACCACGCAAGCGCCAGCATCCGTTCGGCAACGGCTTGTGAAAAACGGCGGCGCAGCGGGGTGGCAGGCACCCCGGCCACGATCATGTAGGGGGCAACGTCGCGGGTCACGACCGCGCCGGCGGCAATCACCGCCCCGGCCCCCACGGTCACCTCGGGGCGGATGATCGCGCCGTGGCCCACCCAGGTATCCGGCCCCAGCACGGTGCGGCGCGCGGCGCGGCGGGCGAAAAAGGCGGCATCATCAGGGGTGTCGCCGAAGTAGTAAGAGGACCGGTACAGGAAGTGATGCAGGCTGGCATGGTCCATCGGGTGGTCGGTGGGGCCGATGCGGGTAAAGGCGGCGATATTGGCGAACTTGCCGACCGTGGTGTTCGCCACATCGGCGAAGCGGTCGCAATAGGCATAGGCAAGGAATTCGGAATTCTGGATGCGCGCACCTTCGCCCACCTCGGTCCAGGGGCCGAAGGTGGAGTTGGTGGCAGTGGCCCCGGCGTGAAACAGCGGCTGGGTGGCGGAAAGTTTCGGCATGGCGGGGCGGAATGTCCTTGGGGGCGCGCCGGGGGGAAGGCGCAGCGGGTTGCGAAGATCAAAGGGGCGAAGGGCCGCGCATCACGCCCCGTCGCCCTTGATCAGCCGGCGGCGCAGCCAGCCTGACAGGCTGTCCATCGCCATGACCATCACCACGATCAGCACCATGTAATAGGCCACCTCTTCCCAGTCCTTCTGGGTGAGGATCGCCTGGGTCAGCAGCAGGCCGATGCCGCCGCCGACGATGGCCCCGATCACGGTGGCGCTGCGGGTGTTGGATTCCAGATAGTACAGCACCTGGCTGAGAAGGACCGGCGTGATCTGCGGCAAAACGCCAAAGCGCGCCCGCTGAAGGCTGTTTGCGCCGGTGGACCGGATGCCGTCGACCTGCTTTTCATCAATGTTTTCCAGCGCTTCGGAAAACATCTTGCCGAAGCTGCCGGTGTCGGTGATCGCGATGGCAATGGCCCCGGTCATCGGCCCCGGCCCGAAGGCGCGGGACAGGATGATGGTCCAGATCAGCCCGTCCACCCCGCGGATGAAGTCGAACACCCGGCGGGCGGCAGAGCGCACAGGCCCCAGCGGCATGAAATTGCGCGCCGCCAGAAACGACAGCGGCAGCGCCACAAGGGCACCCGTCATGGTGCCCAGAAAGGCCATGAGAATGGTTTCGAAGATGGCCCAGGCAACATCGCCGTGCCGCCACATCCTGTTGGTCCAGAACTCGGACGCCATCAGCGCAAGGTTCGACCGTGCCTCGTCAATCCGGTTGCCGGATATGGCAAGGGCTGCAAGCTCGGCAAAGGACTTGCCATAAAGCGGGCTGTCCAGGGTGAAGAACCACAGTTCCCACCCCGGTTCATATCTGAAGGTTTCAACCTTGGACCGCGAATAGGAAAAGCGTCCGGCAGGGGTTTTGACCGAAACCTTGTTCTCCGCCACGCTGATCCAGTCGGGGATGGGTTCCGGCGCGGTCAGCACCGGTTTGCCACCGACGGGGCGGATGTCGATGGTGCCGTAGCCCGGCACGACAAAGCGTGCCCCGGCCCCGTCATAGGTCACGACATGGCCCGTCCCCAGATCGATGGTGGTGACATCGCCGGAAACCGTCACCCAATCGGGCAGCATTCCCGGCGGATAGGTGCCCTTGCTTTCGCCTTCGATGGCAACGGTCAGCGCGCCGCTGCGGTTGTCGCGCGTCACATGGGTCTTGTGCGACCAGAAATCGGACAGAAGAATGGCTGCATTGTCAAACCGGGCGCGCTGCATCAGGCCGGCAATGTCAAAGCTGACGGCGGCATAGATCAGATAGGCAAGGATCATGGCGGGAACCGCCATGGCAATGCGGCGCTTGCGGGCAAAGCTGCGGGTCACGCCGGACACCAGCGCGGGGGACAGCACGGCAGAGGTCATCAGACGGTTCCCCCGACCAGACGGTGGCGATAGCTGTCTGACACGCGGTCAATCACCACGATGGCCAGAAACAGCAGAAGAAAGATTGCCACCACCTCGTCATAGCGCCCCTGGCCCCATTGCATCGCCAGCTTCAGGTCATGGCCGATGCCGCCTTCACCGACAAAGCCCAGAATGGCCGAGGCGCGGACGTTGATCTCAAGGCGCAGCAGCGCATAGGACACCCAGTTGGGTGCCACCTGCGGAATGACCCCCAGCCACATCTTCTGCCCCCAGGTTGCCCCGACCGAAGACAGCCCTTCCACCGGTTTCAGATCGGCGTTCTCGGCCACTTCGGAAAACAGCTTGCCCAGCGCCCCGCCGGTATGAAGCGCAATGGCGATGACGGCGGGCACCGGGCCGCCGCCGATGACAAAGATCAGCACCAGCGCGATGACGATTTCGGGAATGGCGCGCAGCGCATCCATCGTGCGGCGGAAGACGGGGATCAGGCGCGGCCAGCGGGCAAGACCGCGCGTGGCCAGCAGCGACAGACCCGCCGCCATCAGCGCGCCGGTCAGGGTGGCAACGGCGGCGATGTTCAGCGTCTCAATCAGCGAGGGGATGTAGGTCCACAGCAGCCCCGGCAGGTTGGCGCGGTTCGCCCAGGCTTCGGACAGCACTTCGGCGGGAAAGTCCAGCATTTGCGGCAGCCCGTTCCAGAACCCGCCTGCATTGCGGTGATCGGCCAGCATCCAGCCGGAGGCCAGAAGGGCCACGAACAGGACAACCAGAATACCGCCATACATACGCTTGCGGCGCACCATGTCGAGATAAGCCTCGCCGGTGCTGGCCGGATCGGGGCGTTTGCCCGGTTCGGGACCGAAAGCGATATCGACCATTGACCTGTCCTTGCACGAAAACGGGCCGGGCCGCTGAAGATCAGCGGCCCGGCCGGAAGACCTGAAAGCTTACATGCCTTCCTGAAGCTTGCGTGCGGCGATGACGCCTTCGTAAGCGGATTGCTCGACCGGAACGAAATCCTTGGCGTCACCGGCGGCAACATTGTACGCGCAGGCCGGGTCGGTTTCCCAAAGGTCGGCGGTCACCTGGGTAACAGTGTCTTTGACCTGCTGCGGCAGGGCCGCACGGATGACAAGCGGCCCTTCCGGGATTAGTTTCGACCGCCAGATTTCGACCAGATCGCTCATGTCAACAAGGCCCGAATCCGCAGCGCGGCGGAATGCGCCCGAGTTGTAGCCATCTTCCCAGTTCCCGAGCCCGTCTGCCCAGGACACGCCCGCATCGAAATCGCCGTTGGCGACACCGACGATTGTCTGCTCATGCCCGCCCGACATTTTCACTTCTGCAAAGTAGTCTTCCAGCGTGCCATAGGCTTCGCGCAGTTCTGCGCCCGGGATCAGATAACCGGAGGCAGAGTTCGGATCGGCGAAGGCGAAAATCTTGCCCTTGGCATCGTCCATCGAGGTGATGCCACTGTCAGCACGGGCAAAACCGATGGAGTAGTAGCCGGTGGAATCATCAAGGTTCTGCTTGGTCAGTTTCAGCTCCACTGCGGCGGGGTCAGTGAGAACGACTTTTGCATAGGCAGACGCCCCGAGCCAGGCATAGTCGATAGAGCCGCCGAGAAGACCCTGGATGACGCCGTCATAGTCGGCCGGTGCGAAAAGCTTGACCGGAACACCCAGCGCCTCTTCGATCTTTGCGCGGAAGCATTCCTGGTTGGTCAGGCGGTCCTGGGCGTTTTCGCCGCCAAGGATGCCGATGTTGAATTCGGTGATTTCCTGTGCCTGCACGGCACCGGCAAGCACGGTCGAGGCAGCAAGGACGGACAGCAACGTCTTCATGGGTCGTCTCCGGTTGGGGCCCGATGCCGGGCCGGGTGAACGGGGGTCAGGCGCGTGCCATCGCCTCGGCATAGGCCGTGTCGGGGGGCAGCGCGTTGATGGAGGTGGATGTGGCGCTTTCGGAAAAAGACGCATCGGCCCCGTAGATGTCGCGCGCGGCCCCGGTGGTCAGCTGATCGGGCGTGCCGTCGAACACGATGCGCCCGTCGCGCATGCCGATGACGCGGTCGCAGTAGCGGCGCGCGGTATCCAGCGTGTGCAGGTTGGCAATCACGGTGCGCCCGTCTTCGTCATGGATGCGGCGCAGCGTATCCATCACGATCTGGGCATTCATCGGGTCCAGGCTGGCGATGGGTTCATCGGCCAGGATCACCTTGGGGTCCTGCATCAGGGCGCGGGCAATCGCCACACGCTGCTGCTGGCCGCCCGACAGCGCTTCGGCGCGTTTCGGGGCCTGTTCGGCAATGCCAAGGCGATCCAGGATCGACAGCGCCCGGATGATGTCAGCCTCGGGCCAGATGTTGAACATCGTGGCCAGGGTGGAGCGGCGGTTGAGAATGCCGTGCAGTACGTTTGACGCCACATCCAGGCGCGGCACCAGATTGAACTGCTGGAAGATCATGGCGCACTGGCTTTGCCAGGCACGCCGGGCGGGGCCGGTCAGGGCCAGAACATCGGTGCCGTCAAACAGGATGCGCCCCGAAGTGGCATCCGTCATGCGGTTCATCACGCGCAGCAGGGTGGATTTTCCGGCACCCGAACGCCCGATGATTCCAAGGAACGCCGGGCGGTCCAGGGTGAAGGTCACGCGGTCCACTGCGGTCTTCTGGCCGAACAGTCTGGTCACAGATTCGGCTTGCAGCAGCATCGCGCCCCCCTCTTTGCCCGGTCGGCGATACGCAGGCAGAGTGACGCGCGTGATTCAGATTTGTGAAGGTTTTTCAAAAGCCCCCGGAAACCCGGCGGTGTTTGCGGGCCGCTGGCCGGTCAGGCCCGGGCCAGCCTGCGGGCCGAAAGCCAGGACAGCGCCGCCATGACGCCCGCCGTGGCCAGGCACAGCGGCAGACCGCCGACCTGAAAGCTGAGGCCCGACAGCAGCGTGCCCAACAGCCGCCCCGCCGCATTGGCCATGTAGTAAAAGCCGACATCCCGCGTGATCCGCTCTGCCGATCCGAAGGCCAGGATCAGATAGGAATGGACCGAAGAGTTGACGGCAAAGACAAAGCCGAACAGCAGCAGACCCAGCACCAGCGCAACCGTCAGCGCGGCCGAGGGGCCGCCGGCGGCAAGGGCAAGGGCGGCCAGCGCGAAGGGAATCGGCACCAGCAGCCCCGCCCAGCGGATCGCCTTGGCAACGATCACGCCTTCCGGCTGCGCCTTGCCGCCCAGCAGGCGCGGGGCCATGGCCTGCACCGCGCCATAGGCGATGATCCACAGCGCAAGAAAACCGCCGATCAGAAAGAAGGCCTGCCGCCGCCCCTCGTCGGTGCCGTCCGACAGCACCGCCTGGAAATAGACCGGCACGCCAACCACGAACCACACATCGCGCGCCCCGAACAGGAACATCCGCGCCAGACTCAGCCGGTTGACGCGGGCATCCCCTGACCGCCAGCCACCCCATGCCTCGCCCGCCTTGATCCGGCCCGGCAGGCCGGGCGGCAGAAACAGGGCAACGGCGGCAAGGATCACCGCCAGCACGGCGGCCATGGCCAAGACCGCCGCCTGGAATCCTGCCAGCGCCAGCAGGGCCGCCCCCAGAAAAAAGCCAAGGCCCTTGACCGCGTTCTTCGACCCGGTCAGCAGCGCGACCCAGCGGAACAGACCGCCCCCGGTTGCCGGGGCCAGCAGCTTGACGGCCGATTTCGACGACAATTTCGCCAGGTCCTTGGCCACCCCCGACAGGCCCTGCACCGCCATGACGAAAGCGACCGAGGCCGGGATGCCCCAGGCCGGATCAAGCCCGGCCAGGGCCACCAGTGCCGCGACCTGCAGGGCAAGGCCGGCATAAAGCGTGGCGGCAAGCCCAAAGCGCGCCGCAAGCCAGCCTGCGGCCAGGTTGGTGGCGATGCCCGCCGCCTCGTACAGCAGGAACAGCCAGGCCAGCTGGACCGGCGTGAACCCAAGGCTGTTGAAATGCAGCAGCACCAGCATCCGCAGCGCGCCATCCGTCAGCATGAAGGCCCAGTAGGCCGCCGTGACGGCCCCATAGGCGCGCAGCGGATCGGGCACCGTCACATCGCCCCCGCGACCATGCGGGCGATATCGGCCAGCCGGCAGGCATAGCCCCATTCGTTGTCATACCAGGCATAGACCTTCAGCTGGGTGCCGTTGATCACCATGGTCGATTGCGCGTCGATCACCGCCGAGCGCGGGTCATTGGTGAAATCGGATGACACCAGCGCCCGCGCCTCATAGCCCAGAATGCCGTGCAGCGGGCCGTCGGCAGCGGCCTTGAACAGGGCGTTCACCTCTTCCACCGTGGTGGCGCGCTCCAGCTCGAACACGCAATCGGTCAGCGAGGCATTGAGCAGCGGCACGCGCACCGCATGGCCGTTCAGGCGGCCCTTGAGTTCAGGGTAGATCAGGGCAATCGCCGTGGCCGATCCGGTGGTGGTCGGGATCAGGTTCAACAGGGCCGAGCGGGCGCGGCGCATGTCCTTTGCCGGGCGGTCGACGATGGTCTGGGTGTTGGTCACATCATGGATCGTGGTGATGGACCCGTGGCGGATGCCGAGGGATTCGTGGATCACCTTGACCACCGGGGCAAGGCAGTTGGTGGTGCAGGACGCCGCCGTGATCAGGCTGTGGCGGGCCGGGTCGTAAATGTGGTGGTTGACGCCGTAAACCAGGTTCAGCGCGCCGCCATCCTTGACCGGGGCGGAAACCGCGACCTTGGCGACCCCGGCGGCGAAATAGGGGGCGACCTTCGCGGCGGTCTTGAAGACACCGGTGCAATCGATGACCAGATCGACGCCAAGCGTGGCGAGTGGCAGCGCCTCGATGGTTTTCTCATGGCTCAGGCGGATGGTGCGGCCATTCAGCGAAAGGGCCGCGTCACCCGCTGCGGCGACGGGGGTGCGCCAGCGGCCGTGGACCGAGTCGAATTCCATCAGCAGCGCATGCTGTCCGGCAGTCCCCGCCGGATCGTTGAGAAGAACAATCTCCCCCGCGATGCCGCTGTCGACCAGGTCGCGCAGCACCAGTTTTCCGATCCGGCCAAGACCGTTGAGCGCGATGCGGGCCATGGGATCAGCCCTTGTCCCGCGCGGCGGCATCCGCGCCGATGCGGTCGATGCGTGCCTGAAGCGTCAGGCGGTTCAGCGTGTCGAAGGGCAGTTCGACGAAGGCCGCGATGCGGCGGCGCAGGGCGGCATAGGTCTGGGCAAAGACCAGCGCCTTTTCGGCGTCGTTGCCTTCCGCCTTGACCGGATCGGGAAGGCCCCAATGGCCGGTGATCGGCTGGCCGGGCCAGGGCGGGCATTCCTCGGCGGCGGCAGTATCGCAGACGGTAAAGACAAAATCCATCCCGGGCGACTGCGGCTGCCGGAATTCCGAGATATGTTTTGACCGCAGCCCGGCCAGATCATGGCCGTTGCGCGCCAGCACCTCCAGCGCGAAGGGGTTCAGCTGCGTGTTCGGGCGGGTGCCGGCCGAATGGGCGGTGAAGCGCCCCCTGCCGATGTCGCGCAACAGCGCCTCGGCGAAGATCGAGCGGGCAGAATTGCCCGAGCAGATGAACAGCACGTTGAAACCGGCGGCAGGCATGGCGGGGCCCTCCTTGTCAGGCGACAGCGCGGGAGACAGCAGATCAGGACGGCCGCGACCCACGTCAAAGGCAAGATAACCGATCAGGCCCTCGGTCTTGTCCAGATCGGCTGCATAATACAGCGACCGCCCCGCCCGCTCTGCCCGGACAAGGCCCGAGCCGGTCAGATCGGCCAGATGATGCGACAGCGTGTTCTGCTTCAGGCCCAGCGCTGCGGCCATCTCGGTTGGCCGGACACCGCGCGGGGCAAAGCGCAGGATCAGGCGGAACACCGCCAGACGGCCGGGGTGGCCCAGGGTGGCAAAGGCCTGGCTTGCTGATATATGTTCCATGATTCCCGAATGCAGGAAATCATCGCACCGGTCCAGTGAAAGTTTTGCGACACCGGCCCCAGTCCGGGCCATCCGGCGCCACCGCGCGACGCGCCGGGGCAAGGCTTCGCCGGCCGGCCTGCGGATTTGGATACTGCCCGTCGTTCAGGGTCGTGACGGCGTTGTGGATGGCCCTGTCCGGGACTTCTGCGTCGGTGACGGTCTGACGGGCGCGATGCCGGGCCGTCAGGCCGCGCCAGGGGGTTTGGTCACCATTGCGTTCGGGCACCTGTCCGGGCAGCCCCCCGACGGTAAGCCAATGGGTGCCGGTGGCCGAAACTCACCCCACCGGCAAGACGCGGCGGCAGAACCCCCACTTCCGGAACATCCGCCTTACCCGTCCGGCTTCGTGTCCTTGACGCGAAACGTCGCTTCAAAGCCCGGATCGCCGGATGCGCGGGGTGATCGGATTTCGAAACTGCTTCCGGTCCGCTCCGCGATGCTTCTCACGATGGCCAGTCCAAGACCGCTGCCCGCGCCACCGGACCCGGCGCGCTCGAACCTTTGGGTCAGCCGGGCAAGGTCGTCTCCGGGCAGGACGGGGCCGTCGTTGGCGACGGTCAGCGTTCCGTCAGCCCCAAGGGATACCGTGATCGGGCTGTCCGCCTTGCCATGGCGCAGTGCGTTTTCAATCAGGTTGCGCATCAGGATCGCAAAGGCGTCCGCGTCCAGATCCGACATGACAGCGTTTTCCGGAAGCGTCAGAAGAATGCGCCCCGGCCCGGCGATCCGCGCAAGGTCGTCAACGATCAGCCTGGCCACAGGACGAAGGTCGGCGGCGACATCGCGCCGGAGCCTGCCACCCTCGGCGCGGGCGAGTTGCAGCAGGCGTTCGGCAAGGCGCGCGAGGCGCTTCAGCGTGACCTCGATCTCGGCCGCGCGGGCCTTTGCACCGGCGTCCCGCGTCTCGGCCTGAAGCCGCTGGGCCTGGGCGATGGCCCCGGCCAGCGGCGTGCGCAGCTCATGCGCCGCATTGGCGGCAAAGCTGCGTTCCGCCTCGAATGCCGCGTCCAGCCGGGACAGAAGGCTGTTCAACGTGTCGGCGAGCGGCGCTATTTCGGCCGGCAGACCGGCACCGTCGACCGGGCTCAGATCGCGCGCGCCCCGCGCAGCCAGCCGGTCACGGAATTGCCGCAGGGGTGCCAGGCTGGCACGCACGGCCAGCACGATGGCCAGCAGCGCAGCAGGCAGGACGACCACCAGTGGCAGGCCAAGGACCATCTGGATTTCCCGTGCAACACCGGCGCGATGGTCCAGCGGCTCGGCCACGGTGATCCGGATCGTACCCTGCACGGCCTCGTCGCTGTAAAGCCGGTGCGTCGCCGTCCGGCCGAACCCGGTCCCGTCCCAGGCGGGAAAGTCCGCCGGGCTGGCGGCATGGGATTGCAGCAGGATGCGCCCCTGATCGTCGCGCACGATGTAGGTAAAGAACTCGTCATACGCGCGGATCGCGGCCAGGCGCTGGCTGATGCCCGCTTCCTCGCGGTTCAGGATATCGACCACGGCCAGGGGCAGGATGCGCTGCGCGGTTTCCTGCAGCGCTGAATCGAAGACCTCTTCGATTTCGCCCCGCGCGATCAGCGCCGTCACGCTGGCCGCCACAATCCAAAGCACCGCCAGGGCAACGCCCAGCCAAAGCCCGAGGCGCCCCTGAAGGCTGCGCGGCATCCTCATCCGCGGCCCAGACGGTAGCCAAGGCCGCGCTCGGTCACGATCACCCCGGTGCCCAGCTTTTTCCTCAGGCGGCTGACATGGACCTCGATCGTGTTGCTCTCAACCTCGGCGCCGAAGGCATAAAGCTTGTCCTCAAGCTGCGCCCTGGACAGAAGCTGCCCGGGGCGCGACAGGAACGCCTCGAACAATGCCCATTCGCGGGCGGTCAGGGTGACAGGGCGGCCATCGCGGTGGATGCTGCGGGCGGCAAGGTCGATCTCCAGCGGGCCATGGGTGACGATGGGGTTGGGGTTGCCCGCATAGCGCCGCGCGACGGAGCCGATCCGGGCGGACAGTTCGGCAAGGTCGAAGGGTTTCACCAGATAGTCGTCGGCCCCGGCGTTCAGCCCCTCGATCCGGTCGCTGATCTGGTCAAGCGCGGTCAGGATGATGACGGGGGTCACATCGCCCCTCGCCCGCAGGCGGCGCAGGAACACGATGCCCCGGCCATCGGGCAGCATCAGATCCAGCAGCACAAGATCGAAGCCCGCCCCCGCCATCGCATCCCCGGCGGCATCAAGCCGCTGCATCCAGTCGACCGAATGGCCATCGGCGGCAACCTGATCGCGCACAGCCGCGCCCAGAACCATGTCATCTTCGATCAGCAGGATCCGCATGGTCTTCTTCCGCCCCCTGGCCCCCGGGTTTTCCTTGTACTGCCCCCCTGTCCTGACAGCGGGCTGACGCCATGCAACAGCCATCTTCAGGCTGCCGTCAGCTTCGGCGCGCATCACATCAGCCAGACTGGCCGTAACCCGGAGTGTGGCCCATGAGAAAGACCCTGACAATTCTTGCCTTTCTGGCGGCCCTTCCCGCCGGTGCAGCCCTGGCCGACGACGCCTGCTTCGTAGCGATGGCCGATTGGCAACCGCGCGAGGCGGTTGCCCGGTTCGCCGCCGGGCAAGGATGGGAGGTCCGCCGCATCAGGATCGATGATGGCTGCTATGGGATTTCCGGCCGCGACGCGCAAGGCCGCGCGATCGAGGTCAAGCTGCACCCCGGCACGCTCCGGATCGTCGAATTCGAACTGGAGGATGACGATCACGGCCATGAACGCGAAGGACAGGAACAAGACTGACCCCATTGCAGGACATGCCACGGCTGCCCCGGCCCCGCGCGTCCGGGACCCGCTGATCCGCGTGTTCCATCAACAGGGTTCTGAAAAAGCATCCCCGCCGCTTGCCGCAGGGGAACATCCTGCTGATCCGCCGCAAAGGCGGCTTGCCCTTCCGGGCCGACCCCGGATCACAGCGGGTTTCCCCGCCCGGTCGGGGACCACGGCCGCATGAGGACCCTTCCCGCACGTGCTGCGCAGCCCAGCGCCCGGCCCGGCGGGTGCGAAGCGCCCGGCCCGGCGGGGGCGAAGCGCCCGCCATGGGCGGGTCGGGCGCTGGCCGGGGGCTGTGGCCCCCGGCTGGTCCTGATGCCAGCGCAGCGCTGTGGCAGGGG
>JADCEL010000040.1 GCA_020250125.1 Rhodobacter sp.
CTGCCGCAGATCACCATATCCAGGTCAATGAACAAGGCCCGCCCGGTGAAACCGTACAGATCATGCTGAAAGACCCCGAGCTTGGCCCAGGCCCCGCTTTTCCACATGCCTTGCGTCAGCCCAAGATCGGGGATCGGCCGGGTTTCGATGCCGGGCGAAAAGCCGGTCGGGTCATCGGTCAGGCACAGGAAGCGGAACGGGCCGGTGATGTTGCGGCGGCAGGCGGAATAAAGGACGTTGACATAATCCGCCGGATAAAGCGTGCCCCATTTCATGCACAGGATGACCCGGTCGGCTGGGGGTTTCATGGCCAGACTCCATATTGGCGGCGCAGATGCTCTACCGCGTAGCGATCGGATTTCTCGCGCCCGACGCCCTGTTCGACATGATCGCGCAGCGATGCCACCTTGTCGAAATGGCCATCGGCAAAAACCGGGCGCGGCATGGCATTGACCCAGACCTTGAACCCCTTCGACCAGGCCATGCCCGACAGCCAGACATCATCCACGGTCCAGACAATTTCCGGGATGTCAAAGGCGGCTTCGGGAAAGGCATCCGCCGGAACCAGCGCGCCCAGAAACCCCTCGAACACATCGGCATGGCCTGATGTCCGGTAAATCTGCCGGTCGGGATGAAACAGCGTCAGCGAAGCAAGCCGCTTCAGCCGGTAGGACAGGCTGCGCCCGCCTTTCGGGGCCGGTTCGGCGCGGGGCAGGTCGGGCCTTGACCGGTGCAGGCCAAAGCGGTCTTCGATGTTCCAGCCGCGTTCGCACAGGATATCATCGGGGCGCAGGCGGCGGCCTGCGACAAAGCGTTGCATCCAGTGCCGGTCCTGCAGGCGGTCGTCATCACACAGCAGCAGGTCCGTCGGCGTGCCGCGCCACCGGCGGGCGGCGGGCAGCGCCTTGGTGGCGGGGCCAAGATCGTGGTCGGTTTCGATGACATCGACCCAGTCCGGCAGGGGCGGCAGGGCCGGACGCTGCCCCGGAAACCGGCGGTAGTCCCGTGGCAGGTGCAGTTCGACCCGGTCGGGGCGCACCGTCTGCCGACCGATGGACGCCAGTTTGCGCGGCAGGTTGGCAAAGCGCGGCGGGATGCTGGTCAGGGTGACCACGATCTGTCTGGGGGGCATGACCGGATGGCTTTCTTGCACTCAGATCGCCGCCAGAATGCCGCGTGCGCGGTCGCAATCGGCATCCATCTGGGCGATCAGCGCGGGCAGGCCGTCAAACGTCATCTCTGGCCGCAGGAAATCGACAAAGGCGATTGAAAGGTGCTGGCCGTACAGATCGCCTGCAAAATCGAACAGGAAGGTTTCCAGATTGGGCTGGTTGATGCCGAACATCGGCCGCACGCCCAGGCTGGCCGCGCCCATGTAGCTGCCGGCCTGCGGGCCGGTCAGCACATCGGCGCGCACCGCATAGACGCCCAGCCGGGGCAGATGCAGGCCCGCAACCGACATGTTGGCGGTGGGATAGCCAAGCGTGCGCCCGCGTTTTTCGCCGTGCATGACCTCGCCTTCGATGCGGTGCCAGTGGCCCAGCATGGCGGCGGCGTCGCGCGGGCGGCCCTCGGTCAGGGCGTGGCGGATGGCCGAAGACGAAATGCTGGTCCCCGAGGCGTGAACCAGATCAGCGACCGTCACCTGAAACCCCAGGTCATCGCCCAGCCGTTTCAGATCGGCCGCTGTCCCGGCCCGGCCCCTGCCAAAGCAGAAATCCGCCCCGACAACGACATGGGTGACACCAAGACCATCTGCCAGAACCTGCCGGGCGAAATCGCGGGGCGGGAAGGCCGCCATGGTGGCATCGAAGGGCAGTTGAAACAGGTGATCCACATCCAGCTTGGCCAGCCGGCTGGCGCGGGCTTCGGCGTTCATCAGGCGGAAGGGCGGCGCGGCGGGCGCAAAGTATTCGCGCGGATGCGGCTCGAACGTGACGATCCCCAGGGATGCCGGGGGGCGTCGCGCCAGATCGATCACCGCGCGGTGGCCCAGATGCACGCCATCGAAATTGCCCATCGCGACCGAAGCGCCACGGGCCTGCGGATCAAGCCCCTGCCAGTGCGGATGTATGCGCATCGTCCCCCTAGCCTGCTGCGGCGGGGGAACCCGCCGTCAGTCGAACTTGCGGCTGGGCGCCAGTACCAGCGCTTCGCCCTTCAGGACCACGGTATTACCCACGGCGCAGTGGGTTTCAAGGGTCACACGGCGGCGGGCATGATCGATGGCCGTCACCTTCACCTCGGCATAAACGCTGTCTCCGGGGCGCACGGGCGCCATGAATTTCAGGCTTTGCCCAAGGTAGACCGTGCCATGGCCCGGCAATTGTTCCCCGATCACGGCAGAGATCAGGCCGGCAGTCAGCATGCCATGGGCAATGCGGCCCTGAAAGATCGTGTCGCGGGCATAGTCATCGTCGAGGTGAACCGGGTTCCGGTCAGTCGAGACTTCGGCAAAAAGCTCGATGTCGCGGTCGGTGACGGTCTTGCGCAGGTGACGGGTCATGCCGATTTCAAGGTCTTCGATACAGATCGTGCCGCGCGGCATATTGTCGAGCATCCTGCGAATCCTTGGACTGTAGCTTCGTGTCTATAGCCTGTGTGGCAACGTGGCGCAATCGTGGACGCAAGAAAATTAGCGCAAAGGCGAGATTTTGCGCAACAATATTGCCTGACGGCCGTTACCGCAGATGGCCGATCGCATAGGTGGCGCTCAGTTCCAGATCGGCCAGCCAGGCCTCCAGCAGCGCCGGGTCGGGGTTTTCCGGGTCATCCCCGAAGTTCCGGGCGGCGATGCCGCCGGTGACGAAGATCACGTCAATCCCTTCGGCCAGCGCACCTTGCACATCCGTCGTCACCCCGTCACCGATGGCCAGCAGGCGCGGGTCATCCACGGCACCCGGCAGGGCGGCAAGGCGGCGGAGGGCCAGATCATAGATCGGGGGGTGCGGCTTGCCGAAATACAGGCTTTCGCCACCCATCCGGTCATACTCCTGCGCGATGGCCCCGGCACAGAACAGGCGCTTGTCGCCAAAATCCACGATGATATCCGGGTTGGCGCACAGCAGTTTCAGACCTTGGGTCTTTGCGTAAAGCAGGGTCGCGCGATAGTCGTCGGGTGTCTCGGTCAAATCGTCGACCAGACCGGTGCAGACGATGCCTTCGGCGTCGGTCAGCGGCACCAGAGTGACCGGTGGTTCGGCGGCGGCGATGGGTAACAGGTCTTCAGACAGGTCGGTGAAAAAGCTGCGGTCCTTTTCGGGGCCGATGTGATGCACCCGGCGGCCAACCGCGCCGGTGATCAGCGCGTATTGCGCGGCATCGCCGGAACTGACGATTTCGTCATAGCAGTCGCGCGGTACGCCAAGCCGGTCCAGCTGGGCCTGAACGCTGGGCCGGGGCCGGGGGGCGTTGGTCAGCAACAGCACTGAGCCACCTTTGGCGCGGAAAGCGCGCAGGGCGGCCACGGCGGCGGGAAAGGGCTGCCGCCCGTCATGCAGGCACCCCCAGAGATCGCAGTACAGCGCATCGTACTGGTCTGAAACCTGTGCAAGTGCTGCAAGAATGCGTGTCATCTGCGGCCTTTCGGTGCAGGGTCCGGGCGAAGGGTGCCCCACCCGGGATCAGAGCTTCAGCGCGGGGATGATCTGTTTCTTGCGGCTCATGATGCCGGGCAGAACCACGGTATCGCCGGTGACCCTGACCCCGAAGGACGCCTCGGCAAGGGCCTTGACCAGATCATTGGGCACCAGAAGGGTGGCTTCCCCGTTCAGGATGTCGATGACAAACAGCAGCACCTGATCCGCGCCGTCTTCCCGTGCCACACCGGCCATCGACTGCATCAGGCTGGCCTTGCGGTCAAGCAGCACCTGGGGTGCCGTCGTTTCCAGAACGGAAATGCGCAGCTGCTTGCCCGCAACTTCATATTCCTTGGAATCCATCCGCAGCAGTTCGGCATCGGAAAAACGCGATACGTCGGATTTGGCGGCGAAAAGCTGTGCTGCGTAATCGGGGATGTTGATGCCCAGATCGGCGGCCAGGCTTTCGGCCACGGCGCGGTCATGCGCGGTGGTGGTCGGGCTGCGGAATTCCAGCGTGTCCGACAGGATGCAGGACAGCATCGCGCCCTTGACGGCTTTTGGCGCGCGGGCAAGATCGCTGCCGATCAGATCGTGCAGGATGGTGGCGGTGCAGGCCAGCGGGCGCACCGTGATGTCGATGGGCGAGCGGGTTTTCAGCCCGCCGACCAGCATGTGATGGTCGATGATGCCGGTGATGTTTGCCTCGTTGATTGAGGGCGGCAGTTCCTGCGGGTTGTTGGTGTCCACGATCACCACGCTGTCGGCGGCGGTGACATCGGCCAGAAACTCCGGCCTCGGCAGGTTCCAGTGGGTCAGCACGAAGGCGGCTTCGGTGTTCGGCTCGCCCAGCAGGAAGGGTGTGGCGGGCGTGCCCTTCACCTCGGTCAGGTACCAGGCCCAGATGATGGGCGATCCGGTGGAATCGGTGTCGGGGGATTTGTGGCCGAAGACCTTGATCATGATGCACCTTGGGGCGTTGGCTGGGGCTGCGCGCCTTATAGGCAGGGTGCGGGGGAATGTCATGGGGGGTATTGGGGCGGCGGGCCGCGCCCGCCGGTCACATCTTCAGCCGCTCCACCGTAAATCCCGCCCGCTGCAACAGCGCCAGCACCCCGTCTTCCCCCGACAGATGCAGCGCGCCGAAGGCGGCAAGGGCGGGGCCATCGGCCAGCGCCGCTTCGATCACCGGAATCCAGGCGCGGTTGCGGGCCGACATCATGCGGTCTTCCATCAGCGCGAAATCATCGGCCACCTGGGCTGCGTCAAGCCCCGGCATGGTCAGCGCCTGCCAGCGCGAGAACTCCCAGATCATCCGGCTGTCTTCGGCGAAATAGGAGTCGGTCAGGGTGGCGAAGACATCTTCGGACTGGACCTCGAGGGCCAGCGACAGATCCAGCAAGGCCACCTGATCGGCCAGGGTCATGTCCGAGAAGATGTCGAACACCACGGAAAAGGGTTCCAGCGCGCGCAGGGGTATGTCCTGCGCCCGGGTCCGGGCGATGATGCGCCGGTCCAGGCCATTCTGCGGCTCTGTCGCGCCGTTCAGCGCGCAGGGCGGAAGGCTCAGCAGCATCGACAGGTAAGCGGGCCGCATCTTTGCCCCCAGGAACGGGGGAATCGACCGGGCGCGCAGTGCGTCCTTCAGCCGGTCCCATGTGGCGGGGGCCAGCGTCTCGGGCAGGGTCGGGCCGTCGGTCAGGAACACCAGCGACGGGTCGGCGGCCAGCGCGGCCTGCAGGGCGGCTTCCTCTTCCGGCCCGGCTTCGACAAGAACAGTGGATGCACCGTCGATCAGCGGCGCAAGGCGGGCCATAAGGGCATCGTGGCGGGGATCATCAAGGTGAAAGGTGCCGATCAGGTGCAACACCTGATCGCCCCGCGTCGCCCGCCAGAGATTTCCCCGCGCAAACGGGGCGGCATCGGCGGCGGCGCGCAGCCCTGCCTGCGTTTCCGCCGCAAGGGTGTTGATCAGGTTGCGGCCCCGGCACGCGGCGGATGCAGGGGCGGCAACAAGGACGGCGACCAGGCAGGCAAGGGCAATGCGGAACATGCGGAACCTTCCAAACGCCGGGCAAGATTGGCACGCCACCGCCCCGGGGCCAAGTCCTCCGTCGCAAAAGTTTCATTTCCGGGGGCTGTTGACAGTGCGGCGGGCGATGCCTAAGTACGCCGTGTTGTCACTCGCCTGTGCTGAGTGCCAACATAAATTCAACCTGAACCGCAGGAGTGTTCTCAGATGGCATTCAAACCGCTGCATGACCGCGTGCTTGTCCGCCGCGTCAAAAGTGACGAAAAGACCAAGGGCGGTCTGATCATTCCCGACACCGCCAAGGAAAAGCCTGCCGAGGGCGAGATCGTTTCGGTCGGTGCCGGCGCGCGCAAGGATTCGGGCGAGCTGATCGCACCGTCGGTCAAGGCCGGCGACAAGATCCTGTTCGGCAAGTGGTCGGGCACCGAAGTGACGCTGGATGGCGAAGAGCTTCTGATCATGAAGGAAAGCGACATTCTCGGCATCATCGCCTGAGAACGCTGCACGCCTGGTGCGTGACGCCACGCACCCTACGGTCAATCACAGACAACCAGGAGAGTTTCCATGGCTGCTAAAGACGTAAAATTCGACTCCGACGCCCGCGACCGCATGCTGCGCGGCGTCAACATTCTGGCAGATGCCGTGAAGGTCACGCTGGGCCCGAAAGGCCGCAACGTTGTCATCGACAAAAGCTTCGGCTCGCCGCGCATCACCAAGGACGGTGTGACTGTTGCCAAGGAAATCGAACTTTCCGACAAGTTCGAGAATATGGGCGCGCAGATGGTGAAGGAAGTTGCTTCCCGCACCAATGACGAGGCCGGCGACGGCACCACGACCGCCACGGTTCTGGCCCAGGCGATCATCAAGGAAGGCTTGAAGGCCGTTGCGGCCGGCATGAACCCGATGGACCTCAAGCGCGGCATCGACCTGGCCACGTCCAAGGTTGTGGCCGCGATCAAGGCGGCTGCCCGTCCGGTCAGCGATTCGGCGGAAGTGGCGCAGGTGGGCACCATCTCGGCCAATGGCGAGGCCGAGATCGGCCGCCAGATTGCCGATGCGATGCAGAAGGTCGGCAACGAGGGTGTCATCACCGTCGAAGAGAACAAGGGCCTGGAAACCGAGACCGAAGTGGTCGAAGGGATGCAGTTCGACCGTGGTTATCTGTCGCCCTATTTCGTCACCAATGCCGACAAGATGGTGGCGGACCTTGAAGATGCGCTGATCCTGCTGCACGAGAAGAAACTGTCATCGCTCCAGCCGATGGTCCCGCTGCTGGAAGCGGTGATACAGTCGCAAAAGCCGCTGATCATCATTTCCGAAGACGTGGAAGGCGAGGCGCTGGCCACGCTGGTGGTCAACAAGCTGCGCGGCGGCCTGAAGATTGCCGCCGTGAAAGCCCCGGGCTTCGGCGACCGCCGCAAGGCGATGCTGCAGGACATCGCGATCCTGACCGGTGGCCAGGTGATCTCGGACGATCTGGGCATGAAGCTGGAGAATGTCACGATCGACATGCTGGGCCGTGCCAAGAAAGTCTCGATCAACAAGGACAACACCACCATCGTCGACGGCGGCGGTGACAAGGCCGAAATCGCGGCCCGCGTTGCCCAGATCCGGACCCAGATCGAGGAAACCACCAGCGACTACGACCGCGAAAAGCTGCAGGAACGTGTTGCCAAGCTGGCGGGCGGCGTTGCCGTGATCCGCGTGGGCGGCATGACCGAGGTCGAGGTGAAAGAGCGCAAGGACCGCGTCGATGACGCGCTGAACGCCACCCGTGCCGCCGTGCAGGAAGGCATCGTCGTGGGCGGCGGCGTGGCCCTGATCCAGGCCGGCAAGGCGCTGGACGGTCTGAAGGGCGTGAACAGCGACCAGGACGCAGGCATCGCCATCGTCCGCAAGGCGCTGGAATCGCCGCTGCGCCAGATCGCGCAGAACGCCGGTGTCGACGGATCGGTTGTGGCCGGCAAGGTCCGCGAATCGAACGACAAGACGTTCGGCTTCAACGCCCAGACCGAAGAATATGGCGACATGTTCAAATTCGGCGTCATCGACCCGGCCAAGGTGGTTCGCACCGCCCTGGAAGATGCGGCGTCGGTTGCGTCGCTTCTGATCACCACCGAAGCCATGATCGCCGACAAGCCGGAGCCAAAGGCGGGCGCCGGTGCCGGTGGCGGAATGGGCGGAATGGGCGGCATGGACGGCATGATGTAATCATCCGTCCCCGCAGGGACTGTTTCGGGAAGGGGCCCTGCGCAAGCGGGGCCACTTTTCGTTTTGGGGTAGTTGTTGACCTTGACTTTCTTGGAGAGAACCCGCATCTTTTAACCTTATCCGGTACGCCCGTAGGCGGGCATCTATATGGAACCCCCGCGCGGCATCGTGTGGGGGTTCTGCATTTTGCGAGTTGCCGTTCTGATTGACGGGGGCCACACGCGCGTGCTCGCGCGGCAGGCCGGATATGGCTATGATCCTGACTACATTGAGAAGATCGGCCACGCAGCGGTCCAGGCGGATGAGACCCTGCTGAGGATCCTGTATTACGATTGCGCACCTTATTCAGGTAAGGTCAGACTTCCCGTCTCGGGCGAGTATAAGGAGTTCAATGGCTCCGACACCTGGCTGCGAAAGCTGGCGGCAAAGAACCTGTTTGCGGTGCGCCTCGGGGTTCTGAAGTTCAGGGGGTTCAAGCCCAGGACGGTTCCCATAGCCAAGGCGCAGCTGACCGACGCCGATTTCAAGCCCGACTTCGAGCAGAAGGGGGTAGACATGCGCATCGGTCTGGATATCGCGAACCATGCGAGCATGCGATCAGTGGACCGCGTGGTGCTGATTACGGGGGATACGGATTGCATACCGGCCATGAAACACGCCCGCATCTGCGGTTTGCAGATCGTTCTGGTCACTTTCCCCGACAAACCCGTCGCGCCAGAGTTGCTGTGGCACGCGGACTACGAACGGCGCATTTCCTGGCCCGCGCAATAGCCTTCGGGGTGGGGGGCAATCCATGCGCCTGCCCTGCTGACCAGGATTGCGATGATCGCCTTTGCCGCCCACCCGGTTCTGAACCGGCGGGGGGCATATCGGGGAGGTGGAGTGTGCGCCGGGGTGCGGCTGGTCGCAGGTGCTGTGGCGGGTTGCAATGGGTGGGGGATAAGCCTATGTATCCCTCGCTGTATTCTCTCTATCGATCTTCTGTTTCCTCGCGGCTTCAGTTCTCGATCTTGATTGACTGAGCCAGGCCATCGCATTTCGCGGATGGCGCCACGACAAGAACAGGAGACATCACGATGGCCAATGGCACCGTGAAATGGTTCAACGCCACCAAAGGCTTCGGCTTCATCGCCCCGGCGAACGGCAACCGCGACGTGTTCGTGCATGTGTCGGCGCTGGAACGCGCAGGCATCCGCCAGCTGAACGATGGTCAGGCCGTGACCTTTGATATCGAAACCGGCCGCGACGGCCGCGAATCGGCGATGAACCTGGCGCTGGCCTGATCTTCAGGACAGACGGGTTCCGGGCGGGGGTGGCGCAGGCCGCCCCCGTTTGCATGTCAAAGCTTTCGTTCCATGCGCCAGCGGACGTGGGTGCGCCGCCCCATCTGTGTGGGCGGGCCTTTCAGCACCTGCACAAAGCCTTCGCCTTCCCAGAAGGCGCAGGCCCTGGGGTTGGCTTCCAGCACGGCGACGAACAGGCACGGGGCACGGCGCGCGCGGGCCACATCCGCAATGTGATCGACAAACAGGTGGCCCAGGCCATGGCTGCGCCGGTCAGCGGCGATCAGCAGAAGGCCGATGAAGGCATCGTCCCGCTGGGGAAAACCGAAAGCCAGGTCCGCAATCGCATCCAGTCTGCCACCGCTGAACAGACCCAGTTTCAGGGTATCGGCGGGGCCGGCGGCAAAGGGTGCAGGCGCGAAGAAGTCGGCCACGGTTGCGTCGGACGGACCCTCGCCTGTTTCCAGATCGACATAATCGGCAGCGCGGTCAAACAGGTGCCGCACGGCGGCGGCATCGGCAACCGGATCAAGCGCGCGGATCAGGGTCATGGCGCGCCGCCATAACTGATTGCCGCAACCTCAAGCCATGCCTTCCCCGAGGGTCGGGTCCAAAGCACGCGGTCGCCCACCGCAGCGCCCAGAAGGGCGCGGGCCAGCGGCGATTGCGGGGCGATGCGGCCCTGTGCTGCATCCGCCTCATCCTCGCCGGTAATCTCGAAGACATGGGTGTGACCGGCGGCATCGGTGACGGTGACGCGGGCACCAAAGGCAACCTCATCCTGCGGCTGGCGCGCGGGATCGACCGGGATCGCGCCGCGCAGGCGCGCCTCAAGATAGCGGATGTCCCGTTCTGCCGCCGCTTCGGGCATCCGGTCCAGCCGGTCGGCGCGGGCACGCAGGCGGGCAAGTTTGGTCTGCGTTCCGGCCAGGCGGGCCTGCAGTGCCGCCAGACCGCGCGGGGTGACGTAATTGGGGTGCGGCGAAACCGGCAGATCGGGCAGCGGGGTGGTGTCCGGCCCGTCTTCCCTGACAAAGGCGCGGCTCATCGCACGATCACCTCCAGCGGGTCATAGGCCAAGACACCATCCCAGGCGGCGGCCGCCAGGCTGTCAGGCTTGAAGCGGATGCGGCCCAGGTCCAGATCGGCACGCGAAAAGAAATGCCGCCGGGTGACCACGCGTTCGGGGTCGCGCCAACCCTCTGAAAGGGTGCCCGCTGCGATGGTGCAGCGAAAGAACAGGTCCACCTGATGAAAGCCGCTGTCGGGATCGTGGAATTCGTTGATCAGGCAGGGCGCGCCGACGGTTACGGTCAGGCCGGTTTCCTCATGCACCTCGCGGATCAGGTTTTCGTGCAGCGACCGGCCCGGTTGCACCCCGCCGCCCGGCGCGCACCACAGATCGGACCGCCCGCCCTGATAGGCGTTCACCAGCAGAAGCCGGTCTTCATGCAGGATCAGGGCGCGGGCGGCGACGCGCGGCGGGCGATTGTTCATGCCCGGCAAGCTGGCCCCGGAACGGCCGTTTGTCCATGCCCTGCAGATCGGATAGAATGCCGCCATGCGCTGGCTGATCCTTTTTCCGATCTTTTTTCTGTCTTTCGGGGGGGCGGGTTCTGCCCGTGCCGAATGCGTGGTGCTGCTGCATGGCCTGGCGCGGACCGAAGCCTCGCTTCTGGCGATGGATGCGGCGCTGTCGGCGCGGGGCTTTCGCGTGATCAACGTGAAATACCCGTCAACCAGGCTGCCGGTGCGCGAACTGGCGGAAATCTATGTAAGCCCTGCGGTGACCGAATGCGGCACCGACCGCATCAGTTTCGTGACGCATTCGATGGGGGGGATTCTGGCCCGCATCTGGCTGGCGCAGCACCGCCCGGCCAATATGGGCCGGGTTGTCATGCTGGCACCGCCGAACCAGGGGTCCGAACTTGTCGATGCGCTGGGGGCGATCGCGGCCTTCGAATGGGTGAGCGGGCCGGCGGGGCTGGAACTGGGCACCGGGCCGGGTTCGGTCCCGGTCAAGCTGCCGCTGCCGGATTTCGAACTGGGGGTGATTGCAGGCGACCGGTCGCTGAACCCGATCTACTCCTCGGTGATTCCGGGGGCGGATGATGGCAAGGTGTCGGTGGCCAGCACAAGGGTGGCGGGGATGACCGACCATATCGTGCTGCCGGTGACGCATACCTTCATGATGCTGAACCCGGTGGTCATCGCACAAACGATCCGGTTCCTTGAAACCGGCACCTTTGCACCGGACATGACTCTGTCGGACGCAGTGGCGCTGATCCGGGGGGCTGCGCCCTGACCGCCCGATTCAAGGAAAGCAGATGACACGCAGGAACTCTTATGCCGGATTGGCCAAGGCGGTGTCGCGCGTCTGTGGCCGCCCGCAGACCTTTGCCCTGGCGGTGGGGGTGATCCTTGTCTGGATCGTGACCGGGCCGATCTTCGGATTCAGCGATACCAGGCAGCTGGTGATCAATACCGGCACAACGATCGTGACCTTCCTGATGGTCTTTCTGATCCAGAACACCCAGAACCGCGACACCCAGGCGATCCAGATCAAGCTGGATGAGTTGATCCGCGCCACAAAGGGCGCGCATAACGCCCTGCTTGACCTCGAGGAGTTGCAGGACACCAGTCTGGAGCAGTTCCGCAAGCACTATGAATCCCTGGCAAGATCCGCCCGGCAGAAACTGCGGGACGGCGGCGAGGACACCGATACGTCCGAATCGTGATCAGCGGGAAAGGATGCGGTTCACATGACCCATCTTGCGCCCCGCGCGCGCTTCGGCCTTGCCGTACAGATGCAGGGCCGCATTGCGTTCGCGGGCGATCTGGGGAAGGCGGGCAATGTCATCGCCGATCAGGTTTTCCATCGTCACATCGCTGTGCCGCCCGCCGTCGCCCAGCGGCCAGCCGGTGATGGCGCGGATGTGCTGTTCGAACTGATCCACCGCGCAGCCGTTCTGCGTCCAGTGACCGGAGTTGTGGACGCGCGGCGCAATTTCGTTCACGATCAGCCCTTCGGGCGCGACGAACAGCTCAACCCCCAGCACGCCGACATAGTCGAGCGCGTTCACGATGCGGGCCGCCGCCAGAATGGCATCGCTGCGCTGACCCGGGGTCAGGCGCGCGGGCACGGTGGTGGTGTGCAGGATGCCGTCGCGGTGCAGATTTTCGCCCGGATCATAACAGGCGACGGAACCGTCCATGGCACGGGCGGCAATCACCGAAACCTCATGCGTGAAGGGAATGAACCCTTCCAGTACGGCCGCCGCCCCCTGCATCGCCGCAAGGGCGGCGGCGCAGTCGGCGGCGGTTTTGATCCGGGCCTGGCCCTTGCCGTCATATCCCAGCCGTGTCGTCTTCAGGATCGAAGGGCAGCCGATCCGGGCCAGCGCCGCCGCCAGATCCTGTGCGGTTGTCACGGCGGCATAGGGTGCCGTGGTCAGGCCGATCCCGTTGAGAAAGGCCTTTTCGGCCATCCTGTCCTGGCTGACCGCCAGGGCGCGGCGGTTGGGGCGGATGGGCCGGCGGCATTCCAGCAGGTCAAGGGCGGCGGTTGGCACATTCTCGAATTCATAGGTGATGACATCGACGGCACCGGCAAAGGCCGCAAGGGCCGCCGCATCGCCATAGCCGGCGGTGGTGACGGCATGGGCGACATCGGCGGCGGGCGGGGCGGTGCCCGGTTCATAGATATGGGTGCGATAGCCAAGACGGGCGGCCGCGACCGACAGCATCCGGCCCAGTTGCCCGCCGCCCAGAATCCCGATCACCGCACCGGGGGGCAGCGGCTCAGTCATTCTGCGGTTCCTCGGGGATCGACGCCGAAAGGCTGTCGCGCCAGTGTTCAAGGCGCCGGGCAAGGTCGGGATCGGACAGGGCAAGAATCGCCGCAGCCATCAGGCCGGCATTCGCCGCGCCGGTGCCGCCGATGGCCATGGTTGCCACAGGATAGCCTTTGGGCATCTGCACGATGGAATACAGGCTGTCCACGCCGGACAAGGCACGGGTCAGCACCGGCACACCGATGACGGGAAGCCGGGTCTTCGATGCCATCATGCCGGGCAGATGTGCGGCACCGCCCGCGCCCGCGATGATCACCTGCAGGCCGCGCCCCGCAGCCAAGGCACCATAGGACCACAGCCGGTCAGGCGTGCGGTGCGCTGAAATGATCTTTGCTTCCCACAGGACACCAAGATCGTCCAGAACCTGCGCGGCTTCCTTCATGGTTGGCCAATCGGACTGGCTGCCCATGACGATTCCCACCTGAACGCGCATCCTTGCCCCCGCCAAGCCAAGGCGGGCACTATAGCCGCGCGACCGGCAGGGGCAAGGATCAGGCGATGATATCGGGAATCAGCTGATCCTCGATGCGCACGATCTGATCCTTCAGCGCCAGCTTCTGTTTTTTCAGGCGCTGCAATGTCAGCGCATCGGCCCGCCCGCCGCCGGCCAGCGCGTGGATTGCATCATCAAGATCACGGTGTTCCCGGCGGAGAACCTCCAGCCGGATGCGGAGCATTTCTTCGAAGTTGAGTTCGGACGGCGCGTTCATCTGGCTATGGCCTAATTTCCGGGTCGGACTTTGCCCGTCACCGCACTATAGCGGTTTTCGGGCCGTGCGGGAAGAAATCTGGGCAGGTGACAGGCCTTGTGCAAGGGGCGGGCCGATCCCATATTCCCGACATAAGCTGCCCGTCGCGGGGGCTTAGCTGCCTGTCGCTTGATCATAAGGACACAGGGAATGACGAAACTGAGCTTCGGGGCGCATCCCCATCTTCTGGGGTTCGAACAGCTGGAACGGCTGGTCGAGCGGACATCGAAAGCCGCGTCCGAAAGCTATCCTCCGTTCAATATCGAAGCTGTGGCCGACAACGCCTATCGGATCACGCTGGCCGTGGCCGGGTTCCGCGAGGACGATCTTGCGATCACCGTCGAGGACCGCCAGCTGGTGATCCGGGGTCGCCAGTCGGATGACGACGGCAGCCGGGTCTTCCTGCACAGGGGTATTGCCGCACGCGCCTTTCAGCGCAGCTTCGTTCTGGCCGATGGTGTCGAGGTGGCGGGGGCAGTGATGGAAAACGGTTTGCTGCATATCGACCTGCGGCGGTCTGCGCCGGAAACGGTCGTGCAGACAATCAGGATCGGATGCGCAACAGGAGAACGCCGATGAACACGACATTCAACGCCATTCCCGATGAAGGCGACCGGATCGTCTACATTCTTCCCGTCGCGGTCGCGGACCTGCCGGACGCAATCCGCGAGCAGGCCGAAGGCATAGAGACGCTGTATTCCGTCCACCGCCCCAATGGCGAGCGGGTCGCCCTGGTGCGTGACCGCTGGATGGCCTTTGCGCTGGCGCGCCAGAACGATCTGGCCCCGGTCAACGCGCATTAAGGCGCACCGGACCTGCGCCGGGTGACCGGCGCATCCGGGTCTGCGCGGTTTCGCCAAGGGCAGGTCCGCCCTTGCGGCGGGGCAGGACATTGATCGTGGAATCGGGCACGGGATTTCGGCAGATGCGCCGCAGTTGCACGCGGTGATCGGCGCTTCCGGCCCCGACCGGCGCGCACAGGGGCATATGCCCATGACGCGCAACATAGATCGCGGCCTTGGGCATATGCCCGGCCCGATGGCCTGACCACAAAAGCGCAAGGGCCGCATCCGGCACCGGCTGCGGCCCTTTCCGGGGCATAACCCGTCAGACACCGTGTCAGGCGGTGATCAGACCCATCTGTTCCAGCTTCAGAATCACCTGATGCGCGCAATGATCCACCTCGACACTTTCGGTGTCCAGCCGCAGCTCCGGTGTGACGGGGGCCTCATAGGGGTCCGAGATTCCGGTGAATTCCTTGATCTTGCCTTCGCGGGCCAGCTTGTACAGCCCCTTGCGGTCGCGCCGTTCGCATTCTTCGATGGCGGTGGCGACGTGGACCTCGATGAAGGCACCATAGTGTTCGACCATCTCGCGCACGGCGCGCCGGGTCGCGGCGTAGGGCGCGATCGGCGCGCAGAGGGCGATGCCGCCGTTCTTGGTGATCTCGGATGCGACATAGCCGATGCGCTTGATGTTGATGTCGCGGTGTTCCCTGGAAAAGCCAAGTTCTGACGACAGGTGCTTGCGCACGACATCGCCGTCCAGCAGCGTTACCGGGCGACCGCCCATTTCCATCAGCTTGATCATCAGCGCATTGGCGATGGTGGATTTTCCCGATCCGGACAGACCGGTGAAGAACACGGTAAAGCCCTGCCTGGACCGCGCGGGCGAGGTGCGGCGCAGTTCCGTGACCACCTGGGGAAAGCTGAACCAGTCAGGAATTTCCAGACCCTCGCGCAGGCGGCGCCGCAGTTCGGTCCCGGAAATATCCAGCACGGTGGACCCTTCGGGAACCTCATCCACGGGGTAATACTGTGCCTTTTCCTGCACATAGACCATCTGTTTGAAATCGACCATCTCAATCCCGATTTCCGCCTGATGCGCAGCCACCAGCGTTTGCGCGTCATAGGGGCCGTAGAAATCCTCGCCCTGGCTGTTCTTGCCGGGGCCTGCATGGTCGCGGCCGACGATGAAATGGGTCAGGCCGTGATTGCGGCGGATGATGGCGTGCCACAGCGCCTCGCGCGGGCCGGCCATGCGCATGGCAAGGTTCAGCAGCGACAGATGGGTGGTCGAGGCCGGGTATTGATCCAGCACCGCCTCGTAACAGCGCACGCGGGTGAAATGATCGACATCGCCCGGCCTTGTCATGCCGACAACGGGGTGGATCAGCAGGTTCGCCTGGGCCTCGCGGGCGGCGCGGAACGTCAGTTCCTGATGGGCGCGGTGCAGGGGGTTGCGCGTCTGGAATGCCACGACGCGCCGCCAGCCCAGCTTGCGGAAATAGGCGCGCAGTTCATTGGGCGTGTCGCGGCGGGCCTTGAAATCATAATGCACCGGCTGCTGGATGCCGGTCACCGGGCCACCCAGATAGACCGGGCCTGCAACATTGTGCAGATAGTTCACCGCCGGATGGGCCGGATCATTTGCCCCAAAGACCTTGAGCGCTTCGTTCGCCTTGTTCGGCACCCATTTGTCGGTAATCGACAGGATCGCAAGGATCACCCCTTCCTGGTCGCGCAGGGCGATATCCTGGCCGGGTTCAACCCCGGCGGCGAAACTTTCGGACACGTCCAGCGTGATGGGGATGGGCCACAGGGTGCCGTCGCCGGTGCGCATGGTTTCCACGGTGCCGGAATAATCGGCCTCAGACTGAAAGCCCCTGAGCGGGTGGAAGCCGCCGTTCATCAGCAATTCCAGGTCGCACACCTGCCGCGCCGTCAGGTCCCAGGACGGCAGGCTGCCCGCCGCAACCTTCAGCTTGGCGGCGGAGTCGGACGAGACATAAAGTTCGGGAACGGGGGCATGGATGGACATGGGCAGGCAGCCTTTGCACGGGAACGCACGGCAGCGCGACAGGCCGCCGGGATGGCGCGCATTAGCCTGCGGGGGTGCGGAACTTCAAGCGGGCAAGGCAGGGGGTGGCAAAATGAGGCGCAAATTTCAGGGCCGGTCCGCAGGCCGCGACAGCCGTCCTGACTGACGGGGTCAGGCGGGCTGAATTTCCGCGATTCAACCCGCAGCGCGGAAACCTGTTCCCTGCATGACGCCGGAACAGGGGCTTTTCAGTGGCCGGAAAGGAATTTTTCCGCATCCAGCGCCGCCATGCAGCCCATTCCGGCGCTGGTCACGGCCTGGCGGTAGATATGGTCTGTCAGGTCGCCCGCCGCGAAGACGCCGGGGATCGTCGTGCGGGTGGACCCGGGCTCTACCCGAACGTAGCCGCCATTGTGCAGTTCCAGCTGGTCCCTGACCAGCTCGGATGCCGGCGCATGGCCGATGGCCACGAAGACACCGTCGCAGGGGATGTCCGTAGCCGCACCGGTATTCACGTTGCGCGCCCGCACGGCGGTGACGCTGCGCGGGCTGTCATTGCCCAGCACTTCGGTCACCTCATGGTGCCAGAGCACGGTGATCTTGGGGTGTTTGAACAGGCGGTCCTGCATGATCTTTTCCGCCCGCAGCCTGTCGCGGCGGTGGATCAGCGTGACATGCGAGGCAAAGTTGGTCAGAAACAGCGCCTCTTCCACCGCCGTATTGCCGCCGCCGATCACCACGACCTTCTTGCCGCGATAGAAGAAGCCGTCGCAGGTGGCGCAGGCTGACACGCCAAAGCCCTTGAACTGCTCTTCCGACGGCAGGCCCAGCCATTTTGCCTGCGCGCCGGTCGCCAGAATGACGGCATCGGCGGTGTATGTGGTGCCGGAATCAGCCTCTGCGCTGAAGGGGCGGCGCGACAGATCCAGCGCTGCGATATGGTCCGAAATCACCTCGGCCCCCATCGCTTCGGCATGGGCCTGCATGCGCACCATCAGGTCGGGACCCATGACATGGGTGTCGCCCGGCCAGTTCTCGACCTCGGTCGTGATCGTCAGCTGGCCGCCCGGCTGGATGCCCTGGACAAGGATCGGGTTCAGCATGGCCCGCGCCGCATAGACGGCAGCCGTATAGCCCGCAGGGCCGGAGCCGATGATCAGAACCCTGGTATGCCGTGTCTCGCCCATGATCGCCCTGCCTGCTGACTGGACCCCCCGTATAGGCCGAACCTGCACGGGCGGAAAGGGGGCCTGCCGCAGGCGCAGCGGCGATGCGGCCCGGGCAGGACGGGGGCCGGCGCGCGCCGCTTTCATCCACTTCGCGAAAGATTATTGCGCAAGGCGGGCGCAATCCTTACATATCCATGCGAACAGGAGACCCCGCACATGGCCGGATCGAAGCTGGACCCCATCGACCGCCATATCCTGGCCGAATTGCAGGCCGATGGCCGGATGACCAATGTCGAACTGGCAAAACGGGTGGGCATTTCCGCCCCGCCCTGCCTGCGCCGGGTCCGCACGCTGGAAGAGGCCGGCTACATCCGCGGCTATCATGCCGATATCGACGCACGCGAACTGGGGTTTGAAGTGCAGGTGTTCGCCATGGTGCGCCTGCAAAGCCAGGCCGAGGTGGACCTTTCGGCGTTCGAGGCGCGGGCCAAGGCCTGGCCGCTGGTCCGCGAATGCCACATGCTGAACGGCGAGATCGATTTCATCCTGAAATGCGTGGCCCCCGACCTGTCCACCTTCCAGCGCTTCCTGACCGCCGAGCTGACATCGGCGGACAATGTGGCCAGCGTGAAGACCAGCCTGGTGATCCGCTGCGCCAAGGACGAGCCGGGCCTGCCGTTTGACGTGCTGGAAGAACGGTTGAGGAAGACAGCGTGACAGGCCCGGATCGCGTCAGAGGCGGATCACCAAAATCAGCCTTCCGTAATCCGCCTCACCCGCATGGGTGGTCCGGCTCAAACGTGCGCCAGACGCAAGAATCGACTTGGTTCATCTAAGTGGTCGGGCCGACACGAATTCCAGCAATATAAGATGGTGCCTCTGATATTGCTTGCCACATATGCGCGAAAGCAAGACCGAGAAGCGCAAGCACAAGTGCGATCTCGATAACCTTGTTGACCTCCGTTCTGCAGCAGAACCGATGCAGTCTGCTGGGCGGAAGTAGCTTCAAGAACTTGACAGTTGCGTAGAGCAGGTAAAGAATCCCGATCGTGACTTCGAGCATGATTAAGATCTCCCATTAGACCGTAGGAGTATCTTGACAGAAGATGATGTGTGGCGCTTGCTGCAACCAACTGTTATTTAGCCCGATTGTGAGCGCGAATATTCAAGGTATGCGACCCAAAAGATTAAAGATATGGGGGGTTAATCAACAGTAAATGACGTGGAAAAATTGATACTTATGAATGGTTTGCGAGTACCCACTCTTGGACGTCGTTCAGGAAGGCCGGGTCTCTTTCGTAAACTGGCTTGTAGTTGAACCTCGTTGCAGCTTCGTGCGGATTGATTTGAATCTGAGCTAGAATAGTTAGTTCGTGGCAAAATCGATTCGCGACGCTATATGGCACCACTGTGCCCTTCTTGATTTTGGTAACGAGGCCCAAAGTCATTTTGCATTTTTGTGCGAGCAGCTCATAAATATCGTCCAAATCATGCCGCTTTTCGGCGGCTCTGCACAGTCTACTTGCTTCGTTTGGAGCCACAGCATGCGAAAATTTCACTAAGTAATCGATGGGCAGCGTAAGTTCTCTTTTTTTGGCAGCGGACCCGACCGCAGCCAGAACTGCGTTAGCTGCCAAGGGTTGCTCGAGTCCGGTTCGCTTGTAAAGCGTGACAGATGAAACAGAGAATTTCTCAATGAAATGGTCGGCCTTCGTGGATTCGTAATGATCCGTAAGCAAAGAGAGGACGGTATCGTCGTCCAGGTCGCCTTCCGCATGAACCATGTGCGCTACGTATCGCAGTTGAGGCACTGACAGAAGCTTGACCACCGGACGACCGCGAGCCCTACCTGGCTTCAAGCGCTGGCGAGCGCTGTGCTTCTTGGTCGTTGTCGCTGCTTTTGCCATTTCAAGACTCAATCAATATTCATGAAGGTAGACGTCCGGCGCACACATGAGCATTCTAACCATAGCTGTAGAAGTGTTTCTTTCAAGACCTTTTTCGCTTCTCTGGAAACCTGATTGCTGTAAGTCCAAGCGTGGGAGCTTTACCAGTCGCCGTTCCCCTACAGCCGGATCACCGAAATCAGCCGCCCATAATCCGCCTCGCCCGCATGGGTGGTGCGGCGGAAGGAAAAGAACCGCTCGGGGTCGCGGTAGGTGCAATGGTGCGTCCATTCGGCATGGCCGACCCCGGCCTGACGCAGGCGCTGCAGGCTGTAGCCGGGCAGGTCGAACAGCATCCGGTCACCCGTGCCATTGGCAAAGAAACGCTGGCTTGCCGGGTCGTCCTGCAGAAAGCCTTCAAGAAATTCCGGCCCAACCTCATAGGCCGCCTGGCTGATGGTGGGGCCGATCACGGCGGTGATCGCCGCGCGGTTTGCGCCCAGGGCCTCCATCACGTCGAGCGTGGCTTCCAGCACGCCGTCGCGGCTACCGCGCCAGCCCGCGTGCGCCGCCCCGATGACGCCTGCCTTCGGATCGCAAAACAGCACCGGCTGACACAAGGCACTGTCCTGACGATGGCATCTCTGATGAAGACCGTGCCTGCCAGGCAGCCCGGACATGCATTCGATATTGCTGCGGCCCAGCGCGCCTGACCGGCGGGTCAAGGGTGAGTGAAGCTTCTTCGTCCGATCCGGCAACACCGGTGCTGCAAGGGGCCTTGCAGCCTTATTCCCCATAGGGCACCCAGACCGTTTTCACCTCGGTCGCCTGGCGCAGGAACTCGCGCCCTTCGCCTTCGGGCCCGAACCAGTCGCGGCTGCGGGCGCGGTTGACCCAGGTCCGCTTGAGGTTGCAGGCCGATTCGCCTTCGATCAGCGCGGCAAGGTCGGTGGAGGAAAACGACCATACCGCATCCACATCCATATGCCCCGCAAGCGTTTTTGCCAGTTCGGCGTGGCTGCCGGTGACGATGTTCACCACCCCGCCCGGCAGGTCGGATGTTTCCAGCACCTGATAGAGGTCGGTGGCGGCCAGCGGGAACGCCTCGCCTGGCACCAGAACGCAGGTGTTGCCCATGGCAATCGCCGGGGCCATGACGCTGATCAGACCCAGAAGCGGCACCTCATCGGGGGCAATCGCGCCGATGACGCCGCAGGGTTCGTTCATGGCCAGCGCAATGCCCCGGATCGGCACCGGTTTGGCGGCCCCGTCATACTTGTCGGCCCAGGCGGCATAGCTGAACAGGCGGGCAATCGATGCCTCAACCTCTGCCGAACCGTCCCGCCCGGTCAGGTCGTGCAGCCGCCGCGCGAATTCATTGGCGCGGGCCGACAGGTTTTCAGCAATGAAATACAGAATCTGCGCGCGGGCATGGCCGGTGGTTCTGGCCCAGCCCCTGGCGGCATGGGCGGCCTCGACCGCGTTGCGGATGTCCTTGCGGTTGCCGAGGCCGATATGGCCCAGCAGCTTGCCCCTGGCCGACCACACGGCCCTGGAATAGCCGCCGTCGGGCCGGGCCTGCGTGCCGCCGATGTACAGCTTTGCCGTGCGGTCCAGTTCCGCAACCTGCGGATCGCGCGGGGCGGGAACGGCCAGGACCGGTTTCAGCGCCTTGCCGTCCCGCGCGGGCCTGAGATAGGCCATCAGCCCTTCCCAGCCGCCTTCACGGCCAAAACCCGATTCGCGGACCCCGCCAAAGCCTGCGGCGGCATCGAAAAGGTTGGTCGCATTCACCCAG
Source organism: Rhodobacter sp. (assembly GCA_020250125.1). Taxonomy (GTDB): domain Bacteria; phylum Pseudomonadota; class Alphaproteobacteria; order Rhodobacterales; family Rhodobacteraceae; genus Aliitabrizicola. The sequence goes on from JADCEL010000040.1 coordinate 21,381, forward strand.
ACGACGCCCGCCTTCAACTTTGGCGCCACGTCCAGCGCAAGGTTCACATTTTCCGTCCAGACCGATGCGGCAAGGCCGTAGCGGCTGTTGTTGGCCAGTTCCACCGCCTCTGCCGGGGTGCGGAACGTCATCGAGACCAGCACGGGGCCAAAGATTTCCTCCTGCATCAGGGGTGATGCGGCAGACAGGCCGGTGATGAGGGTGGGCGGATAAAAGCAGCCCGCAGGCAGCGGCGTGGCGGCAACATGGGTTTCGCCCTGCCGGTTGGCATCGACCATGGCGGTGATCCTGGCCAGATGGACCGGGTCCACCACCGCGCCCACGTCGATACATTTGTCCAGCGGGTCGCCAAGGCGCAGCCCGTCCATCCGGCGCTTCAACCGGGTGTGGAAGCGCCCGGCCACGCCTTCCTGCACCAGCAGGCGCGATCCGGCGCAGCAGACCTGGCCCTGATTGAACCAGATGGCATCGACTAGCCCTTCGATGGCGCTGTCCAGATCGGCATCGTCAAAGACGATGTAGGGCGACTTGCCGCCAAGCTCCAGCGTCAGTGCCTTGCCGGTGCCCGCCGTCACCTGCCGGATCCTGCGCCCGACCCCGGTCGATCCGGTGAAGGCCACCTTGTCCACCCCCGGATGCGCCACCAGCGCGGCCCCCGTGGCACCATCCCCGGTGACGATGTTCAGCACGCCCTTTGGCAGGCCCGCCTCGCGGCTGAGTTCGGCGAACAAAAGCGCGGTCAGCGGCGTGTATTCGGCGGGTTTCAGCACAATGGTGTTGCCTGCGGCCAGGGCCGGGGCCACCTTCCACGCCAGCATCAGCAGCGGAAAGTTCCACGGGATCACCGCGCCACAGACCCCCAGCGGGGCCATACCGGGCTGTTCGGATGCCAGAAGTTGCGCCAGACCGGCATGGAAATAGAAATGCCGGGCAACCAGCGGCACGTCGATGTCACGGCTTTCGCGGATCGGCTTGCCGTTGTCCATGGTTTCCAGCACGGCCAAAAGGCGCGCGTTCTTCTGCACCAGACGGGCCAGCGCATAAAGGTGCCTGGCCCGCTGATGCCCCGAAAGCCGCGCCCATTTCGGCTGCGCGCGGCGGGCGGCGGCGATGGCCGCGTCAAGGTCCTTGCCCGAGCCTTGGGTGACTTCGGCCAGCACGGTTCCGGTGGCGGGGTTCTTTGTTTCAAACGTCTCGCCCGGCTTGGTGAAGCTGCCGTCAATCCAGTGGCCGAAGCGGTTGCCATGCGCCGTCAGCCATGCCTGCGCCTCGGCGCTTGATTCCGGCGCGGGGCCGTAGCTCATCTCGTTGAAAATGTCGCGGATGGTCATGGTCTATCCCATCGGATGGCGGTTGGCGGCCGAGTAGCGGCCCGTGAGGTGATGCTCCAGCTGGCGTTCGATATCGCCCAGCAGCGACGAGGCGCCAAAGCGGAACAGGTCGGGTTGCAGCCAGGGGTGGCCAAGCTCGTCCTTCATCAGCGACATGTAGACCAGCGCATCCCTGGCCTTGGAAATGCCGCCCGCAGGCTTGTAGCCCACCTTGATGCCGGTGCGGTCCTGATAGGCGCGAATCGCGCGGATCATGGTCAGGCTGACGGGCAGGGTGGCGTTGACGCTTTCCTTGCCGGTAGAGGTTTTGATGAAATCGGCCCCCGCCATCATACACACAAGGCTGGCGCGGGCGACATTGCGCAGCGTGCCAAGATCACCCGTCGCCAGAATCGCCTTCACATGCGCCTCGCCGCAGGCGCTGCGCATTTCCGCCATTTCGTCATACAGCGCCTGCCAGTTCTGGGTCAGCACATGGCGGCGGGAAATCACGATGTCGATCTCGCGCGCCCCGGCCCGCAGGCTTTCACCGATCTCGGCGATGCGCAGACGGAAGGGCGACAGACCGGCGGGAAAGCCGGTGGACACGGCAGCGACGGGAATGGACGTGCCTTCCAGGGCGCGCACGGCGGCGGGAACCATGTCGTGGTACACACAGACCGCCCCGGTGGTGATCCCCGGCATCCCAAGCGCCTCCAGCAGGTCGGCGCGCACCGGCTGGCGGGCCTTGGCGCACAGCCGCTGCACCCGGCCTTCGGTATCATCACCCGAAAGCGTGGTCAGGTCGATCAGCGTGATCGACTTCAGCAGCCAGGCTGCCTGCCAGTCTTTCTTGACACTGCGCCGCCCCGGCAGCGTGGCGGCGCGCCGTTCGATCGCCGGGGTATTGGCCTGCACGCCCGCCACCCAGTCCAGATCAAGCGGCATCCCCGGATTGCGCGGATGCGTGACCTGCGGCAACTGATCTGTCGCCGTGGCGACGGGGGAAGGATGGGTCAGCACGGGCACACTCCGGCAGGTCGCAGGGGCCAAGGTTTGCACGCGGGCACGGCGGGTGGCAAGCACTGTACCGGACGCGTCCGGGATTTTCACCGGCCACTCAGAGCGGGGGGCAACCCGAAGGGCACCCGGCCGGATCACGGTGCCTGGCGGTCTGCATCGCGCGCCGGGGCGGCATCTTCGGTGTCCAGCGTTGCCCAGGGGCTGTCTGTTCCGGTGGGGGGCAGGCTGTCGGGGGGGATGGTGCGGTGCAGATGTGCCTTGGACAGGAAGTTCGCGGTGATGGGCGAGGTGATGAACAGGAACACCATGATCAGCAGCTCCTGCCAGGACGGGTCGTCCAGCACCGTCGCGGCATAGATGATCGAGGCCAGCAGGGCGGCACCCACGCCGATGGTCGTTGCCTTGGTCGGGGCGTGCAGCCGCTGCATCGGCTGGCGCAGCTTCAGCAGGCCAAGGCTGCCGATCAGCCCGAAGGCCCCGCCAATGACCAGCAGCAGACTGATGACAACTTCCGCAATCATCCCCGCCCCCTATTCGATGACATCGCCGCGCAGCATGTAGCGGCAAAAGGCAACGGTGGAAACAAAGCCTGTCATCGCCAGCAGCATCGCCGCCTCGAAGTTCAGGCCGTTGCCGCTGCGGATGCCGTAAAGCACGATCAGCGCGATGATGTTGATGACAATGGTATCCACCGCCAGAATCCTGTCCGGCAGGTCCGGGCCGCGCCAGAGCAGGACCAGATTCATCAGCAGGGCCAGACCGAAACAGACAAGCGCCGTGGACAGGGCAATCCCGATCATTCGAAGATCCTTTTCAGGCGGGCCTCATAGCGGGACTTGATCTCGTCCCGCACCGCGTCCGGGTCGGGCGCGTGCAGGGAATGGATCAGCAGGGCACGTCCGCAGGCCGACATGTCTGCCGTGACCGTGCCGGGGGTCAGGGTGATCGTGGCGGCCAGCAGGGTGATCGCCTCGGGCGTGCGCAGGTCAAGCGGCACGGTGATCCAGCGTGTTTCAATGCGGTCGTTCGGTTTGAACAGGATGATCCGGGCCACAATTATATTGGCTAGGATGATGTCCCAGACCACCAGCAGCGCATAGCCCGCAAGGGCGCGCAGGCTGCGGATGCGCGGCCTGTCCGGCCAGTAGGACCGGGTCAGCAGCGGAATGGCCGTGCCCAGGATCGCGGCCATCACCAGGCTGCCGACCTTGATATGGTTGACCAGCAGCAGCCAGATCACGATCAGGCCGGCGGTCAGGACAGGATGGGGAAAAATCCGGGCGAGCATGGCCTATTCCTGCGCCGGAAGGGCGTTGGCGGCAATATAGGGCGCAGGCGCATATAGGTCTGCCGCCGTGGCATCCAGCACGCGCAGCACCGGTCCGGCAAGAACGGTCAGCGCCACAAGACAGAACGTCAGACCGAAGACCGCGACAAGGGGCAGGGCGGGGGTGGCGGGCGGTTCGGGGCCCGGATCGCGCGGGGTTGCGTGGGCCTTCCAGAACAGGGTGGATCCTGCTGCGGCAAAGCCCAGGATCATCAGCAGCGATGTCACCAGGATGACCGGCCAGACCGTTGCCGCATGGTCGCGCGCCGCCTGCAGGATCAAGAGCTTGCCGACAAAGCCCGACAGCGGCGGCAGGCCCGCCAGTGCTATGGCCCCGGCAAAGAACAGCGCGGCCAGCAGCCCGCCCTGCGCCACCGGCGGCAGGGCCTGCCGCAGGGTGCCGGTCCTGCGGCGCGCCAGAACAAGGTCCACCAGCAGAAACAGGATCGCGGTGGCAAAGGTGGAATGCAGCAGATAGTACAGCGCCGCCGCCGTGGCCTGCGGCGTGAACAGGGCTGTGGCGATGAACAGGGTGCCCATCGAGGCGATGGCGGCAAAGGCCACCAGCCGCGCCAGCGTGCCCGCCCCCATCACGCCGATGGCCCCGATCCCCAGCGTTACCAGCGCCGCAGGCAGCAGCACATCGCCGGTCATCGGCCCGATTGCCGGGGCCGTCGGCGGGAAGATCAGCGTATAGACCCGGATCACCGCATAGGCCCCGACCTTGGTCATCACCGCAAACAGCGCTGCCACCGGGCCGGGTGCCGCCGCATAGGTGCCCGGCAGCCAGAACTGCAGCGGCACCAGCGCGCCCTTGATGGCAAAGACCAGCAAGAGCAGCATCGCCCCCACCCGCAGCAGGGCCGTATCCCCCGCCGGCAAAGCGGCGACCTTGACGGCAAGGTCAGCCATGTTGAGCGTCCCCGTCACCGAATAGATCGTGGCCAGTGCGAACAGAAACAGCGTCGATCCGACCAGGTTGAAGGCCACATACTGCACCCCGGCGCGCAGCCGGTCCTTGCCGCCGCCATGGATCATCAACCCGTAAGAGGCGATCAGCAGCACCTCGAAAAAGACGAACAGGTTGAACAGATCGCCCGTCAGGAAGGCGCCCGACAGCCCCATCAGCTGGAACAGGAACAGCGCGTGAAAATGGCGGCCCTTCGCATCCCAGCCGGTACCTATGGCGTAAAGCTGCACGAACAGGGCCAGCACCATCGTCAGCAGCACCAGAAGCGCCGCCAGCCGGTCCAGCATCAGCACGATGCCGAAAGGGGCGGGCCAGTTGCCCAGCAGATAGACCTCTGGCGGACCGAGCTGGGCGGCGCGGAACAGCGCCAGCGCCACGCCCAACAGCGCCACGGTGCCCGCAAGGCCGAAGACGCGCTGCAACAGCAGATCGTTGCGCATCGCCAGCACGATCAGCGCGCCCAGCACGGCGGGCAAAACGACGGGGACGATGATCCAGTGGGTCAATCGCCGGTTCCTTCGCCATCGTTCTTGCCGTCATTGGTATCGATCCGGTCGTGCCCGGTTTCCAGAAAGGCCCCCAGCGCCATCATGACGATGACGGCGCTCATCCCGAAGGAAATCACGATGGCCGTCAGCACCAGCGCCTGCGTCAGCGGATCGGTATAGCCTGCGGCCCCCTTGGTCAGGATCGGCGGCTGGCCGATGACGACCCGCCCCGAGGCGAAGATGAACAGGTTCACCGCATAGGACAGCAAGGCCAGCCCCAGGATCACCGGAAAGGTATGGCGGCGCAGGATCAGATAGACCCCGGCGGCCGTCATCAGGCCCACGCCGCTGGCGATCAGGTATTCCATCACCGCGCCTCCGGCTGCGAAGGGTCGATGTCGAAGGGCCGGGTGTTGACCGTGCCACCCGCCCTTATCGCCAGCCGCGAGATCGAGGCCAGCGCCAGCATCACCGCCCCCAGCACGCACAGGAACACGCCCGCGTCGAACAGGGCCGCCGTTGCCAGTTCAAAGGTCTCCAAGGGGGGCAGGGTGACATAGCCGAAGTCCGAGGTCAGGAAGGGCCGCCCGTTGAACCAGGCCCCGATGCCGGTCCCGGCGGCGACCAGCACGCCAAGGGCGATCAGCGCATGGTAATCGACCGACCTGCGCGCGGCCGCCCAGGCAAAGCCCGACGCCATGTATTGCATCAGAAGCGCAATCGCCACGATCAGCCCGGCAATGAAGCCGCCGCCCGGCAGGTTGTGGCCGCGCAGGAAGATGAACACGCCGACCATCAGCGCCACCGGCAGGATCAGCCGCGTTACAATCACGAACATCATCGGGTGCCGGTCCCCGGCACGGCCCCGGGCGGGCAGCCAGTTCAGCAGCCGGTCATTGGCCGGCCCGCCCTTGAGGATTGCTTCGGTCAGGGCATAGATCACCAGGGCTGCAATCCCCAGAACCGTGATTTCGCCGAAGGTGTCATAGCCGCGGAAATCCACCAAAATGACGTTGACGATATTGGTCCCGCCGCCTTCGGTCTTGGAATTGGCGATGTGATAGGCGGCAATGCCGGGAAAGGCAAAGTCGCGCAGCATCAGCGCCAGGATCAGCCCGCCCGCGCACAGCCCCGCCGCGCCTGCGATCACCGCATCGCGCGCCACCCGCGTCAGGCGTTCGGGGGGCGTCACCTTCGGCAGGAAATTCAGGGCCAGCAGCATCAGGATCACGGTTGCCACCTCGACCGAGATCTGCGTCAGGGCCAGGTCGGGGGCCGACAGGTAGACGAAGGTGACCGAGACAATCAGCCCGATCACCCCCACCAGCACCAGCGCCAGAACCCGGTTGCGATGCACCAGCACAAGGCCGATGGTTGACCCTGCCAGCAGCAGCCAGCCCACCGGTGCCAGCGGCTCCACCGGGGTCAGGCTGCGGGTGCCGGGGCTGTGGCTGCCCCCCAGAAAGGCCCAAAGACCTGCGGCAATCATCGTGACGCCGGCAATGGCCAGGGCGCGGGTGGCAGAACCGTCGTGCAGCCGCCCCGTGATGCCCTGCGCCAGCGCGAAGGCCCGCGCGATGCCGCTGTTGAAAAACAGCGTCGCATCCGGGCGGGGCAGGGCCAGCCAGATGCGGTTCAGCGGGGCGTAACGCCGGGCCAGGATAAAGCCGCCCGCAATCGCCCCCAGCGACAGCCACAGCGCGGTGACAAAGCCGTGCCAGTGGACGATTTTCACCTGTGCCGCGCCTGCGGTGACCGCTTCGGCACCGGTCGCAACCAGCCAGCCGGACAGGGTCATCGGCATCAGCCCGCTGACAATCACCAGCACCGCCAGAAAGGCCGGGGCCGCCCACAAGCCAAAGCCGGGATCATGTGGCACATGCGGATGGTCGTTGCGCACAGGCCCCAGAAAGACATGCCCGATGAAGCGGAAGGCATAGGCGACCGACAGCATCGCCCCCAGCGTGGCCAGCGCCGCGATCAGCCAGGGATTGCCCATCCAGGCGGTCTGTGTCGCCTGATCCAGCATCATTTCCTTGGACAGAAAGCCGTTCAGCGGCGGGATGCCCGCCATTGACAGGGCGGCAACGGTGGAAATGGCGAAGGTCACCGGCATCAGGTGGCGCAGCCCGCCCAGACGGCGGATGTCGCGGCTATGCACCTCGTGGTCCACGATGCCCGCGCACATGAAGAGGGCGGCCTTGAAACCGGCGTGGTTCAGGATGTGGAACACGGCCACCACGGCGGCCCCGGGCGTGCCGAAGCCCAGCAGCATGGTGATCAGCCCCAGGTGGCTGACCGTGGAATAGGCCAGCAGCGCCTTCAGGTCATCCTTGAACAGGGCCACAACCGCGCCCAGCAGCATCGTGACCAGCCCGGTCGTGGCGACGATATAGAACCATTCGGGCGTGCCCGACATGACCGGCCACAACCGCGCCATCAGGAACAGGCCCGCCTTCACCATGGTGGCGGAATGCAGATAGGCCGATACCGGGGTGGGGGCGGCCATCGCCTGCGGCAGCCAGAAGTGGAAGGGGAACTGCGCCGATTTGGTGAAACAGCCCAGCAGGATCAGGATCAGCGCCGGCAGGTACCAGTCGGACGCCTGGATCACCTCTTTCTGCGTCAGGATCACCGACAGGTCAAAGCTTCCCGCGAGATTGCCCAGGATAAGCACGCCCGCGATCATCGCCAGCCCGCCGGTGCCGGTGACGGCCAGCGCCATCCGCGCGCCCCGCCGCCCCTCGGGCAGGTGTTTCCAGTAGCCGATCAGCAGGAAGGACGACAGCGAGGTCAGCTCCCAGAACACCAGCAGCAGCAGGATGTTGTCCGACAGCACGATCCCCAGCATTGCGCCCTGGAACAGCAGCAGAAAGGTATAGAACTGCCCCATCGGGTCGGCAGGCGACAGGTAGAACCGCGCATAAAGGATGATCAGCAGGCCGATCCCCAGGATCAGCAGCGCAAACAGCAGACCCAGCCCGTCCAGCATGAAATTGGCGTTCAGCCCCAACTGCGGCAGCCAGTCGATCCGGGTACGGATCACCTCGCCGCGCAGCACGGCAGGAATGTGCAGACCGACCATCAGCAGCGCCAGCGCGGTGACCGAGCCTGCGGCCAGCGCGCAGGTGGTTCGCCCGGCACGGATCATCAGGCCGGGAAGGAGCGCACCAAGAAAAGGCAGCGCTGCGATCAGGGCAAGGGACATGTCCGGGGGCGTTCCGTTCGTCTTGATTATGCGGGGCGTCGGCGGAGCGATTCATTGTCAGACAGTTTTGCGCCCCGCGTCAATGGCCGCAGCGCCCTGTCGGTGCGGCGAAACGCCCGATGACGGTGCAGCTTGCGGGCCAGGCGTGCTGCAGCTGAAACCTGAGCCCAAGAATCCCGCGGCAACATGCAACTTTGAAGACCTCCCGGCTTGAAGGGTGCTGAAAAAGTGCGGGCCGCATGGGCTGCCTGACCGCAAAGCGGGAATCTCTTCTGCCAGCGCGCGCCTTGCGCATCCTGACAGGGGCCATCGCCCCTGCCACAGCGCTGCGCTGATCCTTGACCAGCCGGGGGCCAAAGCCCCCAGCCAGCGCCCGACCCGCCCACGGCGGGCGTTTCGCACCCGCAGGGTCGGGCGCTGGCCTTTGCTGCTCCCGGACCTGCCGGTCTGCAGGGCACCGTTGCGCAGGGGCGGCGGAAACGCGGTACGTTTCCGGGTCCCGTCCGGAGGGGCGTTCCTGCGCACTTCGGGATGCCCGGTCTCTCTGGCAGGGGCCATCGCCCCTGCCACAGCGCTACATTGGCATCAGGACCAGCCGGGGGCCACAGCCCCCGGCCAGCGCCCGACCCGCCCA
>JADCEL010000041.1 GCA_020250125.1 Rhodobacter sp.
AGCGCCCGCCCCGCCCCCGGCGGGCGCTTCGCACCCGCCGGGTCGGGCGCTGGCCTGCCGATGCGCGGGTTGCACCGGTCCTGGTGGCAGCGTCGCACAGGGGCGGGGGAAACGCGGGTCGCGTTTCCTGATCCCGCCCAAAGGGGCAACCCCTTTCCCCGGACCGGGATGAGTTTCCCGGCAGGCAAGCGGTCGGATTGCTGTTTCAGTACCCCGTTAACAATCCAGTTGGCAATTTCGCGCGCGCTGTATTGCTTGCCGGGATTTGCCCTGAGCAATTCAGGAACAAACCTTATGATGCTGAAACCGTCAGCCTTATCTTTCACACATCCAACTCCTCCACAAACCGTGCATTCTCCGTAATATACTGAAACCGCAACTCCGGCTTCTTTCCCATCAGCCGCTCCACCAGGTCCCCCGTTTCCCCCGGCTCGTCTTCGTCAATCGACACCCGGATCAGTTTGCGCGTCAGGGGGTTCATCGTGGTGTCCTTCAGGTCGCGGGCGTCCATCTCGCCCAGGCCCTTGAAGCGTTGCACGTCGATCTTGCCCTTGCCGCCCATCCCCTCGGCCAGCACCCGCTCTTTCTCGGCGTCGTCCAGAACATAGACGCGGCGTGCGCCCTGGGTCAGGCGGTACAGCGGCGGGCAGGCGAGGTAGAGGTGGCCCTTGTCGATCATCGGGCGCATCTGCGTGAAGAAGAAGGTCATCAGCAGGCTGGCGATATGCGCGCCATCGACATCAGCATCGGTCATGATGATGACCTTGTCATAGCGCAGGTCATCAACGTTGAACCTGGTGCCCATGCCCACACCCAGCGCCTGGCACAGGTCGCTGATTTCGGCGTTGCCGCCCATCTTGCCGCTGGCCGCCCCCAGCACGTTCAGAATCTTGCCGCGCAGCGGCAGCAGCGCCTGATGGGTGCGGTCGCGCGCCATCTTGGCACTGCCGCCCGCACTGTCGCCTTCGACGATGAACAGTTCGGTGTTGTCGCGGGCCGTGGCGGTGCAGTCCACCAGCTTGCCGGGCAGGCGCAGGCGCCGGGTGGCGGTCTTGCGCTGGGTTTCCTTTTCGGCGCGGCGTTTCAGCCGTTCTTCGGCCCGCAGGATCAGGAAATCCAGGATCGCGCCGGCGGCTCTGGTATCGGACGCCAGCCAGGTGTCGAAGTGGTCGCGCACGGCACCTTCGACCAGACGGGCGGCTTCCTCGGTGGCAAGGCGGTCTTTGGTCTGGCCCACGAACTGCGGTTCGCGGATGAAGATCGAGATCACCGCACAGCCCCCCGCCAGCATGTCGTCGCGGCTGATCATGTCTGCCTTGCGGTTCTTCACCCGTTCGCCATAGGCGCGGATGCCTTTCAGGATCGCGGCCCAGAACCCGGCCTCATGCGTGCCGCCTTCAGGCGTGGGGACGGTGTTGCAGTAGCTTTGCAGAAAGCCGTCGCGCGCGGGCGTCCAGTTGATCGCCCATTCGACCGAGCCGGGCAGGTTGAACTTTTCGGGGAAGCCAACCTTGCCGGCAAAGGGGCGGTCGGCACAGGCCGTGGTTCCTGCCATCTGGTCAGACAGGTAATCGGCCAGCCCGCCGGGAAAGTGGAATGTGGCCTCGGGCGGGGTTTCGCCATCACTGACGGCGGATTTCCAGCGGATTTCCACGCCCGAGAACAGATAGGCCTTGGACCGCGCCATCTTCAGCAGGCGGGCAGGCTTGAACTGAAGGCTGCCGAAAATCTCGGGGTCGGGGTGAAAGGTTACGCTGGTGCCGCGCCGGTTCGGGGCGGGGCCAATCTTTGCCAGCGGCCCCTGCGGCACGCCGCGTGAGAATTCCTGGGCATAAAGCTCTTTGTTGCGCGCCACCTCGACCCGCATCCGGTCGGACAGGGCATTGACCACAGATGCCCCGACCCCGTGCAGCCCGCCCGAGGTTTCATAGGCCTTGCCGGAAAACTTGCCGCCCGCGTGCAGGGTACACAGGATCACCTCCAGCGCCGACTTGCCGGGAAACTTCGGGTGCGGATCAATCGGAATGCCGCGCCCGTTGTCGCGGATGGTGATGGAATGGTCCGCGTGCAGCTCCACATCAATGCGGGTGGCGTGCCCTGCCACGGCCTCGTCCATCGCATTGTCCAGCACTTCGGCCACCAGATGGTGCAGCGCACGCTCGTCCGTGCCACCGATATACATGCCGGGGCGCTTGCGCACCGGTTCCAGCCCTTCCAGCACTTCGATGGAAGATGCGTCATAGGTCTCTGGCGTGCCCGAGAGAAGGTCGTTGGCCATGGATGATCGATTCCTGGTCTGCTTCGGCAAAGCAGTAGACCATTTGTGGCCCCCCGTCCGCAAGATATGGGGGCCGGTGCCCCCGCCCTGCCCGCGGCGGTGGCGCAGGGTCAGGGGGGTTCCGGCGCGCGGGGCGTCCGCCGCAGCCGGGTCTGCGGGCGGCAGGCATCGATGACCGGCACAAGTTCAAAAGGCGTGCCCGGTTCCGCCAGACGCGAAAGCGCGCGCGAGGCGCAAAAGCGGCAGACACCGTCGCAGACAACCGCAAAGGGTCAGCCTGAAAGGACTCCGTCCGGATTGCGCGCTTCCCCCGGCCCTTCGGCAAATCTTCGCAAGCCAGGCGCACGCTTTGCTATGGCCTGCTGGTCCAAGGTCCATTAACCTGCGGCCAGACCAAAACGGATGACCGAGGACGGATGACAGTTACTGGCCCTGCTTTTGCGGCAATGATTGCGGCCTGCACCGCCCTGCCGGCCCTGGCGCACCCCCATGTGTTCATCGATACCGAGGTCGAGATCATCCTGAACGCCGGGGGCATGGTTGATGCCGTCCGCGTCACCTGGTTCTACGACGAACTCTATACGCTTTCGATCATCGAAGACCGCGGCTTTGATCCAGATTTCGACGGGGTCCTGGACAGTGCCGAAAAGGCGGCCCTGTCGGGCTTTGACATGGTCTGGGACGAAGGCTATCCCGGCGATACCTATGTTCTGGCAGGGGAAACGCCGCTGGCTCTGGGCGGCCCTTCGGACTGGACGGCCGATTATGTGGACGGACGGCTGGTCTCGACCCATCTGCGCCGGGTCGAGACGCCGGCCGATCCCCGCGATGTGCCCTTTGTCGTGCAATCCTATGATCCCGGTTACTACGTTTCCTACCGCATTGTCGGAACCCCGAAGGTGACGGGCGCAACGGACTGTGCGGCGATGATCTTCGGGCCGGACCTTGCCGCAGCCGACAGGGCATTGGAGGCGGCGCTGGAAGAATACTACGGCTCTGACCTTGAGGGGGATTTTCCGGCCATTGGTGCGGCCTATGCCGATGAGGTCCGCCTGACATGTCCCGCCCGTTCCTGATCCCGGGGGCGGTGCTTGCGGCGCTGGTGGCGCTGCTGTGGCTGTCCGGCGGGCTGGGCCTGGTGGAACGGCAGGCCATCGATGCGCAGCGATGGGTCCAGTCGGCGCTGGCGGGTGCCATCCGGCAGTTGCGCGCCGGCCATCCCGCTGCGCTGGCGGGGCTGCTGGGCCTGTCCTTTGCCTATGGGGTGTTCCATGCGGTGGGACCCGGCCATGGCAAGATGCTGATCGGCGGCTACGGGGTGGCAACGCGGGTCCGCCTTGGGCCGCTTGCCGTCATTGCCATCCTGTCCAGCCTGGCCCAGGCGACGGTGGCTGTGGTGCTGGTCTATGCGGGCATCGCCCTGTTCGGCTGGACGCGCGACCGGCTGGTTGACGGGGCCGATCAGGTAACCGCGCCGGTCAGCTATGCGATCGTGGCGCTGATCGGTGTCTGGCTGATGCTAAGGGGCTGGCGCAGCCTGCGCAGGGGCCAGGGGGGCGGACTGGCTGCGGCACCCGGCCCGGATGCGGTGGGCACCCATGACCATCACGCCCATGACCCCGCCCATGTGCATGACGAACACTGCGGTCATGCCCACCTGCCCACCCCGGCGCAGCTTTCCCGCCTGACCGGATGGCGCGATGCCGCAGCCCTGATCGCCGGGGTGGCGGTGCGCCCCTGCACGGGGGCGCTGTTCGTGCTGATCCTGACCTGGCAGATGGGGATCGGGGCCGGGGGCATTCTGGCCGCCTATGCCATGGGGCTTGGAACCGCCCTTGTCACCGCCGGGGTCGCGGCAATGGCTGTCTGGGCACGCGAGGGCACCTTCGCATCGCTTCCCGCCGGGGCCATTGCGCGCGCCGCACCCATGCTGGAAATCACGGTCGGGGCCGTCATCGCCCTGGTTGCGGCCCGTCTTCTTCTTGCCGCGATCTGAGGCCGCTTGCCGCTGTCTGCGCCGCAGGCTAAGTGCGGCGCATGTCCACGCACCATCCCATGACCTGCGCCGCCCATGCGCGGGCGACGCTGACGCTTGGCCTGCCGCTGATCGGCAGCCATCTGGCGCAGATGTCGCTGCATGTCGTCGATACGATCATGCTGGGCTGGTATTCGGTGGCGGCGCTGGCCGCCGGTGTGCTGGGCGCATCCAGCTTTTTCGTGATCTTCATCCTTGGCTCGGGGTTTGCCCAGGCGGTCATGCCGATGGTCGCCAGCGCGCTGGCGCGCGGCGACGAGGCGCAGGTGCGGCGCGACACGCGCATGGGCATGTGGCTGTCCATCGCCTTTGGGGTGCTGTGCTACCCGCTGTTCTGGTGGTCGGGCCCCATCCTGCTGGCCGCAGGCCAGCAGCCCGAAGTGGCGGCCCTGGGGCAGGATTTCCTGCGGATCGCCGGGCTGGGCATGATCCCCGCGCTGCTGGTCATGGTGCTGAAAAGCTACCTTGCGGCCCTTGGGCGCACGCAGGTCGTGCTGTGGGCGACGATCGCGGCGGTCTTTGTGAACATCGCCGTCAACTGGGCGCTGATCTTTGGCAACTGGGGCTTCCCCGAGCTTGGGGTGCGGGGGGCTGCCTGGGCTTCGATTGGGGCGCAGATGCTGACAATTCTGGTGCTGGTGATCTATGCGGGGCTGCTGCCGGAGCTGCGCAGGTTTCATCTGTTCCAGCGCTTCTGGCGGGCCGATCCGGTCGCCCTGCGCCAGGTGTTCCGCCTTGGGCTGCCCATCGGGCTGACCAGCCTTGCGGAAGGCGGGCTGTTCCATGCCTCGGCCCTGATGATGGGCTGGATCGGCGCAAAGGAACTGGCGGCGCATGGCATCGCGCTTGAGGCCTGCGCCCTGGCCTTCATGGTGCATCTGGGGCTGGCCAATGCCGCGACCGTGCGCACCGGCTGGGCCGATGGCGCGGGCAATGCGCGTGGCCTGCGCGATGGCGCGCGCGTGGCCATTGCCCTGTCGGCGGGCTTCGGCCTGCTGGTGGTCACCGTCTTTCTTGCGGCACCGCAGCCGATCATTTCCGTCTTTCTGGACATGTCGAAACCGGGCGCGGCCGAGATTGTGGGCATCGGCGTCATGCTGCTGGCGCTGGGCGCGATGTTCCAGATGGCCGATGCGATGCAGGTCATCGCCCTTGGCCTGCTGCGCGGCATCAAGGATACGCGCGTGCCGATGTGGCTGGCCATCCTCAGCTACTGGGTCATCGGCATTCCGGCGGGTTATCTGCTGGCCTTCCGCGCCGGTTATGGCGCGGCGGGCATCTGGCTGGGCCTTGTCATCGGTCTGACCGTTGCCGCCACGCTGCTGATGGCGCGGTTCTGGCGGCGTGCCCCCCGGCCGCTGACCGCCTGATCCCGCCCCGCCTTGACTTTTGCGCGCAGGTTTCGGGGCCAGGCAGGCCCCCCGCTGCGGCTCAGCGCAGGCCGGTGCAGAAGGTCTGGATGCGGGTGCAGGCCTTGTGCAGGGCGGCGTCCGAGGTGGCGTAGCTGACGCGGAAGTTCGGCGACAGGCCAAAGGCCGCGCCGAACACCACGGCGACACCGGTTTCTTCCAGCAGTGCGGTGGCGAAAGCCTCGTCATCCGCAATCACCGCGCCCCCGGCCGAGGTCTTGCCGATGCAGCCGGAGATATCGGGATAGACGTAAAAGGCACCTTCCGGCACCGGGCAGGTGATGCCCGGCGCGGCGTTCAGCATCGCAACGACCAGGTCGCGGCGGCGCTGGAAGGTGGCGCGGTTCGTGGCCAGGAAATCCTGCGGGCCGGTCAGTGCCTCCAGCGCTGCATATTGCGCGATGGAACAGGGGTTGGATGTGCTTTGCGACTGCACGGTGCCCATCGCCCTGATCAGCGCCACCGGACCGGCGGCATAGCCGATGCGCCAGCCCGTCATCGCATAGGCTTTGGACACGCCGTTGCAGGTCAGCGTGCGGTCGTAAAGGCCGGGCTCCACCTGGGCGGGGCTGGTGAATTCGAAGTCGTCGAAGACAAGATGTTCGTACATGTCATCGGACATGATCCAGACATGGGGATGGCGCATCAGCACATCTGTCAGCGCCTTCACCTCTGCCCGGCTGTAGCCCGCCCCGGTGGGGTTGGAGGGCGAATTGAAGACGAACCATTTCGTCTTTGGTGTGATCGCGGCCTCCAGCCGGGCCGGCGTCAGTTTGAAGCTGGTGTCGATTCCCGCCACCACCGGCACAGGGGTGCCGCCCGCCAGCAGCACCATATCGGGATAGCTGACCCAGTAGGGCGCGGGGATGATCACCTCGTCACCGGCGTTCAGGGTGGCCATGAAGGCGTTGTAGAGCGTCTGCTTGCCGCCGGTGCCCACGGTGATCTGGGCAGGGGTATAGGCCAGGCCGTTCTCGCGTGCGAATTTGGCGCAGATCGCCGCCTTCAGCTCGGGGATGCCATCGACGGCGGTGTATTTGGTCTTGCCCGCGTCGATGGCGCGCTTGGCGGCATCCTTGATGTTCTGCGGCGTGTCGAAATCCGGCTCTCCGGCACCCAGGCCGATGATGTCGCGCCCCGCCGCCGCCAGCTCGCGCGCCTTGTTGGTGACGGCGATGGTGGCCGAAGGTTTCACACGGGCAAGGGTATCGGACAGGAAGGCCATGAAAAAACGCTCCGGCTGGGAATTTGAACTTGCAGGCAGGTTCTCTTAGGGTGCAGGCCGCGGGCGTTCAAGGGATATCGGGGCAGCACATGGGCGAGACGGCAGAAGAGGCGCTGAAGCGGATGCGGATGCGGTCGTGGCGGCGCGGCACAAAGGAGATGGACCTGGTTCTTGGTCCCTTCGCCGACGCCCGTCTGGCGGACCTGTCGGGCAGCGCGCTGGCCGAATACGACGCGCTTCTGGCCGAGAACGATCAGGACCTGATCCAGTGGGTGCTGGGCCGGTCCGCCCCGCCCGCCCGCTTTGCGCCGCTGATCGCCCGGATCGCGGCCCATGCCCGGGAACGGCGGCTTCCGGGCCTTTGATCGAAACACGCTTCACGTTTACCGAATATTGTTCCTTTGCCCCGACCCTGCACCTGATGAACTGAAGAACGGAGACGGGGATGAGCGTTCAAGGCATGAGTCCCGGCATCGGGCAGGACGAACCGCAGACCGCCCTTCTGACCGGCTATCTGGACAGCATGACACTGGTGGAGCGGCTGCACCGCCTGCTTCTGGATGTCATCAAGGATGAATTCGAGCGTCTGGGCGTGCTGGAGATCAACGCCGTCCAGGCGCTGTTGCTGTTCAACATCGCCGGGCATGAGGTGACGGCGGGCGAGCTGAAATCGCGCGGCTACTATCAGGGATCGAACGTCAGCTACAACCTGAAGAAGCTGGTCGAGCTTGGCTACATGCACCATCAGCGGTCCGAGGTCGACCGCCGGTCTGTCCGCGTCCGGCTGACGGACAAGGGCCGCCGCGTGCGGCAGATGCTGCACGAGCTGTTTGCCCGCCACGCCGAGACGCTGGAAAAACGCGGAACGATGGGCATCGACTCGCTTGGCGGGTTCAACAGGCAGCTGCGGCAGATGGAGCGGTTCTGGGCAGACCAGATCCGCTACATCTACTGACGGCGGGCCGGGGCGCGAACCTCCACGCGCCCCGGCCAGTGCCGGCTTACCAATGGCCGGTGTTGGCCATGCTGGCCCAGGGTTCCGCCGGTGCCAGCGCGCCGCCCATCTGCAGAAGCTCGATCGAGATGTTGTCGGGCGAGCGGACAAAGGCCATGCGCCCGTCGCGCGGCGGGCGGTTGATGGTGACGCCATGGGCCTGCAGATGCGCGCACATGTCATAGATATTCTCCACCTCATAGGCGAGGTGGCCGAAATGGCGGCTGTCGCTGGGCAGGCCGTCGTCGCCATCCCAGTTGAAGGTCAGCTCCACCGGGCAGTCCGGCTGGCCGGGCGGGGCCAGGAAGATCAGGGTGAAGCGCCCCTGCGGATAGTCGTTGCGCCGCGTTTCCTCCAGCCCCAGCAGCCTGAAGAAGGCAAGCGAAGCCTCAAGGTCTTTCACGCGGACCATCGTGTGCAGATAGCGGATTTTCATGGCGGTCTCCCTGTGGCGCATCCGGGACGGACCCTAGCGCCCCGACGGGCAAAGGGAAAGGCGCGCCGGGCGATGGGTGATCAAAGCTGGGGATAACCCCGCCCCCGGCGCTTGTCGGCGCATCCCCATTCCTTGTATGCTGCGATGCAGTCAACCCCATATCTTGGCCCAGCGGAGGCTGCCATGCCGCTTACCCCCGACCAGCTTGCCGAAATCGAGGCGGCCCGCACCACCCCGCGCCCCACGCTGCGCGCCGTGTCCGAAGGGATAGAGGCGCATCTGTACCGCGCGCATCAGGTGCTGGACCACGGCTTTGTCCGGGTGATCGACTATATGGGCGATGATGCCGCCATCGTGCAGGCCGCGCGCGTGTCCTACGGGGCGGGCACCCGGCATGTCAGCAATGACGAGGGGCTGATCCGCTATCTGATGCGGCACTGGCATTCGACGCCCTTCGAGATGTGCGAGATCAAGCTGCATGTGAAGCTGCCGGTCTTCGTCGCCCGCCAGTGGATCCGGCACCGCACCGCCAATGTCAACGAATACTCGGCCCGCTATTCGATCCTGGACCGCGAGTTCTACATTCCCGCCCCCGAACATCTGGCGGCGCAAAGCACGGTCAACAACCAGGGCCGGGGCGAGGTGCTGACGGGCGAGGAAGCGGCGCGGGTGCTGGAAATGCTGAAATCCGACGCCGGCCGCGCCTATGACCATTACCAGGACATGCTGAGCCAGGAGGGACAGCAGGGCCTGGCGCGCGAGCTGGCGCGGATGAACCTGCCCGCCAATATCTATACGCAATGGTACTGGAAGGTGGATTTGCACAACCTGTTCCACTTCCTGCGCCTGCGCGCCGACGCCCATGCCCAATACGAAATCCGCGTCTATGCCGAGGCGATCTGCCGGGTGGTCGCCGATTGGGTCCCCATCGCCTACGGCGCGTTTCAGGATTACCGCATGGGCGGGGTGACGCTGTCGGCCAAGGCGGTGGATTGTGTGCGGCGGATGTTGAAGGGTGAGGTCGTGACGCAGGAAACGTCGGGCATGAGCAAGGGCGAGTGGCGGGAGTTTGAGGGGGTGATCGGGTGACCCTGGAAGTTTCAGAATTGGCTATGCAGCACTTAATTCAGAAGCTTCAGGGACAGCAAGACTATCTCGTTGCACTGCGAAACCAAGCTGGGATTTCAGCAGCCGTAACTGGCCTTATAGCCGGAGTATTTGCCAACTTTCTAAACAACAACGTTGGTCTTCTGTTTTCCAATGACTTCTTGGGTTTTTCAATCTTGGGGCTTCTTGCCTTGCTTTCTTTTTCAGCTTCGATTGTTTTTTCGGCCATGGTCGTAGTTCATTTTTCAGTATTCACGTTTGGGTTCGATGCGGAAAAAATGCTCAACTTTGGGGCTGAGAATGATTTTGAAAAGTTCTATTCAAAATACATTCGTGACGGAGAATTCTTCTTTAAGGAAAACGAAGAGAAGATCGCTCAAGCGCAGAACAAACTCTTGTTCGCAATGATTTTCGGTTTCGTACAAATAATTCCTTGGGTTATCATGGTAGGAGGTATCGAGTGACAGAGAAGAAGAACACTTCAAAGCCGAATGGCAGCGGCAAACAGGAGAATTCAGTTTCTCGCAACCATGAAGAAACCCGTCGGCCTACTAGCCAAACCGACGGCAAGGTGAACAGAGGCGAAAGTGACAAGCGCCCCGATACCGGAAGTGGCACTCGAAGAACAAAAGACGATTGATTTGCCCCGCCTGATTTGACCCCAGTCAGATCAGGTCGCGCCCGACCGCCCCCTCGGGCGGGCGCGATGCGCCCCTCCGGCGGTCTGGCGCGGCCTGAACCCGGCGTCGGCGCAAGCATCACGCCCCTTGCCCGGCGGCTTGCGCCTTCGGGCAACCGTCCCGCAAAACGCTCCCACGGAGCGTTTTCTTTCGGTCCGGGGGCGTTGATCTGGGGTGGTGGACGCCAGGTTCCGCCTCACCCCGCCACAGGAAAACCGTCAGGGCACCGATGCGATCCGCATTGTGGTCACTGAACGGGTGTTCATCGCCGCCTGCGCCTTCGGCGCGCGGACCCGGTTCATGGCGCTGGCGGCACAAGGGGGGTGCCGCGAAAGATGCATGAAGCAATTCAGGCTTGCCGGACAGTCGCCTGTCCGCCGGGCCATGCTCCGCCTGCGGCTTTCGGAGGGAACGGGAACACCTATGCCCGTCCGGCGGACCCTGACAGGGTCAAGGGATCAATCCCCAGCCGTTTCAGCGCGGCGGCCCATTTGCCATTGTCCTGGGCCGAGAAGACCAGGTCGGGCGGTGCGTCTGCCGTCAGCCAGCTGTTGCGGCCCATCTCTGCCTCCAGCTGGCCCGGCCCCCAGCCGGAATAGCCCAGCGCCAGCAGCGCCGCCTTTGGTCCCTGCCCCTGCGCCAGGGCGGACAGCACATCCAGCGTCGCGGTCATGCCGAACCCGCCCGGCACGTCCATCGTCGCGCCGCCGCAATGATAATCGGGCGAATGCAGCACAAAGCCCCGCCCCCGTTCCACCGGCCCGCCCAGATGCACGCGGATGTCGCGGCCCGTTGGCGCGCGGGGGATATTCAGCTGATCCAGCAGGCTGGCAAAGCTCAGGTCCGGCGCAGGCTTGTTGATGACCAGCCCCATGGCACCTTCCGGGGAATGGGCGCAGATCAGGATCACGCTTTTTTCGAATCGCGCGTCCCCCAGGCCGGGCATTGCGATCAGAAGGTTGCCGGAAAGGTCCATCGCTGCACTCCCCCTGGCGGCAGAATGGGGCCACCCGCGCGCAGGC
This sequence comes from Rhodobacter sp., assembly GCA_020250125.1. Taxonomy (GTDB): domain Bacteria; phylum Pseudomonadota; class Alphaproteobacteria; order Rhodobacterales; family Rhodobacteraceae; genus Aliitabrizicola. The sequence continues at coordinate 11,187 of JADCEL010000041.1, forward strand.
TCAAGAGGCAGTGATGCCACAGCCGGCCGGTCGTCGCCCGAATGTGATTTTCCATTCCGGGCCAAAGCGCCAATATCGCGCCCATGATCCTGAAACACTGTCTTGCCCTTGTGCTGGCGCTTGCCTGCCTGTCGCACCCCGCCCGCGCGATGACGCAGGACGATCTTCTGACGGCCGAGGTTCTGCCAGGCTGGCGGACAGAACAGGGCACCCATATGGCCGCGCTGCGTCTGACACTTGCCCCCGGATGGAAGACCTACTGGCGCAGCCCCGGCGATGCGGGCATTCCGCCGCTGTTCAACTGGTCAGGTTCGCAGAACCTGTCCGGCGTGCGCGTTCACTGGCCACGCCCCAGCGTGTTCGAGGTGAACGGCTACCGGTCGATCGGCTACAGGACCGAGGTGGTGCTGCCGCTGGAACTGACCGCAACCGATCCGTCGCAGCCGATTCTGCTGCGGGCCGAGATCGATCTGGGCATCTGCCGCGACATCTGCATGCCTGCCGCCCTGACGCTGCGGACGCAGATCAGCGGCCCCGGCGCGCCCGATGCCGCCATCAGGGCCGCGCTGGATGACCGCCCGTCAACAGCCGCCGAAGCCGGGCTTGGCGGCATCGGCTGCACGGTAGAGCCGATCACCGACGGGCTGCGCCTGACCGCCCGGCTGGCCCTGCCGCCGACCGGCGGGGTCGAAACCGTGGTCTTTGAACCCGGCCCGCCGTCGATCTGGGTATCCGAAGCCGTCGTCAGCCGCGAGGGCACGCATCTGGTTGCCACCGCCGATCTTGTCTCCAGCGACGGCGGACCGGTGCTTTTGAACCGGGGCGCGATGGTGGTGACGGTGCTGGGACAGCAAAGGGCGGTGGAAATCGCCGGCTGTCCGTCGCCCTGAGTCGGCTTCGGCGAAGTTCCGACCAGACGGACCGTCATCCGGACCCCTGATGCCAGGGTGTGGCAAGGGGGGCGCTGTGTGCCGGGTTTGAGTTGATGCCGGCAGGGCAGGGCGGGCCGGGTCCGTCAGGCCTTGGGCGCTGACCCGTGCAGACGTCAGGAACCCGGCCATCGCCGCGAAATCCGCCGGGACATGGCCCCACCGCCGGGGCACTCCCAGGGTGGCAACGGCAAGCGCCGGAACCGTTCCGCAAGACCATCTGCCATCACGCGGGATGCCAAGGCGGGGGAAGCACCGGCACATCTCCGGATTTGGCCAAGGCACATCTGGCGCCCCACCCTGTCAAGGACACGGATCAGGCAAGCGGTGCGACATCGGGCAATACCCTGCCCCTTTTCGGTTTCCCCCTGTTCGCGGTGACGGCGCGTGCTAGCTGTAGTGTCTGCCAAGGCTGTGAGGTCCCGTGTCTGTCCTGATCCTGTATGTGTCGACCGCCGTGATCTTTCTGGCGCTGGATGCGCTGATGCTGACCTTTGTCCTGCGCCCGCTGTTCGAAAGGCATATCGGCGGCCTGCTGCTGGACAGTTTCCGGATGGTCCCGGTCGTGCTGTTCTATCTTGCCTATGTCGCGGGGCTGGTCTGGCTGGTCAGTCTGCCCGCCCTGCGCGACGGCGATCCGCTGCGCGCGGCGGTGGCCGGGGCGGTCGTGGGTGCCATGGCTTACGGCACCTATGAGTTCACCAGCTATGCAATCCTGAAGGGCTGGCATCCGTCGATGGTGCTGGTGGACCTGACCTGGGGAACGGTCCTGACGGCCGTTGCGGCCTGGGGCGGGGTCATGATTACCCGCGCCCTGGCGTGACCCGTGCCGCAACCGCAATGCGGACTGGCAAAATCACCTGTTTTTTGCCATACGGAACCTGTCCTTGTTCCAGACGGGTGACCTGATCCATGATCCTGTACGGCATATCCACCTGCGACACCTGCAAAGCAGCCCTCAAGGCCATCCAGACGGCGGGCCACGAGGTAGAATTCCGCGACGTGCGCGCAGACCCGATGAGCGCCGACGAGATCGGCGAGTTTGTGGCGGCCTTTGGCGATGCCGTGGTCAACCGCGCATCGACCACCTGGCGCGGGCTGAGCGATTGGCTGAAAGCGTCGGATGCGGAAGAACAGCTTGCAGCCCAGCCTACCCTGATGAAACGCCCCGTGATCCGCAAGGGCGAGGCGCTTTATCTGGGCTGGGACGCGCGCGTTCAGGCCGCCGTTCTGGCAGCCGACTGAAGCGGGCGCAACCCGCCTGCCAACCTGCGCCCGTCCTGGCCCGACGGCACTTTGAAGGCAACCTTGCGGTTGTCATTCAGGCTTTTTTGGCCGGCCCGTTCCACGGCAGCACTGTGCACGGACATATCCTTGCCCCCGCCACCGGGCGCAATAACGCCGAAACTCATGGCCCGGATCGCAGGAATGAATCAAGCGCGCGGTGATCGGGGCCAGGCGCACCCTGCCGCCTGCCCCCGCAGGCCCGGGGTCAGACCAGATCGGGGGGCAGTGCGGCTTTTGACAGATCTTTGATCATGGCATCGAACGACAGCGTTTCGGTCTTCGTATCGCCCAGACGTCGCAGGGACACCGTGCGCTCTTGCACCTCTTTCATGCCGATGGCCAGGATCACCGGCACCTTGCCGACCGAATGTTCGCGGACCTTGTAGTTGATCTTTTCGTTGCGCACGTCCGCCTCGGCCCGCACGCCGCGCGCCCTCAGGGCTGCGACAACCTCATGCACGTAAGGATCCGCGTCCGACACGATCGCGGCGACGACGACCTGCCTTGGGGCCAGCCAGAACGGCAGGCGGCCCGCATAGTTTTCAATCATGATGCCGATGAAGCGTTCGAACGACCCCAGAATGGCACGGTGCAGCATGTAGGGGCGGTGCTTGGTGCCGTCTTCGCCGACATATTCGGCATCCAGCCGCACCGGCAGGTTCGGGTCGACCTGGAAGGTGCCGCACTGCCACTTGCGCCCGATGGCATCGGTCAGCTTGAAGTCAAGCTTCGGCCCATAGAACGCGCCTTCACCCGGATCGATCTGATAGGCGTTGCCGGTCTTCCTGATGGCATTTTCCAGCGCCGATTCGACCTTGTCCCAGGTTTCATCCGACCCGATGCGCACCTCGGGGCGGGTGGACAGCTTGATCTCGAAACCGTCAAAGCCAAGGTCCCTGTAGACCGAGGCCAGCAGCGTGATGAAATTCGCACATTCGGATTCGATCTGCTCTTCGGTGCAGAAGATATGCGCGTCATCCTGGGTGAATCCGCGCACCCGCATCAGCCCGTGCATCGAGCCCGAGCTCTCATAGCGGTGACAGGACCCGAACTCGGCCAGCCGCAGCGGCAGGTTGCGGTAGCTTTTCAGGCCCTGGTTATAGACCTGCACATGGCAGGGGCAGTTCATCGGCTTCAGCGCGTTGATGCGCTTTTCCCTGGCGCCTTCCTCATCCACTTCGACGATGAACATGTTCTCGCGGTAGGCTTCCCAGTGCCCCGAGCGTTCCCACAGCACCCGGTCCACCACCTGGGGCGTGCGGATTTCCTGATAGCCCGCACCCCGCTGGCGGCGGCGCATGTAATCTTCCAGCGTGCGGTAGATCAGCCAGCCATTGGGGTGCCAGAACACCATGCCCGGCGCTTCTTCCTGCAGGTGGAACAGTTCCATTTCCTTGCCCAGGCGGCGATGGTCGCGCCTGGCGGCCTCTTCCAGCATGGTCAGATGGGCTTTCAGGTCTTCGCGGTTGCGGAAGGCCACGCCATAGATACGCTGCAACTGCTTGTTGCGGCTGTCGCCGCGCCAATAGGCCCCGGCCACCGACATCAGCTTGAAGCTGTCGGCAGGCACCTGCCCCGTGTGTTGCAGATGCGGGCCGCGGCACAGGTCCTGCCAGGGTCCGTGCCAATACATGCGGATCTTCTGATCGGCCGGAATCGCCTCGACCAGTTCCACCTTGAAGGGTTCATCCTTGGCTTTGTAAAACGCGATGGCCGCGTCACGGTCCCAGACCTCGGTCCTGACCGGGTCGCGGGCGTTGATGATCTGCTTCATCCTGGCTTCGATGGCACCCAGGTCTTCGGCGCTGAAGGGTTCGGCGCGGTCAAAGTCGTAGTACCAGCCATCCTTGATCACCGGGCCGATGGTCACCTTCACCTGCGGCCACAGCTCCTGCACGGCGCGGGCCATGATATGGGCCAGATCGTGGCGGATCAGGTCCAGCGCCACCGCCTCGTCCTGCAGGGTGTGAATGGCGATGCGTGCATCCGCCTCGATCGGCCATTGCAGGTCGAAAGGCGCGCCGTCGACCAAAGCCGACACGGCTTTCTTCGCCAGTCCCGGCGAAATCGAGGCGGCCACCCCGGCCGGTGTCACGCCTGCCGCAAAGGCACGCTTGTTGCCATCGGGAAAAGTCAGGAAGATCTGGCTCATGTCGCCTGTCCTCGTCAGTTCGGCGCCTACGAAACGCCCGGTTGCGGGTTGTATCGCGCGGTGTGATGCGCGCCCCGCCCCGCAAAGTCAACCGGGCTTGGTGGCGGGTGGCCCGTGCCCGAAGGGCGGGCTATAGACGGCAGGAACAACACGGAGCCAGCATGACCGACCCCAGTTTCCTGACAACGCCCCAGGGCCGCCGCATCGCCTGTGACCGGATCACGGGCCGCGAACCCGGGATTGTGTTTCTGCACGGCCTTCGGTCCGACATGACCGGGACCAAAGCCGTGGCTCTGGCGGACTGGGCGCGCCGGACGGGCCGTGCCTTTGTGCGATTTGATTGCTCGGGGCATGGCCGGTCTTCCGGCCGGTTCGAGGAGGGGGCCATCGGCGACTGGTTTGCTGATGCGCTGGCGGTGCTGGACCTGCTGACCACGGGGCCGCAGGTGCTGGTCGGATCATCGATGGGCGGGTGGCTTGCGCTGCTGCTGGCGCGGGCGGTGCCCGGCCGGGTCAAGGGGCTGGTCGGCATCGCGGCGGCCCCCGATTTTACCGAAGACAGCATGTGGGCGCAGGCGACCGAGGCACAGCGGACCGCGCTGCTGCGCGACGGGTTCATTCAGCGGCCAGGTACCCATGGCGATGACCCCTATGTCATCACGCGGCGGCTGATCGAAGACGGCAGGGCGCATCTTGTGCTGCGCGCGCCCCTGGCCCTGCCGTTTCCGGTGCGGCTGCTGCACGGCACGGCGGACAGGGACGTGCCTTCGGAAGTTGCGCTGCGCCTGCTGGGCCATGCCACCGGCCCGGACATGCGCCTGACACTGGTCAAGGATGCGGATCATCGCTTTTCCTCGCCCGACTGCCTTGCGCTGATCGAAACTGCGGTCAGCGAGGTGTCATGACCGAAGCCGGTCTTCTGCGGCCGGGCCCGGCCTGCGGCGGCGCGCATCTTTTTCCCGCAGATCGTCGGCATGGTGCTGATCCATCCGGCCGCTGCCCTGCCGCCGGCCGGGGCCGGTCAGGGTCGGGTCGGCACCATTGCACCGGATGCAGCGCGCGGGGCGCGCACCGATCAGCTGGCGGCGACGATCCGGGGCTTGTCCCTGGCGCGGGGGGCCGCCGCGTTGGCATCGATGAAGTTCAGCACCAGGGGGCGGATGTTCAGCCGCCAGGACTTGCCTGCGAAAATGCCGTAATGGCCGGCACCCTCTTCCAGATGGCTGGCCTTCTTGCTGTCCGGCAGGCCCGTCAGAAGCCTCAGCGCCGCAACGCACTGGCCCGGTGCCGAAATGTCGTCATTGGTGCCTTCGACCGTTTTCACGGCAACATCTGTGATCTTGCCAAGGTCAACCCTGGTTCCCCCGACGACAAAGATGTTCCGCGCAATCTCGCGTTTCTTGAAGATGCGGTCCACGGTGGACAGGTAAAACTCTGCCGCCATATCCATCACGGCCAGATATTCGTCATAAAAGCGGTTATGGGCATCATGGTCAGAGGCTTCGCCACGCGCGACCCGCAGGATCTGGTCGAAAAAGGCCTGCCCGTGGCGTTCCGCGTTCATCGAGATGAAGCTTTGCAACTGCAAAAGGCCGGGGTAAACCATCCTGCCCGCGCCCTTGTACTTGAAGCCTACGCGCTGGATCGCGGTTTCCTCAAGCTGGCCCATCGTCACGCGACGGCCGAAATCGGTCACTTCGGTGGCGGCGGCGTCAGGGTCGATCGGCCCGCCGATCAGGGTCAGCGACCGGGGCTGCGCGCTGGGGTCTTCGGCGGCAAGATAGGCCGTCGCGGCCAGCGCCAGCGGGGCGGGCTGGCAGATGGCGATGATATGCGCATCAGGCCCAAGCGCGCGCATGAAGTCGACAAGGTACAGCGTATAATCTTCCACGTCGAACTTGCCGGCACTGACCGGAATGTCGCGGGCATTGTGCCAGTCGGTCACGAAAACATCGCAGTCGGGCAACAGGCTCATCACGGTTGATCGCAGCAGCGTGGCGTAATGGCCCGACATCGGCGCAACCAGCAGCACCCGGCGGGCCATCGGCTCGCGGCGGCGCACGAAGAACTGGATCAGATTGCCGAACGGCTTGTCTACGATGGTCTTCACGTCCACAAGGTGATCCTGGCCTTCCGGCCCGACGATGGAACGGATTCCCCAGTCCGGCTTGGTGATCATGCGCGAGAATGTGCGTTCTGTCACCTCGCCCCAGGCGGCGGTCAGCGACAGCATCGGGTTCACCGAAAGCGCAAAGACGGGGTATGAGGCCATGGCCCTGGCGGTTGCGCCCATCCACTCGCTGGTGTTGCGGACACTTTCCATCAGATCGTATGTGGCCATGTATCGCATGTCGTCTCCTGCCCGGAGGGTTCCGGGAAAAATTCGTCGCTTTCCCCCCCGGTCGGGCGACGGTATGTTGCGTTGCAGCACGTTATTGGGGAAACAGTCTTATGACAACCGACGATGACGACGCGGGGGCGCGGCTGGACAGGCTGAACGCCAATCTTGCGAAAATCGAAGAGTTGTCGCAGCGGCTTATGGTTGCGCTGTCGCGGCGCAAACAGGCCGATCCGGCCCTGAACGGGCCCGGCCAGGATGTCTATCTCAAGGCGGCAGCGGCCTATGTGGCCGAAATGATGCAAAATCCCGCAAAGATTCTGGAACACCAGATCAGCTTCTGGGGCAAAAGCCTGACGCACTATGTCCAGGCGCAGCAGGCCCTGGCCAGGGGCAAGCTGGAGGCTCCGCCCGATTCGACGCCGAAGGACCGGCGGTTTTCGAACCCGCTGTGGGAAACGCACCCTTTCTTCAACTATCTCAAGCAGCAGTATCTGCTGAATTCGGAAGCCGTGGCGAATGCCGTGGGCAGTCTGGATCATCTGGACCCGGCAGATCGCAAACGGGTCGAGTATTTCTCAAGGCAGATCGTCGATATGTTCGCGCCCACCAATTTTCTGGGAACGAACCCCGATGCCTTGAGCCGCGCGGTGGAAACGGACGGCAAAAGCCTTGTGCAGGGGCTGGAAAACCTGGTGCGCGACATCGAGGCCAGCGATGGCGACCTGCTGGTGACCCTTGCCGATCCGCAAGCCTTTCATGTGGGCGGGAACATCGCCACCACGCCCGGGGCGGTGGTCTTCCGCAACAGGATGCTGGAACTGATCCAGTACGCGCCCACGACCGACAAGGTGTTCAGGATCCCGCTGGTGATCTTTCCGCCCTGGATCAACAAGTTCTACATCCTCGACCTCAAGCCGCAGAACAGTCTGATCAAGTGGATCGTCGATCAGGGCCACACAGTGTTCGTGGTCAGCTGGGTCAACCCCGATGCCAGCTACCGGGACGCGGGAATGGATGACTACATCCGCGATGGATACATCCGCGCCCTGACCGAGGTTCGCCGCATCACCGGGCAAAAAAAGGTGAATGCGGTGGGCTACTGCATTGCCGGCACCACGCTGGGCCTGACACTGGCGCATCTGAAGACGGCGGGTGACACTTCGGTCAACTCCGCCACGTTCTTCACCACGCTGACGGATTTTTCCGATCAGGGCGAAGTGGGCGTCTTTCTGAATGATGATTTTGTCGACGGGATCGAACGGCAGACAGCGGAAGACGGCATCCTGTCAAAGGTCTTCATGAGCCGGACCTTCAGCTTTCTGCGGTCCAATGACCTGATCTATCAGCCTGCGATCAGAAGCTACATGCTGGGCGAGGCACCTCCTGCCTTTGACCTGCTGTTCTGGAACGGCGATGGCACCAACCTTCCGGCGAAGATGGCGATGGAATATCTGCGCGGCCTGTGCCAGCGCGACGACTTTGCCAAAGGCAGGTTTGCGGTCCTTGGCGCGCCGGTCTCGCTGCATGACATCACCCTTCCCGTCTTTGCCGTTGCCTGCGAGACCGATCACATTGCTGACTGGAAGGGATCGTTCAACGGGGTGCGGCAGTTCGGTTCAAGGGACAAGACCTTTGTCCTGTCGCAGTCCGGCCACATCGCCGGAATCGTCAATCCGCCCGCGAAAGGGAAGTACGGGCATTATGTCAGCGACGCGCCGATGACCTCGCCCGAAGACTGGAAGGATGCGTCAACCTTCCATGCCGGGTCATGGTGGCCGCGCTGGGGCGCATGGCTTTCGCAGCGCGCGGGGGCAAAGGTGGCGGCAAGAACCCCGGGCGATCCGGATCATCCGGTGCTGGCACCGGCCCCCGGCACCTATGTAACGGCCGAACCGGCTGCCTGATCTGGACTGGCAGCATGGCCAGCGCAAAATAATGCTGCGGTGCAGAAAATAAAGCTTGCATTTCTGCACTGCGGCATCTATCTGTTTCTCATCCGGACGCAGAATGCGGCCAAGTGCAGGAGCATAGATCATGACGAAGACACCCGACCTGACAAAATACATGCAGGATGCCATGGCGTCCTTCCCGGTTGACGCCAAGGCGTTCCAGGATGCGTTCAAGACCCAGGCAGCGCTGGCCGAGAAAATCTCGAAAGTTGCCCTCGAAGCCGCTGAAAAATCGACCGAGATCAGCTCGAAATGGGCGAAAGAAACCATTGCCCGTCTGAACACGGTTGCAAAAGCCAAATCCGAGCCGACCGACTATACCAAGGCCGCGACCGATTTCGCCTCGGCGTCCGCCGAACTGGCGACCGAGCATATGGCCGCCTTCGCCGAAGTCGCGAAGAAAGTGCAGATGGAAACGGTCGAGCTGATGCTGGCCGCCGGCAAGGACCTGTCGGAAGACGCGACCGCCGCCGTGAAGAAAGCGACCGCAGAGGTGACGACCGCTGCCAAGAAAGTCGCTGCCGCCGCGAAGTAAGCGCCGGGTGACCTGAGACGATCCGCGTCAACTCTGCATCCTCCCTGTCGGACTGACGCGTGGGGCGGGCTTTGAAAGCCCGCCCTTTCTTTTGGCTCTGCACTGCCTTAAGCTTCCTTGCAGTGCAGAAACCTTGGGGAGGCTGGCCATGGCCGATACCGGAAAACCGCTGCTCATCAAGCGCTATGCCAGCCGCCGCCTGTACAACACCGAAACCAGCGACTATGTCACGCTGGAGGATATCGCAGGCTTCATCCGCGCCGGACGCGACGTGCAGATCGTCGATCTGAAATCGGGCGATGACCTGACGCGCCAGTATCTTCTGCAGATCGTGGCAGAACATGAAAGCAAGGGCGAAAATGTTCTGCCGATCAACGTGCTGACCGATCTGGTGCGCAGCTACACCTCGGAAGTTCAAAGCATTGTGCCGCAGTTCCTGGCAATGTCGTTCGAGATGTTCCGCAACGGCCAGTCCAGGATGATGGAAAACCTGACCGTGCTGCCAAACCCCATGGCAAATGTGCCGGGGTTCGACGACCTGATCAAGCAGCAGGAAACCTTCATGAAGACGCTGATCTCGGGCATGTCGTCCATCCCGGGCTGGACCGGCACAGGCCCGGCGCGGAACGGGGCAAATGCATCGGACGCCGCCGCAGCCGACGACCTGGCGCAGATCAAAAAGCAATTGGCAGAGTTGCAGACCAAGCTTTCCAAGCTGTGACTCTGCGCTCCATGTCCGCGCCGGCGGCCTGTGCGACAGGTGCTGCCCCATGACGGAACCGCCCGGCCGCGTCACCTTGTGGGGTATCGAAGTGTTCCTGGCCACCGCCGAGGAAGGGTCCATTTCAGCCGCAGCGCGGCGTCTTGCGGCCAGCCCTTCGGCCGTCAGCCAGCAATTGTCGGGACTGGAGGCGGCCCTTGGGGCCATTCTGCTTGACCGGGGGGCCCGTCCGATGCGGCTTACTCCGGCAGGGGGGATGTTCCGCCGCCACGCCCAGACGATTCTGAATGCGGCACTGGAAGCGCGGGCGGAATTGGCGATGTCCGACATGTCGGCACTGACGACCCTGCGCCTTGGCATGATCGAGGATCTTGACGCCGAGGTGACGCCACGCCTTCTGTCCGCGATGGCGGCAGAGCTGCGCGGCTGCCGGTTCCTGCTGGAAACCGGCGCAAGCCACCGGCTGATGGAACAGCTGGACGGGCGGGCGCTGGATGTTGTTGTTGCGGCCGATCTGGGCGCGGAACTGGGGCCGGGTGACTGGGCCGAGGTGCATCCGCTGCTGACCGAACCCTATGTCATTGCCGCCCCGCGCGGCGTGATCGACAGGGCGGGCGATGTGCGGGCGCAGCTGATGACGCTGCCGATGATCCAGTATACCTCGCGCCACCTGATGGGCCGGCAGATTGCCGCACATCTGATGCAGCAGAATCTGCGCCTTGCGCACCGCTTCGAACTGGACAGCTATCATGCGATCATGGCGATGGTCTCGGGCGGCGCGGGATGGACCATCCTGACGCCCCTGGGGGTTACCCATGCGCAAAGGTTCCGCGATGCAACCGATGTTCTGCCGCTGCCCTTTGCCCCGCTGTCGCGGACAATTTCGCTTCATGCGCGCGCCGATGTGCTGAAAGACATGCCGCAGCGCATGGCGGGACTCTTGCGTCCCCTGTTGCAGACCCAGGTCGTTGGCCCTGCGGTTGCACAGCTTCCCTGGCTGTCGGGTCAGATCAGGGTGCTCTAAGGGATCAGCCCCTTACCTCTGTTGCGGCAGAGATCAGCGCATCGGCGATGTAATCAAGCTCCGGACGGGTCAGGCGGGCGGGCAGCCGGGTGTCACAGGCACGCATCAGCATGGCACGGGTCATCGGCAGGTCCGGCGGCGTTCCCAGGAACTGCCAGTTCCAGAAGGCGCGTGCGTTGCCTTCGCTCAGCCCGAAGATCTGAACCGATACGCCGCGTGCCTTTGCGGCCCGCTGAAAGGCAAGCGCCTGGGCATCGGTTTCGAACCCGGTCAGGTTGAACTGGATGGAATCCGGGGCGCGGTCTTCGGGCCCCAGGGCGGGCGGCACGGTCAGCCAGGGCGACGTGTTCAGCCGACGGGCCACGTAGTCATGGTTGGTCCGGCCCTGCACCACGCGGCGGGCAACCTCTGGCAGTTGCGGGCGGATCACGGCGGCAGACAGGTTCTGCATGCGCATGTTGTAGAGCGGCAGCTTGTTCTGCCAGTGGCAGAAGCTGTTCTGCAGGCCGGGATGCTTCTTCCAGTTTTCCTCATAGGCACCCGACATAATCACGGCACGGGCGGCCAGTTCCGGATCATCGGTAATCAGGATGCCGCCTTCGCCGGCATTCACCAGCTTGTAGGACTGGAAGCTGAAGCAGCCGATCCTGCCGATGGTGCCGATCTTGCGCCCCGCCCAGGTGGTGCCCAGCGAATGCGCGGCATCTTCAATAACCGGGATGCCGCGTGCATCGCACAGCGCCATGATCGCATCCATGTCGCTGGTATGTCCGCGCATATGGCTGATCAGCACCGCCTGCGCGTCGTCCAGCTTCGCTTCCAGGTCGGCGATATCGACCCGGTAATCGCTGCCCACCTCGACCAGGACGGGAACGCAATCCGCATGGACCACGGCAGAGGGGACGGCCGCGAAGGTGAAGGCGGGGACCAGGATCTTCGCGCCCTTCGGCAGGTCAAGCGCCTTGATCGAAATGAACAGCGCGGCCGAACAGGACGACACGGCCAGCGCATAGCGGCTGCCCATCAGTCCGGCGAATTCGGCCTCCAGCAGGGCGACAGGGGCATCTTTCGGCGCGGTGTAGCGAAACAGATCGCCCGAGCGCAGCAGCCGGTCAATCTCGGCGCGCGCGGCTTCGGGGATGGGTTCGGCATCATAGACATTCGGGGCCAGGGTCTGTCCGTCCGGGGCCATGAGATGCGCCTTTCCTGAAACTGTTCTTCAGGAAAGCTGTAAGGCGAAAGAAGTGATTTGGCGAGGGTCAAGTTTTCCGCACCGGTCATTCCTTGCCGGTCGGGGGTGTGACGTTACGTCATGCCCCGGTCAGAGTCCAAGGCGGTCGCGCAGGGAATACCAGGTCATTGCCAGCACAAGAAGGGGCCAGCGCATGGCCACACCGCCCGGGAAACTGGCCTGCGGGACCGATGCCATGATGTCGAACCGCTCTGCCTGCCCCGCCACTGCTTCGGCCAGCACCTTGCCCGCCAGCGTCGCCATGGCCACGCCGTGCCCGGAATAGCCGGAGGCGGACAGCACGTTGACGCTTGGCCGGGTGAAACAGGGCATGCGGTTCATCGTGATGGCCAGCGTGCCGCCCCAGGCATAGTCGATGCGGGTATCGGCCAGTTGCGGATAGATTTGAAGCATCGGCTTGCGGACCGTGCGGATGATGTCGGGAAAGCGGTAGCCATAGCTTTCGCCACCGCCGAACAGCAGGCGGTCATCTTCGCTGAGCCGCCAGTAATTCACGACGAATTTTGTATCGGAAACCGCGACCGGCTCTGACAGGATATCGCGGGCGCGTTCCCCCAACGGTTCCGTCGCCACGATGAAATTGTTGATCGGCATGACACGGGCGGCAACCTTTGGCTCCAGCCCGCCCAGATAGCCATTTGCGGCCAGGATCACGTGATCGGCAAGAACCCGGCCCTGCGCGGCGTGCACCACCGGCTTTGCCCCGTCCTTCACCTGATGTACCAGTGAGTTTTCGCAGATGCGGACACCCGCCTTGGCTGCGGCCTGCGCCAGCCCAAGGGCATAGTTGAGCGGGTGCAGATGCCCTGCACCCCGGTCGATCTCGCCGCCCCGGAAGGCATCTGACCCGATCAGGGCGCGGATGCCGGCGCGATCCAGCGGTTCGAGGTGTTCATACCCATAATCGCGCCGCAGCCGGTCGGCATAGGCATGGGCGGCGCTGACCTGGCGGTCGCTGGTGCAGGCATGGGCGACGCCGGGGTAGAAGGTGACCGGCATGGCGTGATCCGCAATCAGGCTGCGCACCAGGGCCTTCGCCTCTTCCGCCATGTCCCACAACCGGCGGGCCTGGGGCAGGCCCACCATCTTTTCCAGATCATCCTGATCCAGCCTTTGGCCGGACCCGACCTGCCCGCCGTTGCGCCCCGATGCGCCAAAGCCCACCCGGTGCGCTTCCAGCAGGATCACCGAAAAGCCGCGCTGCGCCAGATGCAGCGCCGCCGACAGCCCGGTGTAACCGCCGCCCACCACGCAGACATCCGCCCGCGCCTCGCCCGTAAGCGCGGGAAACGGTGCCAGCGGGGTGGCCGTGGCCGCATAGTACGACGCCGGGTATTGCCCGGCCCGGTCATTGGCAAAAAGCAGGTTCATACGTTCAAAAGCAGGTGTTCACGTTCCCACGGGCTGATGACCTGCAGGAATTCCTTGTATTCGTTGCGCTTGACGGAGTCGTAGACCGAACAGAACCCGGCCCCCAGCACCTCTTGCAGGGCCTTGTCCTCGTCCAGCAGATCAAGCGCATCGCCCAGGTTGTAGGGCAGTTCGGTCTCGATGTTATAGGCATCGCCCGTGCATTCGTCGCGCGGCATCCTGCCCTCTTTCAGGCCAAGGTATCCGCAGGCAAGTGATGCGGCCAAGCCAAGATAGGGGTTGCAATCCATGCCCGCCAGCCGGTTTTCCAGACGGCGCGCCTCGGGGCCGGAGATGGGAACGCGCAGGCCGGTGGTGCGGTTGTCGCGGCCCCATTCCAGATTGATGGGGGCTGCAAAATCGGGGACGTAGCGGCGGTAGCTGTTGACGTAAGGTGCCAGCAGGGCAACGGCCCCCGGCAGGTGGGTCTGCATCCCGGCGATGAAATGCAGGAAGTGCTGCGTTTCGGCCCCCTTGCGGTCCGAGAAGATGTTCTTGCCGGTTTTCAGGTCCACCACCGAATGGTGGATGTGCATGGCCGAACCCGGTTCTCCTTCAATCGGCTTGGCCATGAAGGTGGCAAAACAATCGTGGCGCAGGGCGGCTTCGCGGATCAGCCGCTTGAAGAAGAAAATCTCGTCTGCCAGCCGCACCGGGTCGCCATGGGCAAGGTTGATCTCGACCTGGCCTGCACCGCCTTCCTGCAGGATGCCGTCAATCTCGAACCCCTGGGCTTCGGCAAAATCGTAGATGTCATCAATGACCTTGCCGTATTCATCGACCGCACTCATCGAATAGGCCTGCTTGCCAGCGGCGCGGCGCCCCGAGCGGCCCATGGGGGGCATCACCGGCATGTTGGGATCAAGGTTGCGCGCAGTCAGGAAGAATTCCATTTCGGGGGCGACGACCGGTTGCCAGCCTTCGGCGTTGTACAACTCCACAATCCGGCGCAGCACGTTGCGCGGGGCCGTGGGCACGGGTTTGCCGGCCTGGTCCTGCGCGTCGTGGATCACCTGCAGGGTGACGTCCGCCGTCCAGGGGGCGGCGGTGGCTGTGGAAAAGTCGGGGATCAGGATCATGTCAGGCTCGGTGAACTGGCCCGACGGATTGTCGGCCCATTCACCGGTGATCGTCTGCAGGAAGATCGAATTCGGCAGGAAGAAACTGCTCTGCTTGGCGAATTTCGACGCCGGCATCGCCTTGCCGCGCGCCACACCGGCAATGTCGCCGATGATGCACTCCACCTCGTCAACGCGGCGGCCCGCGATATAGTCGCGGGCGGCCTCGGGCAGTTGTTCGGTCCATTTGGCCATGACTCACACTCTTGGGTTCACCCGCGCGGGTGTTTGAAGAAACCGGCAATCCGGTCGGCGATCATACGGTCCTGCAGCGGGGTATCAAGCCGCGCCACCGCGTCATCAAGCAGGGGGTCGGGCACAAGGCCGCGGCCGCGGGTGCGGATCAGACCATCGATGAAATCGCCCGTGAATTCAGGATGCGCCTGCACCGTAAAGGCGCGGTCCCCGTACAGCAGCGCGGCATTTTCGCAAAAGCCGTTGCTGGCGATCACCCTGGCCTGCGCCGGCCTTTCCACGACCTGGTCCTGATGCCAGGCGTTGAGTGTCAGCGTCTCGCCGTCAAAGTCGTAAGGTGTCGGCCCCACCGACCAGCCGCCCCGGTACTTTTCCACCCGCCCGCCCATCGCCTGTGCAATGATCTGATGGCCAAAACAGATCCCGACCAGCGGCACGGCGGCGGCATAGGCATCGCGGATAAAGGCCTCCAGCGGCGGAATCCAGGGGTGGTCTTCATAAGCGCCGTGGCGCGATCCGGTGATCAGCCAGCCTTGCGCGTCGTGGATGCTTTCAGGAAATTCGCCGTCCACCACCGCCCAGGTGCGGAAGGTCAAACCGCGCCCATCCAGCAGGCGGGCGAACATGGCGGGGTAATCCCCGGCCGTCTCAATCAGGGCATCCGGGGCATGGCCGGTTTGCAGGATTCCGATCTGCATGGGTGTTCCTTGTTGGTTGCGCCAAGCTAGGCGGCGACGGGAGTGCAGGCAAGGGGCTCTGGTGGTCGGATCGACGCCTGAAGGAAAAGGGGTGACGGTTTCCCGCCACCCAGGTTGGTTTCAGAAAGCCTCCTGGGCCGCTATCGCATGGCCCAGAAGCAAAAGATCACATCAGCCAGACGAGCGGCCGCGCCAGTGGGCGCAGACCTGCACGACCCGGCCGAAGCGAAAGCGCTCGTAAGCGCTCACCCAGACACCATGCGGCATGTCCCGACTTTTATGGGAGGGTTTCCCTGAAATGGGGCGCAGGAAGTGTCAAATCCACTTCGTGGTGAATGTATCTGGCAGGGCGCGTGCGCCCCACTGTTTTGCCGCCCAAGGGGCTGACTGCTGTTTCAGCCGGCCGGTCTTTCCCTTCAGCAAGGTGCTGAATAAGTGCCGGGCGCAGGGGCTGCCTGACCGGAAAGCGGGAAACTCTTCCGCCCGGCACATCCTGGCAGGGGCCATCGCCCCTGCCGCAGAGACACGCTGCCCCTTGGCCAGCCGGGGGCCAAAGCCCCCGGCCAGCGCCCGACCCGCCACCGGCGGGCGCTGGCCTTTCGTGGTGCCCGGACGTGCCGATCCACAGGGCACCGTCCCGCGCAGGCGGGGGAAACGCGGGTCGCGTTTCCTGCTCCCGCCCGGAGGGGCGAAAGCACTGCCACCGCTTCTCTGGCAGGGGCCATCGCCCCAGCCACGACGCTGCGCTGGTATCTGGACCGGCCGGGGGCCACAGCCCCCGGCCAGCGCCCGACCCGCCACCGGCGGGCGCTTCGCCCCCGCCGGGTCGGGCGCTGGCC
>JADCEL010000042.1 GCA_020250125.1 Rhodobacter sp.
CCGATCTACAGGGCACCGTCCCGCGCGGGCGGGGGAAACGCGGGTCGCGTTTCCTGGTTCCGCCCGGAGGGACGAAAGCACTGGCACCGCTTCCATGGCAGGGGCCATCGCCCCTGCCACGACGCTGCGCTGGGATCAGGACCGGCCGGGGGCCAAAGCCCCCGGCCAGCGCCCGACCCGCCCCCGGCGGGCGCTTCGCCCCCGCCGGGTCGGGCGCGGGCCTGTCGCTGTTCCCGGACCTGCCGGTCTACGGGGCACCGTCCCGCGCGGGCGGGGAAACGCGGGTCGCGTTTCCTGTTCCCGCCCGGAGAGGTGAAGGCACTTTCACCGCCCCAATGGCAGGGGCCATCGCCCTTGCCAAAGCGTTACGCTTTCATCACGCCCGCCGGGGGGCCAAAGCCCCCGGCGGGCGCTGGCCTCTGCTTCTCCCAGACCTTCCGGTCTACAGGGCACCGTCCCGCGTGGGGGGGAAGCGCGCTGCCCTTCCTGCTCCCGCCCGGAGGGGCCATCCCTGTCCCCAAAGCGGAACGAGTGTGCCGTCACGCATGTGGCCGGAGTGCTGTTTCAGCAGCCTGCCCAGCGGCCAAGGCGGAGAAACCGCATTTCGCGACGGCATCCCAAGGCTCTGGAACAAAACGGCACATCACTCATAGCTTCGCGTCGGGCGGTCAAACACCTTGCGCCCCATCAGGCTTGCCACAAGGTCCACCATCAGCCGCGCGGTGCGCCCGCGCTCGTCCAGAAACGGGTTCAGTTCCACCAGATCCAGCGCGGTGACAAGGCCCGAGTCGTGCAGCAGTTCCATGACCAGATGCGCCTCGCGAAAGGTCGTGCCGCCCGGCACGGTGGTGCCGACGGCGGGTGCAATCGACGGGTCAAGGAAATCGACATCCAGCGACACATGCAGCAGGCCGTTCGCGGCGCGGACGCGGTCCAGAAAGGCGCGCAAGGGGGCTACGATGCCGAATTCATCCAGCACCCGCATGTCCTTGATGGCGATGTCATGCTGCAACAGCGCGGCATGTTCCGCCGGATCGACCGACCGGATGCCATAAAGGCAGATGCGGTCCGCCGGCAGCGGGGCGGGAAAGGGCGGAAACCCGACAAAGCCCGGCCGGCCCGCGATATAGGCCACCGGTGTGCCGTGCAGATTGCCCGATGTGGTTGTCATCGGGGTGTGGAAATCGGAATGGGCATCCAGCCACAGCAGGAACAGCGGGCGGCCCAGGGTTTCGGCATGGGCGGCAACCCCGGCGATGCTGCCCAGGGCCAGCGAATGGTCGCCGCCCAGCAGGATCGGCATGCCCTGTGCCACGGCCTGGCCGGTGGCCGCCTTCAGCACCTGCGCCCAGGCCAGCGTTTCGGGCAGGCCATGGACAAGCGGGTTTTCGGGCGTGACATCGGGCAGGGGGCCGGGGGCAAGGTCGCCGCGGTCTTCCACGCTGTGCCCAAGGTCGCGCAGCGCCTGTGCCAGCCCCGCCACCCGGTAGGCAGAGGGGCCCATCAGGCAACCCGGCCGCTGCTGGCCGGAATCGATCGGTGCCCCGATCAGGATGCAGTGGGTCATCGGAGGTTTCCTTTCCTCAGCGGCGGCTGCGCGCCGCCAGAAGCCAGATCTGCATCAGACCCAGCGATAGAACCACGTTCCACGAGGCCATCGACAGGCCAAGCATTTGCCAGGCGACCTCGTCACAGCGCACCACCGGAGCCACCATAATGGTTGGATCAAGCAGGTCCTTCACGTCAAGCCCGGCAATGGACCCGGCCGAGCACGACGTGGGGCCGACCCACCACAGGCGTTCCACCCCGGTGTGATACAGCCCGATTCCGGCCGTGGTCAGGGCCGCTGCGGCACCGGCCAGCGGCAGAAGCCGGCCCGGAACAGCCAGCGCCAGAAGCCCGATCACGACGGCCGCCGCATGGGGCCAGCGCTGCAACAGGCACAGATGGCACGGGGCAAGGCCGCCGATGTACTGGAAAGCAAAGGCCCCCGCCAGCGCTGCCAGCGATCCCGCCAGTGCCAGGATGATCAAACGGGTGCGCTGTGCCATGTGCCGGGTCCTTTTCGTGCGACCCGGACCTTAGGACAGCGCGGGGCGCAGCGAAAGAGGCCCGCCATTGACGCGGCGCTGCGGGGCGATTAAACCGCGCCCCTGTGGCCCGAGTGGTGAAATGGTAGACGCAGGGGACTCAAAATCCCCCGCCGCAAGGCGTGTCGGTTCGAGTCCGACCTCGGGCACCAGGCAATGGCTGTTCCGGCGGGGCAACCCTTTGGGCATCGGCCCTTAAACTTGGCGGCAACCCCGCGCCGCCCGCCACGCGGCCCAGTCTTCCGGCGTATCCAGATCGGTGACGGCATGGCGCGCGGGCAGGGCGATGAATTCCGTCCTGTCCCTGTGCTGTCGCAACAGGTCCCGCGCGCCGCTGTCGCCGGTCAGCACGGCCAGACCCGGCAGCGCCCAGACCGGGAACAGCACCGGGTGGCCCGGCGTCCCATCCGCTGCTGTTCCATGCAGAATCAGGTCGGGAATGGCGGCATGGCGCGCCAGCAGCCGGGAAAGGTCTGCCGCCGTGATCTCTGGCAGGTCGGCCAGCAGAACCAGCACCGGGCGCGCCCCCGCCGCCCGCACCCCCGCCCGGATCGATGCCGACAGGCCCAGCGCGGCATCGGGCACCGGCACCGTCATCAGATCAAGCCCCGCCAATGCCGCGTTTCGCGCAGGCCGGTCCGGTGGCAGGGTTGCGATCACTGGTGCCCCGGTGGCCAGAGCAACGCGGGCCTGGCGCAGCAGCAGCGGCACCCCTTCGACCGGCTCCATCAGCTTGTCCGCCCCGCGCATCCGGGACGATGCACCGGCGGCCAGAAGAAGGATGGCGGGGGGTGTCATCGGGGCAGTTGCCGGAGCTTGATGAAACGACAGACCACCGAGTCAGTTGGCATTTGGCTGTTCCTGTCTTTCTTGCCTGATCTGCCAGCCGTATCCCCAGCCCACCCCCCTTGCCCTGCGGCCTGCGCCCTTACGCGTTCGGCGCGGGCTACGCTCCACCGGAGCCTTGCCTCCCGGCTGCGCCGGGACCGCGCCCCCTCCGGCCCTCGCTTGCGCTCGGGCGTTCGGCGCTGGCAAGGCTCCACCGGAGCCTTGCCTCCCGGCTGCGCCGGGACCGCGCCTCCTCCGGCCCTCGCTTGCGCTCGGGCGTTCGGC
>JADCEL010000043.1 GCA_020250125.1 Rhodobacter sp.
TCGACCCGATCTGCCCGCTGCGAGCCCGCACCCTCTGGGTGATCCATGAAACCCGTCCCCCGTAGCCGTCAACACCATGATTTATATAGAAAATACAATGGTCAGGACAGCGAAATCAGCGGGTTACTTGGGGAATGCAGGATGACATCGTCTGTGAAATCATCTCAAGGACTTCCGGCGGAGTTCCCGCCGGAAGTTTGGAAAGAATCTGCCCTATCTCCGGTTCCGGGGCATGGGCTGGAACGACCGGCGCGACTGGTCGCTGCGTTGACGCGGAAGTTCTCCTACTCCTTGGGGCCAACAGCCTTCTCCGCAGCCGCTTGATAGTAAGACCTTATGCGCGCGCGATCTTGCATAATCCCCGCCCGACCGCTTGGGACCATCCTCAACTTGACGTTTTCCGGCAGTGAATACATTTCCAAGACGTAGGCCAGAAACCTTCCTGCCTTGGGGATTGTTTCGACTGCATTGCTATCTGGTAGAACTTTGATCTTCCGAAGATGCTTCATCACTCCCACCTTGCGTTGGCTGCTGCCCGCCCGATCTCCGCTCGGGCGTTGTGCTCTCCTCACGTGCCTTCGGTCCAGCCAAACCGCTCGGACGCTTGGCTGGTTGCTTCAGTTTCGGATATTCGATCTCTCCTGTCACGATTCGCCATATGTCAACCGAAAAGCCTTCAGAATCCGCAGGGCGCTTCTGCCCGTCCGGTCACTGTGGCATTTTGACTCTCCCATCTGTCAAGCGCCGTGTGCCCAGCTTGTTCGCAACATCGCACAGCGATGAGTGATTTGGCTACAGTCTTAACATAAGATGTGAATGCGGCAGAAGCAGGACGCAGTCGTTCACATCTTGCTGCACGCAAAGTTAACACGAAGTGCATGGTCCGGGTTCCCATACATCGTCAACCCCGCCAGATTTCAAGCTGAGACACTATCGATCGCGTGCATGGCTTTTGACGCCGGGCCAGATGCCCGAAGCCACCTGGGCAGAACGGAAGACAGGCGCTGTTGATCGTGTTTTCATCCGGGTCCCGCGAAAGGTGCATCCAAACGTCAGACTGTTTGAATGGCCGGCGCAAAGTGGCACCGCGACACCGCCTTCGCAGAGAGAAATCCGGTATTCCGGGAAAAGACGGGAAGAAATGAAAGGAAGATCAGGACATCTGGCCCTGGCGGCCGGCTTGCCGCCCTGGCAGCCCTGCCCGCGCCAGCCACCGGCGATACCATCATCTTACCGGCGGCAAGCCTTGGCACTTTACCGTCAGTCTCAGACGGCGCAAGTGGTAAAGAATTGGTAAAGATCAACGTGGTAGCGCAGCAATTTCAAGGGCTTCGCGGGGCGTCGCACCGTGGGACGCTTAGCGCAGCCCGTCCATCACCCGCACCAGTTCGGCTGAAATCCCCGGCTCTGACAGGGCATGGCCCGCCAGCGGAATGATCCGCAGGTCGGCCTTTGCCCATCCTTGTGCCAGTTCCCAGGCGGCGCGCGGCGGGCAGATCATGTCAAGCCGCCCCTGAATGATGGTTGCGGGGATATGTTCGATCCGGTGACGTTCGGACAGGATCCAGCCGTCACGCTCCAGAAAGCCGGCGTGCCGGAAGAAATGGTTTTCCAGACGGGCAAAGGCGCGGGCATATTCCGCCGGGCTTTCGCCCGTCGCACCTTCGTTATTGATCGAAGCCAGCGCATTTTCCCAGCCCGCCCAGGCGCGCCCGAACCGGCTTTCCTCCATCAGGTTGCCCGAAAACAGGCGCCGGTGATAGGCCCCGATCAGATCGCCACGCTCTTCCTGCGGAATGGGTGCCACGAAACGCTCCCACAGGTCGGGAAAGAACGCCCCCACCCCACCGCCATAGAACCAGTCCAATTCGGCGCGGGTCATCAGGAAGACCCCGCGCAGCACCAGATGCGCCACGCGGTCCGGGTGGCTGATGGCGTAGATCAGCGCCAGCGTCGCCCCCCAGCTTCCGCCGAAACAGATCCAGCGGTCGATGCCCAGCGCCGTGCGGATCACTTCGATATCCGCCACCAGGTCCCAGGTCGTGTTGGCATGAACGCTGGCATGGGGCCGCGACCGGCCACAGCCGCGCTGGTCGAACAGGATCACCCGGAACACGCCGGGGTCGAAGTACCGCCGCATCGCCGGGCTGCATCCGCCCCCCGGCCCGCCATGCAGGACCACAACCGGAATGCCATGCGGGTTGCCGCATTGTTCCGCATAAATGCGATGTCCGTCGGCCATATCGATCACACGCTGATCGAAGGGGTCGATCGGCGGATAAAGAAACTCGACTGCGCGCTTTTGGCCTGATCTTTGATCCATGACCACCCTATATAATGCGGCAACCCTGCCCTGCCACGGGCCAAACCGCAAGGAATTCACCATGACGACCACAATCGATCCGGCCGAAGTCGCCAAGTTCGAAGCGATGGCGGCCGAATGGTGGAATCCGGCGGGCAAGTTCAAGCCGCTGCACATGCTGAATCCGTGTCGGCTGGATTACATCACCAGCCAGATTTCGGCAGAGTTTGACCGCGACCTGGCCCATCCCGCCCCTTTTGCAGGGCTGCGCCTGCTGGACATCGGCTGCGGCGGCGGGCTGCTGAGCGAACCGATGGCGCGGCTGGGGGCAACGGTGGTGGGCGCGGATGCCGCGCCGCGCAACATTCCGGTCGCGCGGCTGCACGCCGAACAGGCGGGGCTGGATATCGACTATCGCCTTTCCACCGCCGAAGACCTGGCGGCGGCGGGCGAGCAGTTCGATGTGGTGCTGAACATGGAAGTTGTCGAACATGTCCCGGATCCTTTGGCCTATCTGACGGCCTGTCAGCGGTTGCTGCGGCCCGGCGGGCTGATGATCTGCTCAACCCTGAACCGGAACCCGAAAAGCTACGTGATGGCGATCATCGGTGCCGAACATGTCATGCGCTGGTTGCCCAAGGGCACGCATGACTGGTCGAGGTTCATCACCCCGGACGAGCTTTACGACCTGATCCGGCGGGCCGGACTGGACCCGGTGGACCGCAAGGGCATGGTCTTCAACCCGCTGGGCTGGAGATGGAGCCTGTCTGCCCGCGACCTGTCGTGCAATTACGTGACGGCCAGCATCAAGCGGCCGGCGGCCTGATGCCCCGGTCGCGGCGGCACGCCGCGATCAGGGCTTTGGCCTGCCCTCAATCTCCTGCGCCACGTCTTCCCTGACGGTTCCGGCCGCGCGCGACAGCGTCTTGGCATGGACCCGGTGCGCATGCCTTTTGCTGGATTCGGTCATGACATAGACCAGCACCGAACCGGTCCAGCTGAAGGTGAACAGCCCCGAAATAGCAATCATCGGTCCGACAAGATGCCAGTCCGGGGGCAGGGAAACCTGGCCCTTCCCCAAGGTTGTGTAAGCTTCCAGAACATAAAGATACGTCTCACGGAATGTCGGAATAAGCCCCATCCACCAGATCGGGAAAACCCAGATCAGTGTTTCCAGCAGATGCACCAGGGCCAGACTTGCAATGGTACCGCTGACAAGCAGGCTGATGCGCCAGCCGGCGGCGGTTCTGGGCAGAGTTTCCAGTCTGGTGGCGAAGCGCTGCGAAACAGAGCCGACGCACCATCCATGCACGGAAATCATGATGACCGCGATAATCAGGCAAAAGCCAAGCTCGGCCAGGGTATTGGGCTGCGTGATCCCGGAATCAACGGCATGCAGCAAAGGCTCGACGGCCTTTGCAGCACTGTCTTCAGTTGCCATTTCCCTAACCCCGACGTCCCCTAACCGGCTGAGGCAACATCTATAGGCGGTGCCATGGGGCGTGCCAAGGGCGGCGGCCGAAGATCAACGACATTGCCAACGCTGATCGCCGCAGACTTTCGCGGGGGCGCAACTTCCGCAAGGGGCTGTGGCGGGGCGGCCTGCGCCGCCCGATCCGGGAACAGTTGCCGCGCCGTTTCCTCCAGCCAGGCGCACCAGCGGTGATCGAGCCAGGCAAGCGGAACGGACAGCAGGATCGACAGCCCGAAGCTGACCGCGAACATGGCCGCAAGCAGGGCCGCAGGGCCTGTGCCCTGTGCCGAAAGGTCAAGGTAAACCGCGCTGGACGCCGAGCATATGACCAGGGGATGCACAAGGAACAGCGGAAAGCTGATGCGGTCAAGCGCCCACCAGATCCGGCGGTCAAGCCGCCGGTAAAGCCCGGCACTGCACAGGACCGCCACGATCACCAGGGCCGATCCCGCGCTGTGCAAAAGCGTGGCCGCATAGTCCTTCAGCCCCGGCGGGGCCTGTGACACCCATGCGTAGCTTCCCAGCGGCAGCAGGAAGCCCAGCAGATACAGGCCCGCCCCCAGGACAGGAAGGGCCAGAATCATCGGCAGACGGGGCCGGTACCGCGACAGGACAAAGGACAGTACGGCACCCGCCAGGAAGGGAAACAGGAAGCTTGTATACAGCAGCACCGCCGCAAGCAGAATGGCCACTGCCCCGGCTGTTGCCCAGCGGTAGCCCAGCGAAAGCGACAGCAGCATCGCGGTTGGCAGAACAACAAGGCCGCCGATCAACGCGTGCTGCATGGTCCAAAGCAGCCCGTTATAGGTGTAAACGGGCATAAAGAAGGTGGCAACGCTTTCCAGCAAAGCGCCTTCCAGACTTGGCTGAAAGTCCGCCGTCCAGCCGGAAAAGCCGAAATTCTTCAGCCAGACGCTGCCGCTGACCGCCGCCGCTTCGGAAAACTGGTACTGCCCATACCGGAACAGCAGATAGCTGCCGACCGTTGTGACAACGACAAGGCCCGCCAGACGTGGCAGACGCTTGCCAAAGCTGCGCGCCACCCGGTTGGTATCGCCTTCGGTAAACAGGGCCCAGCTCAGCACGAAGCCTGACAGCACGAAGCAGAAGGTGATTGCGGCCGGCCCGTTCATCAGCACGAACCAGGACGAACCGATGATGCTTGTCTCTGTCCGGTCAGCAGCCAGAAGGCCGGATGTTGCAGGCGAGAAGGCGAGCAACACATGCTGCGTTACAACCACAAGCACCGCTATCCCGCGCAGTGCCTCCAGCGGAGCGAGTCTTCCTTTATTAACCATTTGATAACAAATATTTTTTCATGTCACAATTTAGCCGGGCGCATCAGACAAAAGCAACATAGCCTTTCGTAGGCCGATGCCCTGCCAACCTGGCCAGGCCTGCCCGGCATTTCCACGCTTTCGGGTGGTGTCAGTCAAGCTGTGCCGATCTTGCCCAAAGGTTGACATCCTTCTGCTCGGCGATCTGGTTGATCTGCGCCAGTTCGGCATCCGTGAAGTCCAGGTTGCCGATCGCGCCGCAGCAATCGACAACCTGTTCAGGCCTGGACGCGCCGATCAGGGCGGTGGTGATGCCGCCGTGGCGCAAGACCCAGGCAATGGCCATTTGCGCCAGGGTCTGACCGCGTGCCTGTGCCATCGCATCCAATGCGCGGACGGAATTCAGCGCGCCTTCGGTGATAACAGCAGGATCAAGCGACTTTCCCTGGCTGGCGCGGCTGCCCTGCGGGATGCCGTTCAGGTATTTGCGGGTCAGAATACCCTGCGCCAGCGGCGTGAAGGCAATGGACCCGATGCCAAGTTCAGCCAGGGTTTCCTTCAGCCCGTCCGTTTCGATCCAGCGGTTCAGGATATTGTAGCTGGGCTGGTGAATCAGGCAGGGCGTGCCCAGGTCTTTCAGAATGGCAACAGCCTGCCGGGTCTTTTCGGAATTGTAGGATGACAGGCCGACATAAAGCGCCCGGCCCGACCGCACGATGTAATCCAGCGCCTGCATCGTCTCTTCCAGCGGCGTGTCGGGATCGAAGCGGTGCGAATAGAAGATATCGACATAGTCCAGCGCCATGCGCTTCAGCGACTGGTCGCAGGACGCGATCAGGTGTTTGCGGCTGCCCCATTCACCGTAGGGGCCGCCCCACATCAGGTAGCCCGCCTTGGACGAGATAATCATCTCGTCCCGCAGCCCGTGAAAATCGGTCTTCAGAATCTCGCCGAAAGCCTCTTCGGCGCTGCCGGGGGGCGGGCCGTAATTGTTGGCCAGATCGAAATGGGTGATGCCCTGATCAAAGGCGGTGCGGCAGATGGCCTGCTTTGTCTCATGCGGGGTGTCGTGGCCGAAGTTGTGCCACAGGCCCAGTGAGACGGCCGGCAGCTTCAGGCCGGACGCGCCGCAGCGGCGGTAGATCATGCGGTCGCAGCGGTCTTCGGCGGGGACGTAACCCATGAAGCGGTCCTTTCGACAGGGGCGGGGCACGGCGTGCCCCTTGTGGGTCTGCGGGCGCGATCAGACGTGGCGGTTCCACAGATTTTCAAGGCGTTCCTGCCGGCCGGACACAGGCTGCGGGTTGATCCCCCTGGCCAGAACCTCTGCCGTGATCGATTCAAGCGTGCCGCTTGCCAGCATCTGCCGTGCCTGGGGCGTGGCCCATCCGGCGTAGCGGGCCTTGCGCGCCGCTTCCAGCTCGCCCGATTGCAGCAGGGCGGCGGCGGCCTTCAGGCCGCGTGCGCAGGTATCCATCGCGCCAACATGGGCCAGAACCAGATCGGCGGGGTCCAGCGACTGGCGGCGCACCTTGGCGTCAAAATTGGTGCCGCCGGTGGTAAAGCCGCCTGCACGCAGCACCTCGTAATAGGCCAGCGCAGTTTCGGGGACGTTGTTGGGAAACTGGTCAGTGTCCCAGCCCGACTGATAGTCGTTCCGGTTCATGTCGATCGATCCGAACACGCCAAGGGCGGCGGCCGTGGCGATTTCGTGTTCAAAGCTGTGCCCGGCAAGGATGGCATGGCCCTGTTCCAGGTTCAGCTTCACCTCTTTTTCCAGGCCGTATTTCTGCAGGAAGCCGAAACAGGTCGCCGCATCATAATCGTACTGGTGCTTTGACGGTTCCTGCGGTTTCGGTTCCACCAGGATGGTGCCCTTGAAGCCGATCCTGTGCTTGTAGTCGACCACCATGTTCAGGAAGCGGCCCATATGGTCCAGCTCCTGCGCCAGGTCGGTGTTCAGCAGCGTCTCGTACCCCTCGCGCCCGCCCCACAGCACATAGTTCTGCCCACCCATCTTGTGCGTCGCATCCAGACAGCTTTTCACCGTGGCGGCGGCAAAGGCGAACACCTCGGGATCAGGGTTGGTCGAGGCCCCCGCCATCCAGCGCCGGTGGCTGAACATGTTGGCGGTGCCCCACAGCAGCCTGATGCCGGTCTGCGCCTGTTTTTCCGCCATGTAGTCGGTGATTTCGTTCAGCGTTTTCAGATTGTCGGCGAAATTGCCGGTCTCGGGGCGCACATCGGCATCGTGCCAGCAGTAAAAGGGCACGCCCAGAATCCGGAACATCTCGAAGGCGACATCGGCCTTGATCCGGGCGGTTTTCATCGAATCCTGCGGGTGCCAGGGGCGCAGGAACGTCTGGCCGCCAAAGGGATCGCCGCCTTCCCAGGCGAAGCTGTGCCACCAGGCCACGGCAAAGCGCAGATGGTCTTCCATCCGCTTGCCCAGAATGACTTCGTCCATGTTATAATGGCGAAAGCCGAATTCGACATCGGAATTCGGGCCAACGTAGGTGACAGCGGGAATGTCCTTGAAGAAATCGGTCATGTCAGGTCCTTGATGGCGGCTTGGGCGGCGCGGTAACGGGCGTGCCCGGCGTCGAACGCGGATGTCAGGGCGCGGACCGGTTCGATGGTGCGGGCAATCTGTGGCAGCGTGGCAATTTCCGCCCCCGCCCCGGTGGCCGCCATGATCGCCAGGCGCGCGGCCCCGAAGGCCCCGCCGAAATCGCCGGCAACCGGCAGGTGCACTGGCAGGTCCAGCGCCGTGGCGATGGCCTGCAGCCAGTAGTCGGACCGTGATCCACCCCCGACGGCGATCAGCCGGTCAAGCCTTGTGCCCGTCGCAGCCAGCGCATCACGGCAATCGCGGAGGGCAAAGGTCACGCCCTCCAGCACGGCGCGGGTACCGGCGCTGCGGTCGGTTGCATGTTCCAGCCCCAGGAAGGCACCGCGGATGGCGGCATTGTTCAAGGGCGTGCGTTCGCCCCCCAGATAGGGCAGGAACAGCGCCTTGCCGGGGGCATGAAGGGCACCAAGACCGCAGGTCAGCGCCGATGCCGTTTCCCCGACAAGGCCCGCATACCAGTTGAGCGAATCGGTGGCAGACAGGATCACCCCCATCTGGTGCCAGGTGCCCGGCAGGGCATGGCAAAAGGTGTGAACGGCGGTTTCCGGCGCGGGCTGATACCCGTCGTTCGCGGCGAACAGCACACCCGAGGTTCCCAGCGAAACAAATGCCTCGCCCGCGCGGACCACGCCCACACCCACGCCGGATGCCGCATTGTCGCCGCCGCCGCCTGCCACGATCACAGTCCCCGGCAGGCCCCAGCGCCCCGCCAGCGCCGGGCGCAGCATGCCAGAGGGTGCCGACCCTTCGACAAGGCGCGGCATGTGCCCGCGCGACAGGCCGGTCGCCGCCAGCAGGTCGTCGGACCAGTCGCGCGCACCCGTATCGAACCAGCTTGTCCCGGCGGCATCGGACATTTCGGCCACATGATCGCCGGTCAGCCAAAGCCGCAGGTAATCCTTGGGCAGCAGCACCTTTGCAACCCGGTCCCAAAGCGCGGGTTCATGGTGCCGGATCCACACAAGTTTCGGCGCGGTAAAGCCCGCAAACACGATGTTGCCGGTGATGCGGCGAAAGATCGGATCGGCATCCAGTTCGGCGGCCTCTTCGGAACTGCGGGTATCGTTCCACAGGATGCAGGGGCGCAGCACCTCGTCTGCGGCATCCAGCAGGGTGGCCCCGTGCATCTGCCCGGACAGGCCGATACCGCGCACCGACCCCAGGCCATGTGCCGCCAGCTGGTCCATCACCTGTTCGGTGGCCGCGATCCAGTCTGCGGGGGATTGTTCGCTCCAGCCTTCAAAGGGGCGGCTGACCGCAAGCGGGGCGCTGGCTTCGGCCAGCACCCGCTGATCGGGGGACATCAGAAGGCCTTTGACACCCGAGGTGCCCAGATCGATCCCGATGAACATCACGCTGCCCTGGCCGGCTTCTTGCCCATGATGATCATGCCAAGGATGTCTTCGTCGGTGACCTCGCCCACGTTGACGGTTCCCACAAGCTGCCCGTTCTTCATCACCGAAGCGCGGTCACACAGGTTCATCACGTTATGAATGTCATGCTCGATCAGGAAAATGCCCAGGCCCTGCGCCTTCAGCTCGCGGATCAGTTCCGCCACCATCTGCGTCTCGTGCGGACCAAGGGCTGCGGTCGGCTCATCCATGATCAGGATCCTGGCGTTGAAGTAGACGGCACGCGCAATGGCGACCGACTGGCGCTGACCGCCCGACAGGGCCGAGACGGGAACATTGAACTTGCGGAAGTTCGGGTTCAGACGCGCCATGATCTTGCGCGTCTCTGCCTCCATCTTCGTTTCGTCCACGAAACCGAAGCTGTTGACGATCTCGCGCCCCAGAAACAGGTTCGATGCGGCATCCAGATTGTCCGCCAGGGCCAGCGTCTGGTAGATCGTCTCGATGTTCAGCGCGCGGGCATCGCGCGGGCTGGAAATGTCGACCTTTTCGCCATCGATCAGAATCTCGCCATCATCGGCCTGATAGGCCCCCGACAGGCATTTGATCAGCGTCGATTTGCCGGCGCCGTTGTGGCCCAGCAGACCCACGACTTCGCCGGGGTACAGATCGACGGTGACATGATCAACCGCCTTGATCCCCCCGAAAGAGATCGAGATGTCGCGCAGTTCGACCAGGGGCGTTCCGCGATTTGATCTGCTCATTGGACCATCCCTGTCACTTGATGCGCTTGCGGTACACGATGTCAAGCCAGACGGCGAGAACAAGGGCAATGCCGATCACGATGCGCTGGTACGACCCGTCGCCGAACCCGATCAGCACCATCCCGGTTTGCAGCGATGTCAGGATCAGCGCGCCGATGATCGCGCCATAGATCGTGCCCACGCCACCGGCCAGCGAGGTGCCGCCCACCACGGCGGCTGCGATGACATAAAGTTCGTCCAGATTGCCCATCGCATTGGTGGCACTGTTCTGCCGGGCAGACCCGATCACGGCGGCGATCCCTGCCAGCCCGCCCATCAGGGCGAAAATCCTCACGGTCATGGAACGGGTGTTGATCCCCGAAAGCGAGGCCGCTTCGGGGTTGCCGCCGATGGCAAAGACATAGCGGCCGAACCGGGTTTGCGTCATCAGGATCGTCATGAAGATGGCCACGGCGATCATGATCAGAACCGGATAGGCAAAGCCGTGGCCGAAGGTGGCGCAGACACCGGTGTTGATCGTGTCATTCGACCCGGCGCAGGCGGGCGGTTCCTGCCCCAGTGCGGCGTAGTATTTGGTGATGTTGCCGCGCGGCCAGATATAGGAATTGACGACGGCGGTTGCCCCGATGATGACCGAACAGACAAGGCCGATGACGAATGTTTCGGCCCAGACCGGGCGCATGGCAAACCCGTGCCGCCTGCGTGCCTTGCGGGCGTTGACGAAGGCCAGAACGACAAAGACGCAGGCAATCACCGCAAAAATCCAGCTGCCGGTCGTGCCGAGCGAGCCGAACGACCCGCCGCCGATCAGTGAAAAGGTGTCGTCCAGCGGTGCGATCGTCTTGCCGCCGGCGACCAGAAACGCCGCACCGCGCCAGACAAGCAGACCGCCAAGCGTCACGATGAAGGATGGAATGCCAAGAAAGGCGATCAGCACACCCTGAAACGCGCCGATCAGCGTGCCCATCGCAATTCCGAAGATCACCGTGATGATCCAGATCGACGGGTGGCCCATGCCAAGGGCGGGTGCAAGCCATTCCACCTGCAACAGCCCCATGTACATCCCGACCATCCCCATGATCGAGCCGACGGACAGGTCGATGTTCCGGGTGATGATGACCAGAACCATCCCCGTCGCCATGATGCCGATATAGGATGTCTGGACCGAAAGGTTCCAAAGGTTGCGCGGCGTGATAAAGCCGTTCGCATCCGCCTGGGCGGCACCAAGAAGCATGCTGGGTCGGCCAAGAACAATGGCCGAATAAGCCTCGAAAGCCAGCCAGATCAGGGCAAGGGCACCGACCATCCCCAACAGCCGCGGGTCAATTTCGGTGGCGCGCAGAAACCGGGTGACAGGACCGTCTTCGGCACCGGGGGCCTGGGGGCGATGGGGTGATTCGGTCATGTCTCGTCCATGAGGCTGGAATCAGCGGCAAACCGGCAAGGACGCTGCGGCAACGGCCCGGCCAGCCCCGGAAAATCAAGGGTGCCGACCCCATGAGGCCGGCACCCGTGCGGTCAAGCGGTTATTCGCAGCCCTTCACACCGGCAACAGCGCCTTCACAGGCCTGTTCCCTGGTGATGTGGCCGGCTTCGATCGCCAGCGCGACGGTGTCCTTGGTGATCGCCGTCGGGTCCAGCAGGATCGCGTTCATTTCGACCCCTCTCTCGCCGCCGGAGAAGATCGTCGCACCGGGGATCGAATCCAGCGCGGCCCCGTCAGCCAGCGCCGAGGCGATTTCGCCGGCGGCCTTGCCCAGCTGGCGCGCATCTTTCCACACCGAAACGGTCTGGGTGCCACGGGCCACGCGGTTGATCGCGGCAAGATCGCCGTCCTGACCACCCAGCGGAACGTTCAGGCCCTGCGCTGCCAGCGCGGCGGCGGCACCGCCTGCCATGCCGTCGTTCTGGGCCAGAACAGCATCAACCGCGTTGTTGTTGGCGGTCAGGATCTGCTCCATGTTCTTCTGGGCGTTCTCGGGCTTCCAGCCGTCCGAATTCGCTTCGCCGACAATCACGATATCTCCTGCCGCAACGGCAGCGCCGATCACTTCTTCCATGCCCTGACGCAGGAAGCCGACGTTCGGATCGCCCGGGTCGCCCTTGATGATGGCATAATTGCCCTTCGGGGCTGCGGCGAACACGTTTTCGGCAATGATGCGGCCCACGCCGACGTTGTCGAAGGTCAGATAGAACGTGCGGTTGTCTTCGATCAGACGGTCATAGCCGACAACCGGAATGTCTTCGGCCGCTGCCTTTTCGATGGCCGGCCCGATGGCGTCCTTGTCCCAGGCGTTGATGATCAGCGCATGAACACCCTGCGCGATCAGCGCATCGATGTCGGACAGCTGCTTTTCCGCCGAAGACTGCGCGTCGGCCGAGATGTATTCGTTGCCGGCCGCTTCGATAGCCGCCTTCATGGCCGCTTCGTCGATCTTCCAGCGCTCTTCCTGAAACTGCGCCCAGGAAACGCCGATCTTTTTTCCTTCGGCCAAAGCGGCCGACGAAAAGCCGGTCACGGCCAGCACGGCGACGAGAATCGCGTTACGCATTGGTATTCCCCCTATGGATGCGGCCAGCGAATGGCCGGTCCGACGGATTCGTCGGCACGGCGGCAAATTGCCGCCAATAATTTCAGTTGTCAAAATAAAATTGCTGGGCAAATCATGATCTGCCTTCAGGATCGGGCAGTTTTCGCTGCTCTGCAGCAAAGACACCGCGATCCAAGTGGAAACGCGGCCGTCATTAGTTCGGGAGCCGAAAAAATGCCTCTGCAGGGTCTGACAGAGACGGATGGCCGGGCGGGGTGCGGCCCCCGGATTCCGCCCCTGTCCGATACGCTGCGCCCGCTGCGCCAGCAGGTGTTTGAACGCGTCCGCGCCGCCGGGCTGATTCCCCGCGTGCAGGTGGCAAAGGAGCTTGGCGTCAGCCCGGCATCGGTCACCACATTGACATCAGAGCTAATCGATGCGGGACTGATCGAGGAAATCGCCGCCCCGCGCGAAGGCGGCGAGGGGCGGGGGCGCCCGGCAGTGGCACTGGGCGTGCGCGCGGCGTCTTACCATGTGGCCGGGCTGAAAGTTTCGGATCAGGACATTTCTGCGGTGATCGTCGATTTCGCCGGCAACCGCCTGGCCGAGCATCACGAAGAACGCAGGCCCGTGGCACTGACGCCGCCCGAAGTGCTGGAGATGATCCAGACGCTTGTCGACAGGGTTGCGGCAAAATCCGGGATGCGCCGCGCCGACCTGTCCGCCGTGGGCATCGGCCTGCCGGGCTATATCGACAGCCCGTCGGGGCGGGTGCTGTGGTCTTCCATCCTGACCGAGCGGGCGGTGCCGCTTTCCGCACTGGCGGGCGCGCGGCTGGGGCTGCCCGTTCATGTGGACAATGATGCGAACCTCTGTGCCCTGGCAGAGCTTTGGTTCGGGGCGGGGCGCGGGCGCAGTGACTTTGCCGTGGTCACCATCGAACATGGCCTGGGGATGGGCCTTGTGCTGAACCACCGCATTTACCGCGGAGCGATGGGGCTGGGGATGGAGCTGGGCCACACAAAGGTGCAGCTGGACGGTGCATTGTGCCGCTGCGGTCAGCGCGGCTGCCTGGAGGCCTATGTCGCCGACTATGCGCTGGCGCGCGAGGCAACCACAGCGCTGAACTGGACCTACAAGGACGGGCAATCGATGCGCGTCCTGCTGGAAAGCCTGTATGACCATGCCAAGGCGGGCAATCAGGCGGCGCGGTCGATCTTCCGGCGGGCCGGGCGCTATCTGGCGGTCGGGCTGGCCAATGTCGTCAACCTTTTCGATCCGGCGCTGATCATTCTGGCCGGGGCCAGGATGCGCTTTGACTATCTTTACGCCGCCGATACCCTGGCCGAGATGGAGGCGCTGGTGCTTGACACCGGTCGCCCGCTGCCCACGATCGAGATTCATGCCTGGGGGGAAATGCTTTGGGCAAGCGGGGCCGCAGCACTGGCGCTGTCTGCGGTCACCGAAGGGCTGCTGGCCGCACCCAGAGAGATCGCGGCACAATAGCGGACCCACCCCGCTGTCTGCGGCACACCGCGGGCCGGTCCTGCACGACGGCACCTTTGCCGGACCGGAACGCATTGCCCTGCGAATCGGGGCATGCAATGGTCGCAGCGCGCGCGGGGAGGGCTGATTGGCATATCGTTCGCAGACAGGTCGCCGGCTTGCCGCCGCAGCTTGCCTTGCAGGTCTGCTGGCAGGTCCGGTTTCGGCTGCGGACGAGATCCGCTTCCTGACCCCCGGCGCGTCGGCAGAGCTGCAGGCAGCCCTGCGCGCCGCTTCGCCTTTGCTGGCGGCCCAGCGCGAAGACCGGTCGGATGCGCAGGACCTTTTCGCAGCCGCACGGGCAGAATATTCCGCCCTTCTTGCCGCCCTTTATGCCCGCGCCTTTTATTCACCGGTGATCACGGTTTCGGTCGATGGCCGAGAGGCGGCAAACATCGCGCCGCTGGATGCGCCCGGAACGATCCGGCAGATCATCGTCACCGTGCAGCCCGGCCCGGACTTTGCCTTTTCGCAGACCCGGATTGCGCCGCTTGCCACGGGAACGGTGCTGCCGGCCGATTTCGCCATCGGCAAGCCGGCGGCAACGGGTGTGATCCGCGATGCCGCAAAGGCCGCCGTCGAGGGCTGGCGCAACGTCGGCCACGCCAAGGCGGCGGTGGGCAGCCAGGAGCTGATTGTCGACCACAAAGCAAGAACGCTTGCTGCGTCGCTGGGGATGCAGCCGGGGCCGAAGCTGCGGTTCGGAAGCTTCAGCATCCAGGGGCAGGAAAGGATGCGCGAAGACCGGATCCGCGCGATTGCCGGCTTTCCCGAAGGCAAGGTGTTTGATCCGGCAGCCCTGCGGCGCAGCGCCGACCGGCTGCGGCGGACCGGGGTGTTCCGGTCCGTCAGCCTTGCCGAAGCCGAAAAGCCCGGCCCCGACGGCACGCTGGATGTCAGCACGACGCTGGTCGAGGATCTGCCGCGGCGCTTTGGCGCGGGTGGCGAAATCTCGACCCTGGATGGTCTGGATGTGACAGCCTTCTGGATGCACCGCAACCTGTTTGGCGGGGCAGAACGGCTGCGCTTTGATCTGGCGGTCGAAAACATCGGCTCATCCAGCAACGGGACCGATTACATCCTTGGTGCCACAGTGGAACGCCCCGCCACCTTTACCCCCGATACGCTGCTGGGCATCGGGGTAACGGCACAGCGGCTGGACGAGGAAAACCAGACAATCGATCTGGCCACCCTTGGCATCACCGCCACGCAATTCGTCAGCGACCGCCTGACGCTGCGCGGCGGGCTTCAGGTGCGGGGCCAGCGGGTGACGGACCTGACCGCAGATTACACCTTCTACAACCTCGCCCTGCCGCTGGGGGCAACCTATGATGGCCGCAACGACAAGTTCAGCGCGACGAAAGGCTATTTCGTCGCCGCAGAACTGACGCCTTTCCTGGGGTGGGACGGTACCGGATCCGGCGGGCGTCTGACGCTGGACGGCCGCGCCTACCGGGGTTTCGGGGAAAAGCGGCCCATCGTCTTTGCGGGGCGGGTTCAGGTGGGGTCCATTTTCGGGTCCCCCCTGGAAGAAACGCCGCGCGACTATCTGTTCTATTCGGGCGGGGCGGGGACGGTGCGGGGGCATCCCTTTCAGTCGCTGGGCGTTTATGTGATCTCGCCGGATCAGCTGACCGGTGGCACGCGGTTTGTGGCCCTGTCCGGCGAAATCCGCGCCCCGGTCACCGAAAGGATCGGGGTTGTGGGGTTTTACGATGTGGGCAGTGTCGGCGTGACGGATTTCTTCGACGATCCCCAGGGCGGCTGGCAGGCCGGTGCGGGCATCGGATTTCGCTATGCCACGGGATTTGGACCGATCCGGGTGGACATCGCCACCCCGATCCAGGGCAGCCCCGGCCAGAATACGGACGGTGGCGTGCAGCTTTATGTCGGCATAGGGCAATCTTTCTGATGCGGCGCTTTGTGATCCTTGTGGCGATGCTTCTGGCCGGCCCGGCGCTGGCGCAGGATGATCCGGGCTTTCTGGCGCGGTTCCTGCAGGACAGGCTGTCGGGCGCGGGCCGGTCGGTGCAGATCAGCGGGTTCCAGGGGGCGCTGTCATCGCACGCGACAATCCGCGAGTTGACCATTGCCGACGGGCAAGGCATCTGGCTGACGCTGCGGGGCGTGACGCTGGACTGGAACCGGGCGGCGGTGCTGCGCGGCGAAGTCTCGGTCAATGAACTCAGCGCCCGTGAAATTGTGGTGGTCCGCCCGCCAGAGGCGGGGGAATCCCTGCCCTCGCCCGAAGCCAGGGGGTTTTCCCTGCCGGAACTGCCGGTTTCGGTGAACATCGGCCGCGTCGCCGCCGGACGGGTCACGCTGGGCGCGGCCGTGCTGGGCGAACCCCTGGAAGCCACGCTTGAGGCATCGCTGCGTCTGGCGAATGGCGAAGGGCAGGCGGCGCTTTCCCTGATCCGGACGGATGGCGGGCCGAAAGGCCAGTTGACCCTGGACGCGGGGTATTCGAACACCACCCGCGTCCTGACGCTGGACCTGTCGGCCACAGAAGACGCCGGGGGAATAGCGGCCACAAAGCTGGGCCTGCCGGGCGCGCCGCAAACGGAACTGTCCATAAAGGGGCAGGGGATCATCGACTCGTTCACGGCAGAGATCAGGCTGGCAACCGATGCGGTGGACCGGCTGGCAGGGCGCGTCTCTCTTTCCGTGGCGGATGATGGAACGCGGGGGTTTACCGCGACGCTGGCGGGAAATCCTGCGCCATTGTTCCTGCCCGAACATGCCGGATTCTTCGGAACCGACGTGCGTCTGGACGCAGCCGGGCAACGCAGCCCGTCCGGTGCCATGGACCTGAGCCGCCTGTCCGTCCGGACCGAAGCGCTGTCCCTGGACGGAACGCTGTCGCTGGCACCCGGCGGCTTGCCGGTGCGCTTTGCGCTGACCGGGCGCGTTGCACATGCGGCAGGCACGCCCGTGCTGCTGCCGCTGGCGGGGCCGGAAACGCAAGTGACCGAAGCCGAGATCGCCCTGGACTATGACGCGGCGCAGGACGAAGGCTGGCGCGGCAGTGCCAGCCTGCAGGGCCTGAGGCACCCCGGCCTGGCCGTGGACCGCGCCCTGATCAACGGGTCCGGGCGGATCGGAACCGGGCCGCAGGGCAGGGTGGTGGGGGCCACGCTTCGCCTGGCGGCGGCAGGGCTGCGTCCGGCCGACCCCGCGCTGGCACAGGCGCTGGGCGATGCAACCACGGGAAAGATCAAGCTGTCCTGGCTGGAGGGCCAGCCGCTGAACCTGTCACAGCTTATGCTTGCCGGATCGGGCTATACCATCGACGCGCGGGGGAAGATCACCGGGCTTGCCACGGGGCTGGGCCTTGACGGCACCCTGCAGGCAGAGACAGGCGACCTGTCGCGCTTTTCCGGCCTTGCCGCGCGCCCACTTGGCGGCGCGGCGGCGCTGCGGATTTCGGGCAAAGGCAGCCTGCTGGGCGGCGACTTCGACCTGACGGGCGAGGTTGGCGGGACGGACATGACACTTGGTCAGCCCGAGGTGGACAACCTGCTGAAGGGCGCGGCAAGGGTCGGCTTTTCGGTGGCGCGGTCCGGGGCGGGAACCGAAATCAGGGCGCTGGACCTGACGGCGGCGACCCTGGCCGTCACCGCCGGCGGCTGGCTGCGCAGCACGGGAAGCGACCTTGCGGCAAATCTGCGCTTTGACGACCTGCGCACGCTGGGGCCCGCCTATCGCGGCGCTCTCGGCGGGCAGGCGCGCGTGACCGGCACGGCAGCGAACGGCACCCTGACGCTGGAGGCAACGGGCAGCAACCTTGGCATCGGGCAGGCACAGGCCGACCGGATGCTTGCGGGCAAGACCACGCTGGCGCTGTCCCTGCGGACCGAAGACGGGGCGTTGCGGATTGACCGGGCCGACCTGACGAACCCGCAACTGTCAGTGAAGGCAACGGGGCAGGCGGCGGACGGCGTACGGCAGATCGACCTTTCTGCCCGGCTGGCCGACCTTGGGCTGTTCGTGCCCGAGTTTCCGGGCGCGCTGAGCTTGGCCGGCCGCGCCGTGGATGACGGCGCGGGCTATGTCCTTGATCTGCGCGGCACCGGGCCAGGCAAGATCGCCGCCGAAGTGACCGGGCGGGTGGCACCGGACGCCACGCGGGCCGATATCACCGTCACCGGCACGGCCCAGGCTGCGCTGGCCAACCCCTTCATCCAGCCGGGCAGCGTCAACGGGCCGCTGCGGTTCAACCTGCGCCTGAACGGGCCTATCGCGCTGCGGTCGCTGTCGGGGACGGTATCGCTTGGGAACGGCAGGGTTGCACTGCCGGTTCTGGGCCTTGCGCTGCAGGCGGTCGAGGCGCAGGCCGAACTGGCCGGCGGAACGGCCACCGTGACCGCCGGCGCAGGTGTGGCTGCGGGCGGCAGCATCGCGCTGCGTGGCACGATCGGGCTGACCCCGCCGTTCCCCGGCGACCTGACAGTGACACCGCGCGACATGGTGCTGCGCAACCCCGATCTGTTCGAGACGCGGGTCAATGGCGCGGTCCGGGTTGCCGGGCCGCTGACCGGCGGGGCACTCATCTCAGGATCGCTGACCCTGCCGGAAACCGAAATCCGCGTACCCTCTACCGATATCACGGCAGCCGGGGCCATTCCCGACATCGCGCACCGCAACGAACCTGCCGCCGTCCGGGCAACGCGGGCGCGGGCCGGCCTGCTGGACAGCGGAGCGCGCGCGCGCAACGGGGTATCACGCCCCTATGGTCTTGACCTGACGATCAGCGCGCCAAACCGGGTGTTCATCCGGGGCCGGGGGCTTGACGCCGAGCTGGGCGGCACCCTGCGGCTGGGCGGAACCACGCAGGCCGTGGTTCCCAGCGGCGGGATCGACCTGATCCGTGGTCGCCTTGACATTCTGGGGCGGCGGCTTGACCTGACAGACGGGTCAATCCGGCTGGAAGGCAGTCTTGACCCGCGCCTTCGGGTCGTGGCCACCAATTCAAGCGACGGGGTGACAAGTTCGGTCATTCTGGATGGCAGCATCAGCGAACCGCTGATCAGCTTTGCCTCCAGCCCGCAGTTGCCGGAAGAAGAGGTTCTGGCACATCTGCTGTTCGGCCGGCAGCTGACCTCGCTGTCGCCGCTTCAGGCCGCCCAGCTTGCCAATGCCGTGGCCACGCTGGCGGGACGGGGGGGCGAGGGCATCATCAGCAAGCTGCGCCGGAATTTCGGGCTGAGCGACTTCGATCTTGTATCCGACGGCAACGGCGGCACATCGCTTCGGCTGGGGCGCTATGTGGCGAAGAACATCTATACCGAGGTGATCGTCGGGTCCGAGGGAACAAGCCAGCTGAACCTGAACCTTGAAGTGCGCCCGGGCGTCACCTTGCGCGGATCGGCGGATTCCGCAGGCGACACCGGCATCGGGATTTTTGTGGAAAGGGATTACTGAGCGCGCCTTGGCATCACCGCGTTCAGGGCCGCGCCCAAAAGCACGGCGTAAGAGCTGAACCAGAACCACATCAGCAGCACCACAACCGCACCGATAGACCCGTAGATCTGGTTGTAGCTGCCGAAATTCGCCAGATACAGCATGAAGGCGCGCGAT
The DNA here is from genome assembly GCA_020250125.1 of Rhodobacter sp. Classification (GTDB taxonomy): domain Bacteria; phylum Pseudomonadota; class Alphaproteobacteria; order Rhodobacterales; family Rhodobacteraceae; genus Aliitabrizicola. The sequence continues at coordinate 19,458 of JADCEL010000043.1, forward strand.
GCGGCCGCCCAAAGAAGCGTGGACAGGATCAGGCCGGGCAGGATGCGCGGGCGGGTCCGGGATAGGTGGTTGGGGCCGAAACGATAGGCCAGCGCCACACCGAAGATCACGACCGAAAGACCCAGAATTTCATTCACGATTTCAAACAGACGGGCTGAATCCGGGCCCATCGGCAACACCGCCAGCAACAGCGGCACCACCACTGCCGCCAGAACCGAAACCAGCGCCACCGCGATCAGCGTGGCTGTCAGGAATACGGCCTGAACCGCGTGCCACATGCCACCGCGCGGCGAGGTGCCATAGGCGGCATCCAGCCCCTGGATCAGCGCATCAACCCCGGCGCGGGCGGACCAAAGGGCAAAAAGGGTGGACAGGATGGTGGTGGCACCAAAAGCATCGCCATTCGACGAAATCAGGGCCTGGACCTGCGTATCCAGCACCTTGAAAGCATCGGCAGGCAGAAAATCCTGCAACAGCGCGATCTGCCCCCGGATCACCTCGGGGTCTGACGCAAAGCCCCACAGCGCAATGACGGCCGCAGCGGCGGGAAAAATCGCAAGAAAGCCGAAAAAGGCGACCCCTGCCGAAATCAGCCCAAGCTTGGCATCGAAACTGCGGTGCCAAAGAAGGTTCGCGGTATGGATGATGGGGTGGGAAAGACGGAACATCGGGGCCTGTCGGGTCAACCTGGCCGGGCGGGCAGGCCCTGCATTAGGCGGTCAGTGGCGGCTTTCGTCAATCCGGCGCGGCAGTCTGTTGCAGAAAACGGCAGGGCGTTGCGTGGTCATCCCGGATCGCCCAGTTCCAGCCTTGTGCGCAGTTTCCGCAGGATCGGAAGCATGGTGCGCAGCCTGGGTTCGCCCAGCGCCTGAACGATATCGGCGATCAGGGGTGTGATCGCCTGAACGGCGGCATCGCGCGCGGCACGGCCCGACGGGCTGATCGCCACGAACTTGCGGCGGGCATCATCCCAATCGGGGCGGATATGAACATGGCCGGCCCATTCCAGCTTGGTCAGGGTGTTGGTCATCGCGCCGCGCGTGACGTGGAACGCGCGCGCCAGTTGCGCCGGGCTGCGTTCGTCATTGACGCGCGACAGATGATTGAGCACGGAAAACTGCGACAGTTCCATGCCGCGTGGCAGCAGCTTGGCGATCCGGCTGCGGGCAAGCTGATCTGCCGTCAACAGTTCGCTGAACAGGGCTACGGCAATATCTTCGGCCTTGTCGCTCATCACGGGCCATCAAAGGGTCGGTCATGCGACAGGGATGGCACGCGGGCACGGGCGCGGGCCACCTCGGCCAGATCGATGTCGGCAAAGACGACGCCGGGATCGGTGCCCGCATCGGCCAGAACCTCGCCCCAGGGGGCAATGACCAGGCTGTGCCCATGGGTACGGCGCCCCTTGCCCCGGACTTCGGCGTGAAAGCCGGTCTGGGCCGGGGCAAGAATGAAGCACCCCGTCTCGATCGCGCGGGCGCGCAGCAGGGTTTCCCAATGCGCAGCCCCCGTGATGTGGTTGAAGGCGGCGGGCACCGTGATGATCTGCGCGCCACCCTGGGCAAGGCGGCGATACAGGGCGGAAAAGCGGATGTCATAACAAACCGTCAGACCCAGAATGCCGAAGGGCGTTTCGGCCAGAACCGCCCGCGCGCCGGGCCGGTAGCTTGCAGATTCGCGGTAGGTTTCCGCCTCTGACAGGGTCACATCGAACATGTGGATCTTGTCATAGCGGGCGGTGATTGCGCCGGTCGGATCGATCAGCAGGCTGCGGTTGGCAAAGCGGCCGCCGTCTTCGCGCGTCTTCAGGCCCAAAGAGCCGATCAGCAGCCAGATGCCGGCGCGCGCCGCCTCGGCCCGCAGCGCGGCAAGCGTGGGATCGCTGTCTTCGGGGTGCAGGATATCCTGCTGGCGCGCGCGGTTCGAGGACAGGGCGTTGGTGCATTCCGGCGTCAGGACAAACCCGGCCCCGCCCGCGGCCGCCGCGCGGACCAGGGCAAGGGTCTGCGGCAGATTGCCGGCCGGGTCATCGGTTACGGTCAGCTGCACCAGCCCGGCGCGCATCGGCTAGCCTGCCAGCAGCGGGTCAAGCTTGCCCGCCCTGTCCAGTGCGTAAAGATCATCGCAGCCGCCGACATGGGTTTCGCCCACGAAGATCTGCGGCACGGTGCGGCCACCGTTCGACCGCTGCATCATTGCCGCGCGCAGGCCAGTGTCGCGGCTGACGTCATATTCGGTAAAGACCACGCCCTTTTGCGTCAGCAGCCGCTTTGCGGCGTGGCAATAGCCGCACAGCGGCGAGGTGTAGATTTCAACGGGTTTCATGGCCTGATCCTTGCGCCCACCGCGACTATAGGGATTTAGGCATCCTTCGCAACGCGCGCCAGCACCAGAACCGAAACCGAGGCGGCACCGGCGGCACGGCAGGCATCCGCCCCTGCGGCCAGGGTGGCACCAGAGGTCATCACATCATCCACCAGCAGAACCGGACGGTCCTTGATCCGGGCGGCATGGCGCGGATGAACGCGGAAGGCGTCGCTGACGTTGCGGAACCGCCCCGGCCTGTCGCGCCCCTCCTGGCTGCGGGTGTTGCGGCGGCGTTGCAGCAGATCCGGGCAATGCGCCAGCCCCGCCTCGCGGGCGACATGCGCCGAAAGCAGGGCGGCCTGATTGTACCGGCGCGTCAGCAGCCGCAGCCAGTGCAGCGGAACCGGGGCCACGACCATTCCGGACTGAAGAAGCGGGCCCGCAACGCGCATCATCCACCCTGCCGCCGGCCGGGCCAGATCTGTCCGGTCGCCATGTTTCAGCGCGAGAATCATCCGCCGGGCGGTATCGCGGTACAGCACGGCGGCACGGCCCCTGACCCAGGGCCTGGCCATGGTCAGGCAATCGTCGCACAGCACCGCATGACCGGGGTCTTCACCCGGCAGTGGCGCCCCGCACAGATCGCAGACAAGGCCGCTGATGAACGCGGTGTCGCGCCAGCAGGGTCCGCACAGCCCGAAATCCTGCGTGACGGGCGCATCGCAGACAAGGCATTGTGGCGGATAGACCAGATGAAGGGCGGCTTGCAATCTCATCCCGTACCCCTTAGCTGCCCGCCATGCAGATGCCCCCGATCCTGACCGACCGTGCCGCCCTGGCCCGTTACCGCGACCGCGCCGCACGCGACCCGGCCCTGTTCCTGCAGCAGGATGCCGCCGGCGAGATAGAGGAAAGACTGGGCGAGGTTAACAGAAGGTTTACGCAGCCTGCCGTCATCACGCCTTTCGCCGACCTGTGGCGGGCGCGGATGCCAGAGGCGCGGATCATTGCCGATGATGATGTTCTTGATCTGGCACCCGGCGCGCATAATCTGGTGATCCATGCGCTGTGCCTGCACTGGTCCAATGATCCGGTTGGGCAACTGGTCCAGTGCCGGCGGGCGCTGTGCCCTGACGGGCTGTTCCTGGGGGTGCTGTTCGGCGGCCAGACCCTGGCGGAACTGCGCGCCTGCCTGGCCGAGGCGGAAGTTGCCGTCACAGGCGGGCTGTCGCCCCGCGTCCTGCCGATGGCCGAGATCCGGGATCTGGGCGGGGGGCTTCAGCGCGCCGGTTTTGCCCTGCCGGTGGCAGACAGCACCATCCGCACCGTGACCTATGCCGATACAGGCAGGCTGATGGCCGACCTGCGCGCCATGGGTGAGGCAAATGCGCTGGCGGGGCGGCTGCGCCGACCGACGGGGCACCAGGTCTTTTCCCGGACGGCCGCGCTTTATGCCGCCGGTTTTCCCGCCCCCGAGGGCCGCATCCGCGCAACGTTCGAGATGATCTTCCTGACAGGCTGGGCCCCGGATGACAGCCAGCCCAGGCCGCTGCGCCCCGGATCGGCGGCCAGGCGGCTGGCCGATGCCCTTGGGTCCGTCGAACAGCCGCTGCCCCCTGCGACCCTGCGCGGCAGTTGACGCCGCAGCAGATGCGGTTACATCCCGACGTGACCCTTCTGAAGACAGGACAACCCCGATGCTGGATGCCAGGGACAGTCAGGCCCCTTCCCACGCCGCTGCGGCCCTGATACCGCCGGGACAAGACCGGCTTGCCCATGCGCCGGCCGATCATCCACCCGTGCGGCGGGCCAGGATCGGTGTGCTTGTGGCAAACCTGGGCACCCCGGACAATTATGATTACTGGTCGATGCGCCGCTACCTGAACGAGTTTCTGTCTGACAAGCGTGTCATCGACTATGCAAGCTGGAAATGGCAACCGCTGCTTCAGTTGATCATCCTGACCAAACGCCCCTTCAGCAGCGGCGCGAATTACCGGCTGATCTGGAACCACGAAAAGGGCGAAAGCCCCCTGATGACCATCACCAGGGATCAGACCGCAAAGATCGCCGATGCGCTGCGCGCCCTGCACGGACCGGACGTAGTGGTGGATTTCTGCATGCGCTACGGCAATCCGTCCACCGACTCCAGGGTCAGGGCGATGGTCGAGGCCGGCTGCGAGAAGATCCTGTTTTTCCCGCTGTATCCGCATTACGCCGGGGCCACGTCGGCAACCGCGAATGATCAGTTCTTCCGGTCGCTGATGAAGGAAAAGCGCCAGCCTGCGGCGCGCACCGTGGCGGAATACTTTGACCATCCGCTCTATATCGATGCGCTTGCGCAATCGGTCGAGCGGGCCTATGCGGCGCTTGACCATCGCCCGGATGTTCTCGTGGCCAGCTATCACGGGATGCCGAAACGATACCTGATGTCAGGCGACCCCTACCATTGCCAATGCGCCAAGACCTCGCGCCTGCTGCGCGAGCGTCTGGGCTGGGACAAGGGCACGATCGACACAACCTTCCAGTCGGTGTTCGGGCCGGAAGAATGGCTCAGGCCCTATACCGTCCAGCATGTGGCAGAACTGGCAAAGCAGGGAAAGACGCGCATCGCCGTCATTGCGCCGGCATTCTCGGCCGACTGCATCGAAACGCTGGAAGAAATCAACGGAGAAATCCGCGAGGCCTTTGAACATGCGGGGGGCCAGGTTTTTTCCTATATCCCCTGCCTCAACGGTGACGAGGCGCATATCCGCGCATTGGTCGGCGTCATCGAGGAAAATCTTCGCGGCTGGATCACCTGACCGGGCAACGCCACGTTGCACAAACAGAAAAGACGGCGGATATCACCCGCCGCCTTTTCCATGATCTGTCCGGCGGATCAGTTCGCAGAAGCGGCCAGGATCAGAACCAGCAGCAGCAGCGGAACAATGATGCCAGCAGCCGACGAAGAGGTTTCCTCCACAACGACTACGGGTTCCATCACAGGCTCGGCCATACCACCGGCGAACGCGGTTGAAGCGGCACCCGTCAGGGCAGCGGCGAGAACAAGTTTCTTCATGTTAACCTCCAGATATTGCGCCCCACCGAATGTTTCAGAGGACGGCGGCGCGCACCCAAGCTGTACCTCGTGACCCTTTCATAAGCAGCTTGGGCCATCGATTGCAACGTGACTTCGCTGCGGCTGCGCTTGCTTGTGGCGCGTGTCGTCAAATTAGCAACACCTGTGTTCCGACCTGTGCCAAACCAAACAATTCAAGGATGTGTTCATTGTAAAGGCCAATGCAACCGCTGGACGACCGGCGGCCGATCTTGCGCGTGTCATGGGTGCCATGAATCCGGTAGGCGGGCCACGAGAGATAAAGCGCACGCACACCAAGCGGATTGTCCGGTGCCCCCCCTTCGACAACAGCTGGCCATTCTGGGTTACGCTTCAACATCGATGGCGTTGGCCGCCAGGTCGGGTTTTCGACCTTCTGGATCACTTCCGTCTTGCCCAGCCGCGTCAGGTCATCCGTCAGCGGAACAGATGTGGGATAAAGCCTGTAGACAGCCTGGTCTTCCGACCAGAAATGCAGGGCGCGCGATTTGGTATCGCACAGGATCGCGCCATTGCGCGTATTGGCAAAGTAATCCTGCCAGTCCAGCGCGCGAAAGGCCGATACATTGCTTCGGATTGCGCCGCCCAGCGCCGTATCCGCCTCGGGGGCATCCTGCAGCGCCCAGGCGGGCGCGGCCAGACCGGCCAGAACTGCGGCACCCGCGCCCAGAAAGGCGCGCCGTCCTGCCTGAATGGGGTGGTCTGCGCTCATATGCACAACTCCTTTTCTTGTTCTTGGCGGCGAAACTACAGTGCGCAGCGCCGGACTGCAAATCAAGGCCACGTCATTGCGTCACGCAGAGTTGGGTTTGAACCTTCCATCCGGTTTCGATAAAGACGGTTCTGCTGTTTCCGGGGTAAGCTGAAATGAAATCTCTGTCCGCCGTGCTGCTGTGTGCTTCGCTTGTCCTGTCCGCCTGTGCGGGAACCGGCGTATCGACCGGCGGCGGCGGCCCCATGATGGCCGGCGACATCGGCGAGATCCAGTTCACGGCACTTGATTCGGTCAACACCCTGCGTGGTGCCAGGGGTTTGCAGCCCCTGGAGCTGAACGCCCAGCTTAACGCTGCCGCCGCCACGCATTCACGCGATATGGCGGTTCAGAACCGCCCCTGGCATTTCGGATCGGACGGATCATCGCCGATCGACCGCGTCCGGCGCGTGGGGTATTCCGGAAAGATGCTGGGAGAGTTGATTTCCGAAACCTACCAGAGCGAACTCGAAACCCTGTCGGACTGGATGGAGAATCCCGAAACCCGCCTTGTCATCATGGACCCGCAGGCGACCGAGATGGGATTTTCCTTCTTTCAGGAACCAAGCGGCAAAATCTGGTGGACCATGGTCACAGGCACCTCGGCCGCCTATCCGGCGACGGCGATGCCGGCCCCGATCCTGTGACCGTCAGGGGAAGATCACGATCGGCGTCCCGGGGCGCACCATCGCATAGATATCTTCCATCTCGCGGTTGCGCACCGCGATACAGCCTGCGGTCCAGTCACCACGATTGCCCTTGGTGCCGGTATGGCCGTGAATGAAGATATCACCGCCGGGGGTTTTGCCCTTGGACGAGGCATAGGCGCGATCTGTCTGGTTCGGATAGGATATTCCCAAGGACAGATGATAGCTGCTGCGCGGGTTGCGATGGGTGATGACATAGGCCCCTTCCGGGGTCTTGCCGTCGCCCTCGAACTTCTTGTGGCCGCGGGGCTGAAACCCCAGCGAAATGTCGTAATCCTTCAGCACCTCGGCATTGTGCAGAAGGTACATCTTCCGATCAGTCTTGTGTACCTCGACCCGCGTCACCTCGGGGCCGTTGTAGGTCTTGAACTTGGAACCGCAGGCCGACAGCCCGAAGGCCAGGGCCAAGACCAGAAGAACGCGCAATGCCACCATGTTTCCTGTTTTCTGCCCGCTTCGTTTTTTCCGGAATCGATACATCACGCGGCCCGCTGCGCAAAGACGCGTCGACTCACGCTTTCGTGAGCAGGGCGGTCAGCGGCGGCGCAGGCTGAACCTGGCCACAAGTTCGACATGCGCGGCCCAGCGGAACTGGTCCACGACCTGCACCCAGTCCAGCCCATAGCCCGCCTCTTTCAGGACGCGCGCGTCGCGTGCAAAGGTGACAGGGTTGCAGGACAGGAACGCAATCACCGGAACGCGCGACCGGGCCAGCGTTGCCGCCTGTGCTTCGGCCCCGGCGCGCGGCGGGTCGATGACCACGGCATCAAAGCCCTTGAACTCGTCAGGTTCCAGCGGACGCCGGAACAGGTCGCGGGTTTCTGTTGTCACGCGATGCAGCCCTTGCGCCTGACGCCAGCCCCGGTCCAGGGCCGCAAGCATCGCCGCATTGCTTTCCACCGCGTGAACCTCGGCAAGGTCGGCAAGCGGCAGGCTGAAGGTGCCGCAACCGGCGAAAAGGTCCGCCACGCGGCGCGCGGGGCCGATGGCCTCTGTCACCGCAGCCAGCAGGGTGGCCTCACCCTCGGCCGTGGCCTGCAGAAAGGCGCCGGGTGGCGGCGCGACAAGCGCCTTGCCAAAGCGCTGGACGGGCATCCTGCGCAGCGCGACCGGCTCGGCATCCCAGGTCAGCCGGGCGATGTCGAAGGTTTCCGCCACGCGCGCCAGCGCCAGGCGCAAACCGGCGTCCGGCGGCTTGCCGCCCGTGACCGCAATATCGGGGCCGCCCAGGCTGTGCGTGACGGTCAGCGACAGTTCGGCACTGCGCGACCCGCCGGTGACAACCAGCGCCTCCAGCGCCGGAAAGGCAGCCAGAAGGGCCGGATGCAGCAACTGACAGCCCGGAATGGCCACCAGGGTATCCGACGCCCGCGCGTGAAACCCGATCAGCGCGCCCCCCCTGGTGCGGCGCGCGGCCAGGCTTGCCCGCCGGCGCGAACGGGGGGGCGATGTGGCGACGGGGCGAAGCGGCGCATCCAGCCCCTGACCGGCCAGGGCCCCCTTGACGATGCCCTGTTTCCAGTCGGCCACCAACGGGTCCGACGCATGCTGCATCAGACAGCCGCCGCAGGTGCGGGCATGGCGGCAAGGCGGGCGGATGCGCTGTGCCGAAGGTGTCAGGATCCGGATGTTCACCAGCCGGTCGCCCGCCGGATCACCTTCGACAACCTCACCGGGAAGCACCTGCGGCACAAGAACCTGACCATCCGGTCCCTGCGCAATGCCGTCGCCGCGGTGGCCAAGCCGGTCAATGGTCAGGATCACTCGGCTGCTTCCCTGTCGTCCACACCGATGAAGCCGCCGGACTGGCGGCTCCAGTAGCGGGCATAAAGACCGCCGCTTGCCAGCAGGTCGCCGTGCGTGCCTTCTTCAACGATGCGCCCATCGTCCATGACGATGATGCGGTCCATCGCAGAGATGGTGGACAGGCGATGGGCAATGGCAAGCACCGTCTTGCCTTGCATCACGCGGCCCAGCGCCTGCTGGATGCTGGCCTCGACTTCGGAATCGAGGGCACTTGTCGCTTCATCCAGCACCAGGATCGGCGCATCCTTCAGAAAGGCGCGGGCCAGGGCGATGCGCTGGCGCTGACCGCCCGACAGCTTGACGCCACGTTCGCCAAGATAGGCGTCATACCCCTTGCGCCCATTGTGATCGACCATTTGCAGAATGAAATCATGCGCCTCGGCGGCCTTTGCCGCCGCAATCAGCTCTGCCTCCGTCGCGTCGGGGCGTCCGTACAGGATGTTGTCGCGGGCAGAGCGGTTGAACATCGCGGTTTCCTGCGTGACCATGCCGATCTGCCGCCGCAGGCTTTCCTGCGTGATGTGGCGCACATCCTGACCTTCGACCAGAATGCGGCCCGTTTCGGTATCATAAAGCCGCAAAAGCAGCGACACGAGCGATGATTTGCCGGCACCTGATGCCCCGACGATGCCGATCTTCTCGCCCGCCGCAATCGACAGCGTGATATCCCGGACCCCGCCGCGCCGACGGCCATAGGCGAAAGACGCATTCTCGAAGTCGATGCGCCCGGTGATGCGCGGCAATTGCACGGGATCGGGCGCATCCGCCAGCGTATGGGGCACCGCCAGGGTGCGCATGCCGTCTTCAACCTCGCCCACGCTGGTATAGATGGAAATCAGGGTGAAACTGACCCAGCCGGTCATCTGCGCGATCCGCATCGCAATCGCGCCCGCCGCCGCAATATCGCCGACGCTGGCGCGCCCCTGCTGCCATAACAGCAGCGCCCCCCCGATCAGCAGCACCGGTAGAACCCCGGCCAGCGTCATCAGCGCATAACGGAACCATGTGGAAATGACGCCGAATTCCAGCGAGCGGTCGCGAAAGACATCCATCGCCTTCAGCGCCACGCGGTCTTCGAACGCGGCATGGGCGAACAGCTTGACGGTTTTGATGTTGGTGATCGTATCCACGACCTGCCCCGACACCATGGCGCGCGACGCCGCCCGGGCCGCCGAGTTTTCGCGCACCCGGGGCAGGAAATAAAGGATCAGCCCGACATAGGCAACCAGCCAGACCGCAAGCGCGCCCGCAATCCGGATATCGATGACCAGCAGATAGATCACCGACCCGATGATCGACGCCAGCGCAAAGGCCACCGTGTTGATCATTTCCGTCACCACATCGGTCACGGCGCGGGCAGCCTGCATCTGTTTCTGCGCGATGCGCCCGGCAAAATCATTGTCAAAGAAGGTGACGGCCTGTCCCAGGGTCCAGCGGTGCAGGCGGCTCAGGACCAGGGGCATCACATTCGGACCGACAATGATCGAATTCGACGCAGCCGAAATGCCAAAGGACAGGGGGCGAAGCACCAGATAGAAGACAAGAAAGGCCAGAAGCAGGCTGAAATGATCGGCAAAGAAGCGGGTCGGCCCGCTGTCTGCCGCCGCATCGACAACCCGGCCCAGGATCAGCGCCGACACCACTTCGGTCGCACCGGCGATGGACGAGATGGCGGCGGCAACGAAAAGCATCGGCCAGGCCCCGGACAGGCACCAGCGGAAAAAGGCGGACAGCCGTTGCGGCGGGGCACCTTCGGCCGGTTCGAAAGGGCGGATCAATGCGCCCAGCCGCATCAGCGCACTCATTCTGCGGCGTCCTCAATGCCGATGAACCCGCCCGACTGGCGCGCCCAGAACCGGGCGTAAAGCCCGCCCCACGCCAGAAGTTCCGCGTGGCTTCCCTGTTCTTCGATCCGGCCGTCTTCCAGAACGATGATCCGGTCCATCGCCGCAATGGTGGACAGGCGGTGGGCAATGGCGATCACGGTCTTGCCCTTCATCACGCCATACAGCGTATCCTGAATGGCGGCCTCAACCTCGCTGTCCAAGGCACTGGTCGCCTCGTCCAGGATCAGGATCGGCGCGTCCTTCAGGATGACGCGGGCCAGCGCCACGCGCTGCCGCTGCCCGCCCGACAGCTTGACGCCGCGTTCGCCGACATGGGCGTCATAGCCCTGCCGCCCTTCCGGGTCTTCCAGCGTCAGGATGAACTCATGCGCCTCGGCGCGCCGCGCCGCCGCGATCATCTCGGCCTCCGAGGCTTCGGGGCGACCGTATAGGATGTTGTCGCGCACCGACCGGTGCAGAAGCGACGAATCCTGCTGGACCATGCCGATCTGGCGGCGCAGGCTTTCCTGGGTGACCCCGGCAATATCCTGACCATCGATCAGGATTTGCCCGCTTTCGGTATCGTAAAAGCGCAGCATCAGCTTGACCAGCGTCGACTTGCCCGCGCCCGATCGGCCGATCAGCCCGATTTTTTCGCCGGGCGCAATGACAAGGCTGACATCCTGAAGCCCGCCAAAGCCGCGCCCGTAATGGTGCGCGACGTTGCGCAACTCGATCCGCCCCGCACCGAAGGCCAGCGCAGGGGCATCCGGGCGATCCACCAGGGCAATGGGCTGTGCGATGGTTTCCATCCCTTCGGCCACAACACCCAGCGCCTGCACCAGTGAGGTGGTTGCCCACATGATCCAGTAGGTCATGCTGTTCAGCCGCAGCACCAGCGCGCAGGTTGCCGCAACCGTCCCGACCGAGGCCTGCCCGTTGTACCAAAGGACAATCGCCCAGCCGGTGACAGAAACGATCAGCGCCGCGTTCAGAAGCGACAGCGCCAGATCCATCTTCGTCACAATCCGCATTTCGGACATGAAAGTGGACCGCGCATGTTCGATCGCCTCTTTGGCGTAGGCGACCTCTTTGTCGTGATGGGCGAAAAGCTTGACCGAATGAATGTTGGCATAGGCATCGACAACGCGGCCCGTCACCGCCGAGCGTGCATCCGATGACGCCTTGGATGCCGGGCCGGCCCGCCGCAGGGTCCAGCGCACAAGGGCCGCATACAGCGCAAACCAGACCAGCAGCGGCAGCATCAGGCGCGCGTCCGCCTCGGCCAGCATGATGGCCGCGCCAATGAAGGTGACGACGGCAAAGGCCACGGCATCAAAGGTCTGGAACACCGCGTCACCGGCGGCGGGCGGCGTTTGCATGATACGGTTGGCGATGCGTCCGGCAAAATCGCCTTCAAACCAGCCGACCGGCTGGCGCAGCACATGGCGGTGCGCCCGCCAGCGGATCATCGTGCCAAAGTTCGGCAGAATGGTGTTGTGCAGCAGCGCCACATCGATCACCGCAACGGCCGGCCGCAGCACCAGCACCGCCAGCGCGACAAGGATGATCTCAGTGCCGTGGGCCGCCCAGACATCTGCGGGCGCATCCTGCCCCAGCAGATCGACCAGGCGGCCCACATACCAGATCAGGGCAACGTCGCTGGCGGCGACGATGACGGACAGCATCCCCGTCACGGCAAAGACCGCCCGGAAGGGGCGGCAGAACTGGGCAAGGAACGGCCAAAGCCGCCGGGGCGGCGTGTCGGCCTCCTCGTAGTCGAGGTAGGGATCGACGAGGCCCTCGAAAAAACGGAACAAAGGGGGAAGCCTCTCAGCGGTGCCTGGCGGGTATAGCGCCAATCCGCAGAAATGAAAACTGCCGGAGATCAGCGCAGCAGGTCTTCGCGGCGCAGCCGGAAGCCGGATGCGATCCAGCGCGCCTCCAGCGCGGCAAGCTGTTCGCCCAGCGCCGCGCCGGACAGCTGCGGCATCAGATCTGCGGCGCTGACCGGAAACCGCGCTGCGGCCCCTTGGGCAATGTCCTTGTCCCAACCGGGTGCAGGCGGTGTTTCCAGCACGGCGGCCCGCGCAAGAACCACATTTGCAGCCATGTCCGGCCCGTACCGGTAGCCAAGGGTTGCGGGCGGATCGTTCGAAGAAAGGCCGGCGCGCAGACTGTTCAGGGCTTTTGACTCGGCCCGGCTGAGGCGCAGGCGTTCCGCCGCATCCTTTCCGCCCAGCACCGCAAGACGCCGCAGCCAGTCGGGTCTGCGGCCCGCCTCCAGATGCACGAGAACCGGCAGCGCCCGGGCATCAGCGCCCGGCAGCACATGCCGCAGAATCCCTGCCTGCGCCATGGCCGCAACCGCCGGGGCCGGATCGCGCGCCGACAGCAGCTTTCGGGTTTCCGCACCCACCCTTTCGCGCGACAGCCTGTCCAGCCCTGCGGAATGGGCGGAACAGGCCGCCAGCGCTTCGGCGTCAAGCCCCGCTTGCGGATCGCCGTACCAGGCGTGAAAGCGGAAAAAGCGCAGGATGCGAAGATAATCTTCGGTGATGCGCGCCCCGGCATCGCCGACAAAACGCAGGCGGCGCGCCACCAGATCGGGCAGTGCGTTCAGCGGATCGATGACCGTGCCATCCGGGGTCGCGTACAGCGCATTCATGGTGAAGTCCCGCCGCGCCGCATCCTCCTCCACACGGGAGGAAAAGGCGACCGTCGCATGACGGCCATGGGTTTCGACATCCTGCCGGAAGGTCGTGACCTCATGGGGAATGCCGTCGGCAACAACCGTGACCGTGCCATGCGCGATACCTGTGGGAACAGCCTTGAAACCGGCGGCTTCGGCATGCCGCAGGACGGTTACCGGTTCGGCATCCGTTGCAATATCGACATCCGCCACCGCTTCGCCCAGAAGCGCATTTCGCACGCAGCCACCCACCAGCAGGGCCTGATACCCCGCGTCCGTCAGCAGGGCGCAGACGGCCTGTGTCTGTGGCCGCGTCAGCCAGTCGCCCGTCACCCGCATGAGGACAGCCTGTCTGCCAGACCGCGCAGAATCCGGGCCGTGGCACCCCAGATGTAATAGGGGCCGTAAGGCACGGCATAATACCGCCGCCATTCATCCTGCCAGCGGCGGTGTTCAACGCGAAAGTTCGCCAGCGTGGTGACATGGGCCAGGGGCACGGTAAACACCTCTTCCACCTCGCCCGCCTCGGGCTGCGGGGTGAATTCACCGGAAACGATGCCAAGAACCGGCGTCACCAGAAACCCTGTGACGGTTTCGTGCTGCGGCAATGTGCCCAGAACGGTGACACGGTCTTGCGGCAGGCCAACCTCTTCGCGGCTTTCCCTCAGGGCGGCCCCGACGGGGCCCCCGTCGCCGGGTTCTACCTTGCCGCCGGGAAAGGCAATCTGCCCGGGGTGATGCTTCAGCCGCGAAGAGCGCTTTGTCAGGATCAGATCGGCCCCCGACGGCCCGCTCCGGACAGCAATCAGCACCCCGGCGGGCCGCAGCACCCGGCCGGCCGGCGGCCGCGATTCCGGATTGAGGTCGAAATCGGACGACCCGCGCAGGGGCAGTGCCAGCGCCCGCGACAGGATGCCGGGATCAATCACGCTCACCCGCAGCCTTTTGGGCATCACGGCCAAGCGTTCCGGGGTCAAACTCGTAATGGGCACCGCAGAACTGGCAATCGGCGGTAAGCACGCCGTCGTCAGTTGTCATTTGCCCGATATCCGTCGCCGAATAGATCGACAGGGACCGGCGCACCTTTTCCGCCGAACAGGAACAGCCGAACCGGACAGGCTGCGCATCGAACACGCGTGGCCCTTCCTCGTGAAACAGGCGCACCAGCAGATCGGTTGGCTGCACCGACGGGCCGATCAGTTCCAGATCCTCGACCGTATCAAGAAGCAGGTTTGCGCGTGTCCAGTTTTCGCCCTCTGCCCCGCCCAGCAGATCGCGATGGGACAGCAGCCCGCCTTCGCCCGATCCCGCGTCCGCCGCAGCCTCCAGCGAGGATTTGGGCATATGTTGCAGCATCACGCCGCCGGCGCGCCAATGCGGCCGGGTGCCTGGCGTCTGGGACCGGCCACAGGTGATGGCAAAGCGGGTGGGCAACTGTTCTGACTGGGCAAAATACGTCTCTGCACAGGCAGACAGGGAGCCGCCGACCAGGGGTGTGATCCCCTGATAGGGAACCATGCCTTCGCCCTGATCGATCAGGATGACAAAGTATCCCTCGCCGATCAGGCTGAACGGGTCACCGGTTTCGATCCCGTCCCTGTCGAACCCGGCATAGGCCCTGATGCGCGCCGCCTGCCCGTCTTCGGTCGGGCCATAGTAATCTGTGGCGATCATCTTCACCGGGCCGGTGCCGCGCACCTGAATCGACAGCCGCCAGCGCAGCTTGATCGTTTGCCCGATCAGCGCGGTCAGCAGCGCCGCTTCGGCGACAAGCGCCTCGATCTGCGGCGGATAGGCGTGTTGCGACAGGACCCGGTCCAGCACCCCGTCCAGCCGCGCAACGCGGCCACGGATATCTGACCGGTCAAGCTGAAACGGCAGGACGGTGTCGTCCCAGGCGAGTTGTGATCCGAGCATCGGGGGTTTCCTTGCCGCGTGGGCCTTGGCATACCGCAGCTATATAGGCACGGCAACCAAAGCACCAAGGGTGGGCCATGATCAGACGCTATGGAGAGCCGCTGAAGCCTGGCCAGCGCTATCGGCGCAGACCGGGGGTCTATGCGGTGCTGTTGCGGGGAGACAGCATCCTGACAACCTTTCAGCAGGCCCCGGTGCCCGAATTCCAGCTGCCCGGTGGCGGCATTGATGCGGGCGAACAGCCGGTTGCTGCCCTGCACCGCGAGGTGATCGAAGAAACAGGATGGAAAATCAATGTGATGCGGCGTATCGGGGCGTTCCGGCGCTTTACCTATATGCCGGAATACGACCTGTGGGCGGAAAAACTGTGTACGGTCTACCTGGCCCGCCCGGTGCTGCGCCTTGGCCCGCCAAGCGAGGCGGGCCATACAGCCGTCTGGCTGCCGGTCAACGAAGCCGCAGCGCGCCTTGGAAACCCCGGCGACCGCGCCATGCTGGCATCCCTTACAGGCTGGGGCCGCGCCAGTCGAAGATGACGCCGGACACATCATCGCGGAAATCAAGGCCGCCCGCATGGCGCTGGAGTTCTGACACCAGCGCATCCATCAGGCCCGGGCTGGTCAGCCGGGCGTGCTGCCGCAGGATGCGCGCAAGGCCATCCTCGCCCAGTTCGATGCCGGTCGGATCGGCGCATTCGGTGATGCCGTCAGACATCAGGAACAGCCTGTCGCCGGGGCGAAGCTGTGCCTCGATCCGGTCATAGCCCGCCGCACCGATCAGGCCCACGGGAAGGCCGCCCTCACCCAGATATTCCACCGCGCCATCCGCCCGCAGAATGGCCGGGTGCGGATGACCCGCCTGCACCAGGGCGACGTGCCCGGTTTCCAGATCAACTTCGGCGTAGGCCATGGTGAAATACTGATCCACCTGCATGTCGTCGATCATCATGCGGTTGAACCGGGCGGCGACAGCCTCGGGCGGAAGGGCCTGAATCTCGCCATTCGCCCCGGCTGACAGGGCATAGTTCAGTTCCGGTGCCGCCCCGGACAAATGGCCCGCAAGCCGCGCCGTCATCATCGCAGAGGCAACGCCGTGACCCGAAACATCGACGGCATAAACGGCAACGCGCCGCGAATCGATGCGGAACCACCCCACCAGATCGCCGCCGACATGGCCCGAAGGCCGCAGCAGGATCGACACCGAGGCATGCCCGAAATCGCGGTGGCGTTCGCGCACGAAGGTCTGCTGCACCTTTCGCGCCTCGACCAGATCGCGGTCAAGCGAATCGTATACAGCCTGAAGTTCGTCCAGGGTAGAGCGGACAAGGCGGTTCTTTTCCAGCAGCTCCTGCTGCATGGTCAGCACACGTTCGCCTGCGCGCATGCGGGCGCGCAGTTCATCGGGGTTGATCGGCTTTGACAGGAAATCATCCGCCCCGGCATCCAGCCCGTCGGCCACTTCGGCCTTGTCGGATTTCGACGTCAGCAGAATGAAATACCCGTAGCCGTCATGCGGCATCGCACGGACCGCGCGGCACAGATCAAGCCCGCTCATCCCCGGCATTCCCCAATCGCTGAGGATCATGTGAAAGGCCGTGTCCTGGCACAGTTTCAGCGCCGCCTCGCCCGAGTCGGCCTCTGTCACCCGGTACCCCCAGCGGGCAAGGGACAGGGACAGAACGCGGCGCTGGGCGGCACTGTCATCCACCACCAGAACGCGGCGCGGGACAATGGGATTGTTGCTCACCTTCGGATCCGGAACAAAAAGGAACTCTGCCTGCACGATGACCTCCATATCGATCGTGATCCGCAGGGTTGTCCGATCCTGGTTAAGGACGCGTGAACGGTAAAGATCATGACAGGTTTTATCTTGTGCCGGCTTTTCGGATTACCGGGCGTTAAGGCTGCCGCGCCAGACTGGCCGCGTGTGTAAGGGCGCAAGCCGGGGCAAGGAGTGTGACATGATCGACTGGGATCGCGTAGCGAGCCTTCGCGGAGAAATCGGTGCCGCCGATTTCGCCGAGGTGGTGGAGATGTTCCTGACCGAATCAGATGCCGCAGTGGCGCGGCTGCTGGCGGGGATTCCCGATCCGACTTTGGAGGCGGATCTGCATTTCCTGAAGGGAAGCGCACTGAACCTTGGGTTCCGGCACCTGGCGGCCCTGTGCAGCGCGGGCGAAAAGCGCGCGGCAGTCGGCGCGGCGGTGGATGTGGCAGAGGTGGCGGAAAGCTTTGCGGCAAGCCGCCGGGCCTTTGTGGCCGGCCTCGGCGGCAGCCGGGCCGCCTGAGCCGGTCAGATCAGAAATTCGGCCAGCGCCTCGTCCCCGGTGATGTCGCGATAGGTGAACCCCGCCGCGTCCATCCGCCCGAAAAGCTGGTCAAAGTTGCGCGCCGCGCTGGTTTCGATGCCGATCAGCACCGAGCCAAAGTTGCGGGCGCTTTTCTTGAGGTATTCGAAGCGGGCGATGTCATCATCCGGGCCCAGCATCATCAGGAACTCGCGCAGCGCGCCGGGGCGCTGCGGCATGCGCAGGATGAAATACTTCTTCACCCCGGAATAGCGCTGGGCGCGTTCCTTGACCTCTGGCAGGCGTTCGAAATCGAAATTGCCGCCGGATGTGACGCAAACCACCGTCTTGCCCCGGACCGTCCCGGCCAGATCGGGCAGAACATCCACCGCCAGCGCGCCCGCCGGTTCCAGAACGATGCCCTCAATGTTCAGGAATTGCAGCATGGTCACGCAGATGCGGTCTTCGGGGGCCAGCAGCACATGCGCCGGGTCGATCCAGTTCAGGCGGGAATAGTTGTTTGCCCCGATCCGCGCCACCGCCGCGCCATCGACAAAGCTGTTGACGCGCGCCAGCGTGTCGGGCGCGCCCGCCGCCAGGGCTGCCGTCAGGCTGGCACCCCCCAGCGGCTCGACAAAGCGGTAGGCCGTTTCAGGGGCGCAATCGCGCAGATAGCCCGTAACGCCCGATGCCAGCCCGCCGCCACCCACCGGCAGGATGACCAGATCGGGCGCGCGGCCAAGCTGACCGAGTAGTTCCACGGCAACGCTTGCCTGACCTTCGATCACATCCGGGTCATCGAAGGGCGACAGGAAATGGGCACCGCTCTGCGCGCAGAACGTTTGCGCGGCGGCCAGGGTCTGATCGAAATAGTCGCCGGTCAGCACAATCTGCACCGCGTCGCCGCCGAAGGTGCGGGTCTTGTCGATCTTCTGCTGCGGCGTGGTCACCGGCATGAAAATGGTGCCCTGCACGCCGAAATGGCGGCAGGCATAGGCCACCCCCTGCGCATGGTTCCCGGCACTGGCGCAGACGAACAGCCGCTGGTCCGGATGGGCCGCAAGATGCTTGCGCAGCGCCGTGAAGGCCCCGCGCAGCTTGTAGCTGCGCACAGGACTGAGGTCTTCGCGCTTCAGCCAGATTTCGGCATCATACTGCTGGCACAGATGATCGTTCCGCTGCAGCGGCGTTTCTGGGAAGAGCTGGCGCAAGGCGCGGGTGGCGGCGCGGGCGGCATCGGTGAACTGGGTCATCGGGCGATTAAGCGTGCCCTGCCGGAAAAAACAAGCCTCAGACCAAAGGGCGACCCTGAACGTAATGGCCGTAAAGTGTGGCAGAAAGGCTGAGGCCAAGCATGAGGGTAACCCAGCCGATCACGCCCTGCCAGATCCAGGCTGGCGCAGAGAAAGGTTGGAACACAAAGCCCGCGGGCAGGGCAACAAGAACAATCACCAGAAAGACCAGAACCGTCGCCACAAGGATGGCCGGCCCCTGGCCGCGCGTCGCGCGCCAGGACGCGGTCATTGACGGTTTTTCACCGATCGCGGCGGCAGGCAGGATAAGTGAGAATCGCAGCGCAAGAACGATACTGACCGGCAGGACCAAGACCACAAACAGCACGGTGGAAGCCGTTTCGCCGATCACATTCAGCGCTTTCAGAAAGCCCAGAACGAAACCTGTCAGAAAGCCCAGAAGAAAACCCGCACCCACACTCGCAAGGATCAGAACGAGCAATGCCACAAGGTATGCCAAAATCCGCGACGGCCGGAACAGCGGCAGGATTGTGCCAGGCTGTTCTTCCATCAGCACGTAGCGGCACCAGCCGACCCCGATCCAGCAACCGCTGAGCAGGGAAAACGCAAAGTAGGGCAGCACCGATTTCCAGGGAAAAACCCCGCTGCCGAATGTGCCCAGCATGATCCCGTACCGCGCCATGTCACCTTGCACATCAAGCAGGTAACCAAGCATCTGCAAGATAACCGTCAGGACCGCTGAGATGCGCAGGGCAGGCCCGATGTTGCCAGCAAGCTGGCGCACCGAATGGCGGAAAATTGCGAAACCCTTCACCCGGATACCTCCTTCACCGCCTGATGATCCGGTTAGCAAACCGTCTTTGCCCCTGTCAACCGGCGGCTGCGGCCGCTTGCTTGCCCTTGCCCGGAAAACGCGGTAACGCCCTGAAAACCTTGTTGATCAGGAGCGGGCGATGTCCAGGCCGAAGAAAGTGGTGCTTGCCTATTCGGGGGGCCTTGATACCTCGATCATCCTGAAATGGCTTCAGACCGAATACGGCTGCGAGGTTGTCACCTTCACCGCCGATCTGGGCCAGGGGGAAGAGCTGGAGCCGGCGCGGGAAAAGGCGGTTCTGCTGGGGATCAGGCCGGAAAACATCCATATCGTCGACGTGCGCGAGGAATTCGTGCGGGATTTCGTCTTCCCGATGTTCCGGGCGAATGCGCTGTATGAGGGTCTGTATCTGCTGGGCACTTCGATCGCTCGGCCGCTGATCTCAAAGCATCTGGTGCGGATCGCCGAAGAAACCGGTGCCGATGCCGTGGCGCATGGCGCGACCGGCAAGGGCAACGATCAGGTGCGGTTCGAACTTTCGGCCTATGCGCTGAACCCGGCGATCCGCGTCATTGCCCCCTGGCGAGAATGGGATCTGACCAGCCGCACGAAGCTGCTGGAATTCGCCGAAGCGAACCAGATTCCCATCGCAAAGGACAAGCGCGGCGAAGCGCCGTTTTCCGTGGATGCGAACCTTCTGCACACCTCGTCCGAAGGCAAGGTTCTGGAAGACCCCGGGCAGGAACCGCCCGCTTATGTCTGGCAGCGCACGGTTGACCCCGAACTGGCCCCCGATGCGCCGGAAATGGTGGAAATCGGCTTTGAACGCGGCGATGCCGTTTCCGTCAACGGCCAGGCGATGAGCCCGGCCATGATCCTGACCAGGCTGAACGATCTGGGTGCGAGGCATGGTGTGGGCCGCCTTGACCTGGTGGAGAACCGCTTTGTCGGCATGAAATCGCGCGGGGCCTATGAAACACCGGGCGGCACGATCCTGCTGGAGGCACACCGGGGGATCGAACAGATCACGCTGGATGCCGGTGCGGGCCACCTGAAAGACAGCATCATGCCGCGCTATGCCGAACTGATCTACAACGGCTTCTGGTTCAGCCCCGAACGGGAGATGCTGCAGGCGCTGATCGACAAATCCCAGGACCATGTCACCGGTACGGTGCGGGTCAAGCTCTACAAGGGCCTGGCGCGGACGGTGGCGCGCTGGTCTGACCATTCGCTCTATTCCGAAAAGCACGTGACTTTTGAAGAGGACGCCGGTGCCTATGACCAGAAGGACGCCGCAGGGTTCATCCGCCTGAACGCGCTGCGGCTGAAGCTGATCGCCACGCGCAACGCGCGGGTGGGGGGGTAGGTCGACGTAACCCTTTGATTTTCGAGTCTTTTCGCCTGAGGGATTCGTATATATGAATCAAAGGGTTAGAGCGTGTTGCGCTCATTCGGTTTCATATCCTGCGGCTTTGAAGAAGTTGTAGCATTCTTCTTCGGTGAAGAGGTCGCAGACCTGGCCGACCGCCTTCCAGAGCTGGTCGTAGGTTCGGGCAGCGGCCTTTCTGATCA
>JADCEL010000044.1 GCA_020250125.1 Rhodobacter sp.
GCAGCCGAACTCGGGCAAGCCTGGTTCGGGGCTGAAACGATCCCCCGGATCGCTTCCTGCCGCCCCTCACCCCCGCATGTTGCCCGAAAGCTCCGCCATTCCGCCATCGGCACCCGCACCACCCGCCACGCCGGATACGCCCTGTCGCAGAAACGCCGAAAGAAGATCGACTTGCGTCGGAACAACGATCCCCCGGATCGTTGCCTGTTCCTTCTCACCTTCGGCCGGGCCAAGACCATCGGCGGCATCGCCCAGACGGTGCTGCGCGGCATCGAACGCCTCCGCGCCCGGTTCACCCTGACGATTGTTGCCAGCAACCTCGCCCGACTGCCCCGCCTGCCGGCCGTGTGATCGGGGGGCAGGTCCAACCAGCAAACGCCAAAGCGCAGAACAGGCCCACATCAGACCGGCCTGGCAGGGAAACCGTTCTTCCGGCCCGACTTCTTCAGCAGCCTGTTAAGGGCAAAACTGCCCATTGATTTTTTTGACTTTCGTATACCGCATTAAGGGCTACGCGACACCCTGCGCGGCAAGACCGGCTGGCGCGAGGTGGAGATTGCCCGGGGATCAGCGGACCAGACCTGCCCGGTGCATGCCCTGACGCAATGGCTGCACTATGCCCGCATCGACTTCGGCCCCCTCTTCGTCGCGGTCAGCCGCAACGGGCTGAAGGCAATCGGCGACCGCCTGTCCGACAAGCATGTCGCCCGGCTGATCAAACAGACGGTCGAGGCCGCCGGCCTGCGCCCCGAACTGTCCAAGGCCGGGCGGCTGGCACTCTTCTCCGGTCACAGCCTGCGCGCAGGCCTCGCATCCTCGGCCGAGGTGGACGAACGCCACATCCAGAAACAGCTCGGCCACGTCAGCGCCGAAATGACCCGCCGTTACCAACGCCGCCGCGACCGGTTCCGCGTCAACCTCACCAAGGCTGCGGGGCTGCGCCCCCCCTGCCCAGGGCTATCGCATTTGAATTTTTCATCGGCGTTCACAAGAACATCTTGCAAACAAACCACAGGCTACGGGCGCTATCGTCACCATAAATCGTTTCGATAGAAGCCGAAAACGGCCTGTCAGTTCCAAATGCGATTCCCCTGCCCCTTGCCCCATCACGAGGGCCTGCGCATCGCAAGCTTCTGACTTATTGATGACCGTCACCCAAGGCCGCGAGCCGTGCCGGAATGTCCATCCGCACATGCAGGAAATCGACAATGACCATCCGCTCCGGCGTCGCGATGAAGACGACGTTGTGCTGCCCGATCCGCGCATATCGCAGGTCTTCCGGAAGTTCTGCCACCACCAGTCGTCGACAGCCACGCGACTGCGCGCTGCCGTCGGCAAGCGCTCGACATGCCTCGATCAGGTCTTCCGCATAAGCCTCGGCCTGCCGCTTGCCGAAGGTTTCGGCTGTCCAAACGGCAATGCCGGCTATAGATCGCTCGGCCTGACGCGTCAGAACCCAGGGTTTCGGCATCAGGAACTGCCGGTCACGTTCGCGAAGGCGCGCCGAATCGCGTCCTCGCCAGAACCTTCCGCCAGTTTGCCCTCGCGCGCTTGATCAATGCCCTGCGTCAGCCGGACCCGCAACTCCCGCAGCTCGGTTTCTTCGCGTTCCAGAAGGCGCAGACCGGCGCGAAGCGCCTCCGAGGCGTTCTGGTAGCGACCTTCTGCAACCAGATGATCGATCATGCGCGACTGCGGCTCGGTCAGCACAACGTTTCGGGTGGCCATGGTGTACTCTCCTCAAAGGCACTGGCATATTATGCCAACAGCTCACCGTCCGTCAAGAAAACCCTTGCGGAAACGCAACCGTCCACAAGGGGCAGAAGCCAGTGTTCATGGCCCCTCCTGCGACCGCAGGTCAGAACGGGCCGTCGCCAGCGGATCGGGAAACCGGTCCAGGTAGCGCAGCAATGCGGCACGTCGGGCAAGAAACTGTACCACCATGCGCAGCGTTCGCGGTCCTGACCGCAGCAGTGAGGTTTCCGGAACGGTTATCACCGGAAACCCCGCGAAATGCTGGCTCATGAAACTGGAATACGCGTGCCGGAAGCGCTGCGGGTACAGCCCGCGCTTGTCGTTCCACGGTTTGAGGTGACCAATGAAATGGATCAGATTTGGCGCCGCCCAGTCGGTAAACATCGGGTGCTTCAGCGGCCACTGCCAGTTCCAAACCGGCGAGAGCTCTGCCCAAGCCCCGTCCACTGCAAGGTTGAGCAGCGACTGGTCGTGGTGCACTGCCAACTCCGGCTGCGCATTTCCCAATGCCAGGCAGCGATCGCGCACGTCCCGGGCAACAAAGATCGCCGGATCGATCACCATCAGTCCAGAGTTGAAATAGGGCCTGCTGCCCCTGCGGGTCGCCTCAAATTCAAAAACCTTGCGCTCTGGCTCGCGCCATTGCTGAACATCGCGCACCGCAGCCAGCGCATGACCCTGCAGATCGACCTCGAACAAGGCTGACCAATCACCCCCTTCTGCGAACATGTCGGCGTCCAGATAGATCAACCGATCATAATCCTGGTTCAGCAAATGCGGCATCCACAGCCGCAGATAGGTGGACCGAGGCAGCTCTCGGTTCTCCAACGCCAGATAGGCCGGGTCTTGTACCGGCCCGATCAGGCGCAGATGCAGGCCGTCGAACGCCGGGGGCACGACAAGCTGCGCATCGCTTACCAAACAAATGTCAAAGTCGCGCGCCGGACAAAGGCGGTTGATCTGGCTGGCAAGGAAAATGGCGAAGGGGGCGAATGTTTGATCTACACACATGACAAGCGCTTTGCGCAAACGTCGACTGCCTGACACGCCTCAGTCCCTCTCGTTGGCCAGACCAACCTTTGTCCAGACACTGCATCGATGCCGTCGAACGGACTCCATGGCACTGCTGCCCGGCATTGTTGAAAAATGTGTTTCGTGGACTAAGCCCGCACCCTTGGACTGTCAACGGCGGAGTATGGCTGAGCCAATGGGCAGCGCCTTCGCCACGATCTTTTGGCGCTTCATGTCGATCACCTTCACCCAGGGAAATCGCGCTTGGGATTTGACCTGATCCGAAGGGTCTTGCAGTTTTCGGGAGGATGGAGTCTTGGGCGGGGATCGCCCTTCTGGGGCTGTTCCGCGCATGGACATTTTCTTGGCCGCCTTGGATGACATCCCTGATCTGCGGGCCGACAACGCGCGGCGTGACCTTTGCGAACGGCTGGTCGCAGGCTTTGTCGCAGGTCTCTGCGCGGCAACCGGCTGTGCCGGGATGGCAGAGATCGGTCGGGCAAAAGAGCATGTTTTCAGGGGCTTCCTGAAGCTCAGGCATTCCATCCCCTCGCAGGATGCCTTCCCCACTGTATTCCGGATGATCGACCCGAAGGCGCTGGATGCGGCCTTCGGGCGGGTGCTGGCGCAGATCGCGGTGCTGCCCGGCGAGGGCGACGTGATCGCCATCGACGGCAAGGCACTGCGAGGCGCGCGACAAGGGGCAAAGCGCGCAGACCAGGAAGATGGTCCCGGCTTACGCCGCGCGTCTTCGCCGCCGCGCCCTCGCCCTCGCCCGGCGCGACACCTCCAGGGGGTCGCTCTCGATCAAACTCAGGCGCGCAGGGTGGAGCGGCGCGTTTCTTCCCAGCCTTCCCAATCCCGTGGCCAGAACGTCCCTCAAGCGCGATTGCCTGGTGCCTTTGCGTACACGTCTTTTGGGAACCGGCAATTCTTCCGGCTGTTGCCCTTCACGGTCACTGTGCCACGCCCGGAAACAGGTGATTGAGGCCCGCCGCGTCCCCAAGCCACCATCACACTGCCGCCAGAACGAACGCGCGGGCCTGTTGGACCGCGCAAAGATCACAGACCGTATTGCTCGCGCGCGAAATCACCCAAACCTGCGGCATCAAGGCGGGCAAGCGGAGCCAGGAATGTCACTTGAATGACGCCCGGAGCACGCCCTATCTCTATTGCGCCGTTCACGGTGGCGCGGTTGCGCACCTCGGCCACCGTCATGCCCAAAAGCCTGGCCGCCCGCGCCAGCCCGTTTTCGATGGCAAGGTTCAGGTTGGCGGCTGTGCCGATCACGCTGACAGGGGCCAGAGGCTCAATCCCGGCCACCCCCCATTTTGCCGCCAGCCGTTGCCCTTTGGCCTTTTCGGCAGCCGTAAAGGGCCGGGCCATCGGAGGCAGGTCCTCTTCCAGCGGGAACAGGACGGGGCCGTCAATCGGGTAGTTCTTCACCACCTCTACCTGCAGGGTCACGCTGCCTGAGACATCCATCGTATGCCCGGCAATCTCGCCATCGCCCTGGCCGGCGTGCATGTCGCCCATGTAGACACCGGCACCCCGCACCTTGACCGGGCAGACGATGATGGCGCCCGCGCGCACGGCGTCGATGTCCATGTGACCGTCGGTCTTGTGCTGGGCCAGTTGCTCGGCGGTGATCGCATATTCATGCGGGGCACCGATGAGGAAGGAGCCAAAGTCACCCGCATTATGGCTGTCTGGCATTGCCATCGACGGGCAGGTACCAAGCTGACCCATGAAGGGGCGCATCCGCACCAGCGTGCCGGGCATATCCGACGGCGCGAACGTCAGGATCGAGTGCTGGCGGCTTTGGTCGGGCAGGGCGGAATAGTGGTTGGCATCGCGTGCAATGGTCTCTGCCGCAGCCTGTGGCAGTGTCAGGCCGACAGAGCGGGATTCGTCGAACGTGACGGTATAGCCATGCACGATGGCAAAGGGGGTTACCGCATTGCCACATGTGTTGCACTTGACGGCCTGCTGCCCGATCCCCTCGACATGGGTTTCCGGCCAGACCGTGTCGCAGACCGGACAGCGTCCGGCGACATAGGGGTCGCCCAGGCAAAAGCCCTCGGGCGAGGAATCATGCCCCGAGGCCGTGGCAATCGAGGTGACCGTGATGTCGCGGATGCGGATGGCGACGCCGTCGCCAACCTCGGCCCCGTCGACGTGGACCGGGCGCGTCACCTCGTGCCCGCCGCGCAAGGCGGGGGTGATCATCGGCCCCCAGCAGCCGGGCGCGGTATTGGCGATGATGGTGCCGCCGTTCTCGACCGGCCCCAGCATCGGTGCATCCGGGTCCAGCACGCTGTTGGTGAATTCCGACACCACGATGCTGCGGCGTGAAGGCGTGTTGCTGCCATCCGGCATGGTAATCCCCCTGAGATTTTCGTTCCCTGCCGCAGAGCTAGAGCGGCGCAGGCGCGCAGCAAGCCTTTCGCATCACGCCCCGCCGCCCTTGTGGGTTTCAGCCGCGAGGGCCGCCTTCTGAGGACGGTCAGAGCCCGATGTATTTCTTGGCGATGCCGGTTCCGATGGTGTATTTCGGGTCCACCATGTTGCCCAGACGCGCCTTGCCCGCCATGGTCAGCAGCATGTAGGCCTCTTCCTGCCCCATGCCGGTTTCCTGATCGATCCAGCGCACCAGTTCGCGGTAGGCAATGCGCGCCGCGTCTTCCAGCGGGCGGGCGCTGCCGATGGTCATGATGGTTGTTTCGGTTTCCAGCCGGGGCCAGCCGATGGTGTGACCCTTGATCAGATCAATCTGCACCTGCACCGTGGCGGGCATTTCCATGGCCACGCCACACAATTCGCCATCGCCCTGAATGGCATGGCAATCGCCCAGATACAGCAGCGCCCCGGCCCGGTTGACCGGCAGGTAGATGATCGACCCCGGCCCGACGTCGGGAAGGTCCATGTTGCCGCCGTAGTAGTCCGGCACGAGAGAGGAAATCGCCTCGATCTCGGGACTGGTACCGATGGTGCCGATGAACGGCTCGTATGGCAGAGTGATCCTGTCCGACCAATAGACCCCATTCTCATCCAGCCGCACCTTCTTCACTTTCTCCGGCAGGGGTGCGTTCAGCATGGCGGTCTGCCCGGTGGCCACAAGCCCGCCGAATTCGGGCAGAAGGCAGGTTGTGCCCACCGGTTGCGGCCCGCGCGGCTTGATCGAGATGATCCTGACCGCAAGGCAATCGCCCTTCTCGGCGCCGCGCACAAAGATCGGGCCGGTCTGCGGGTTCAGGAAGGGAAAGTTCAGAATCTCCGACGGGCGATCTGTTTCCGATGTGATCTTTCCCTCGAAGGCATCATGTGTTTCCACCGTAACCACAGACCCCGGGTCTGCTTCAAGCACCGGTGTTGCATAGGGCCCGTAGACGTAGTGAAAGGTGCCCTGATCCTTGATCCCGATAAAGTGGCTTGATCCGGGTTTCCCCCGTGCCACGCCTTTTTTCGCCATTACCGAGGCGTCGAACCAGCTCATGCCCAGTCTCCCTTCTGATGTGATGTCCTTACAGTGCCAGCCATTTCTTCACCTTTTCCCGATCCTTGATCTGATCATGGCCGACCTCGGCGATGATGCGCCCCTTGTCGATGACAAAGCCGCGCTGTGCCAGGTTGACGATCAGATCAAGGTTCTGTTCGACAAACAGGACGGTCAGCCCGGTTTCTGCGTTCAACCGTTTGATGTTGCGGGCGATGTCCTTGACGATGGATGGCTGAATCCCCTCGGACGGTTCATCCAGCAGCATCAGGTCCGGGCCGCCCACCATGGCCCGTCCGATGGCAAGCTGCTGCTGCTGCCCGCCTGAAAGCGTGCCCGCCGCCTGGCGGGCGCGTTCCCTGAGGATCGGGAAGAATTCATAGACCTTGTCATAATCGGGTAGGCCGCCGCGCCGGGCGGTTTCACCGACCAGCAGGTTTTCCCGCACGGTCAGGCGGGGGAACACGTCGCGCCCCTGGGGGATATAGCCGATGCCCATGCGCGCCCGGCCCTGCGCGGCGATCCTGTTCACCGTCTGGCCGGCAAATTCGATCCGGCCCGACCCCACGGGCAACAGCCCTGTCAGCGTCCGCATCAGCGTGCTTTTGCCCACGCCGTTGCGGCCGATCACGGCCACGATTTCGCCCTTGCCCACGCGCAATGACACGCCTTGCAACACAGGCTCGCCGCCATAGCCTGCACGCAGGTCCGAGACATTCAGCAGGTCAGTCATCGGACGCCCCCAGATAGATGTCGGCCACGCCGGGGTGCGAGATGATCTCTTGCACCGACCCTTGCGCGAATATCTCGCCGAAATGCAGCACCGTCACCCGGTCGGCGATCTGCTGGACAAACGACATGTCATGTTCCACCGCCAGAATGGTCACGCCCTGCGCGTTCAGGACGCGCAGCATCTCGCCGGTCTGGCGGGTTTCTTCGGGCGACATGCCCGCCGTCGGTTCATCCAGCAGCAGAAGCGATGGTTCCACCCCCACCGCCATACCGATTTCCAGCCATTGCTGGCGCCCGTGCGACAGGGTGCCTGCGGCCTTTCCTTCCAGACCCTCCAGCCCGGCAAAGGCAACCACGCGCCGGATCGTCGCCTCAAGATCGTGGCCGTGCAGGTGGTGCTGGAACGAAATCACAAGGTTCTGCCGCACGCTCAGGTCCTTGAAGATGCCGGGTACCTGAAACTTGACACTCATCCCTTTGCGGATGCGGGCGAAGGGGGGCAGGCGGGTCACGTCCTCATCCTTGAACAGGATGGTGCCGCTGTCTGGCTGATGCGCCCCCAGGATCAGCCGGAAGAGAGAGGATTTTCCCGCTCCGTTCGGTCCGATCAGGCAATGAATCTCGCCCGCTTCGATGCCAAAGTCGATGTTGCGCGCGACATGCACGCCACCAAAGCGTTTGCACAGGCCCCGGGTCTGCAGGATCATGGGCGGCCTCCGGCGGATGTCAGGCGCGCGGAAAGCCGGCGCATCAGCGACAGCACGATCCCTTCGGGGGCGAAAAGGACGGTCAGGACAAGGATCACCCCCATCACCACGATGGCATACTGGCTGCCGTAGATGGTCAGCCACTGGTACAGGAAGATCATCGCCAGCGTGCCGATCAGGGTGGCGGTCACGTCCTTGCGCCCGCCGAAGGCCACCCAGATCACCGGCAGTGCCGCGGCGGTGATGCCCATGGAACTGGGCGTGATGTACTGGCCCCAGGCGGTGTAGAGCACCCCCGACAGACCCGCCAGGGCTCCGCCCAGCACAAATGCCAGCAGCTGATAGCGGCGCACGTCATAGCCCAGCATCTCGGCCCGTTCGGGGTTTTCGCGGATTGCGACCAGCACATTGCCGAAGGGCGCGTTCAGAAGCATCCGCAACCCGAGATAGACCACCAGCATCAGGCCGAGAAGCACGTAGTAAAGCGCGATGTCGGCATAAAGCAGCACATCCCCCCCCGGCCAGGGGATGGTCAGCGGCGGCATGCCCGACATGCCGTTGAACCCGTTCAGGCGCGCAGCACCGATCGCCCATTCCGGCCCGGCCGTCTGGGCCATGAAGGCCTGAAACACCAGCGTGACCGACAGGGTGACGATGCCGATGAAAACCCCCTGCACCCGGCCGTAGAACATGAAATAGCCCAGCACCACCGCCAGCAGGACCGCCAGGCCCACGGCAAGCAGCAGCGCCAGAATCGTAAACCCGTACGCCGCGCCGAAGTTCAGCGTCAGCACGCCATAGCCATAGCCCGCCAGACCGAAAAACGCGGTCTGGCCAAAGGACAGCGACCCGGCATAGCCCCAGATCACCCCCAGCCCCATGGCCATGAAGGTCCAGACCAGAAAATACGCGGTGTTCCCCACGGTCCAGCCATCGACGAACAGCGGATAGATCGCAGCCGCCAGCACGGCCAGGGCCAGGGTGATCCAGAACCCCCGGCCGCGCCCCATGGTCTGCGGCCCCTCAAGTCGCGACAGCCAGAGCGCCAGCGTGTTGCGCTGCTGTCTTGGGGTGGCGTCGATCAGGGACTGCCCGACACCCGGGCCGGAATTGCCTTGCCCGTTCATTTGCGCCCCCCCAGAATCCAGCCCGACAGGCCGCCCGGAAGAACCCGGATCACGATGATGACGGTGATCAGCAGGCCGATCTGGCCAAAGAGCTGGCCCTGCCAGGCGGTCATGCCCGACCGGATGACGGCAAGGATCGCCGCCGCAGGCGCCGCACCAAGAAAGATGTCGCCCCCGCCGATCACCACGGTGACAAAGCTTTCCACCATGAAGGTTGCGCCCATCGTCGGCACCAGCGTCATGGTGGGGGCATAAAGACCGCCCGCCAGCCCCGCCAGCGCGGCCCCAAGGCCAAAGGTCAGCGTGTAAACCCGTCCGGTATCAACGCCCATTGCCCGTGCCATGCGCGGCAACTGGATCGTCGCCCGCGCGATCACCCCGGCGCGGGTGTGGTAGAACAGAAGATAAAGCCCCGCCAGCAACAGCACCGCAATGCCCATCAGGACCAGCCGGTAGGTGGAATAGGAAAACCCGCCGACGGTGAAGCTGCCCAAAGGGGTGCCCACGCCTTGCATGGTGGACCCCAGCACAATCAGCACCCCCTGGGTTGCGATCATGCTCAGACCCCAGGTCGCAACGATGGAATCCAGCGGCCGGTTGTACAGGTGCCGGATGACCGTCACCTCGATCAGCATGCCGATCAGACCGGCGGCAACAGCGCCGCCTGCAATGGCCAGGGGCAAGGGCAGGCCAAGCTGGGCCAGACTGACGGTTGTGTAGGCCCCGCACATGATGAATTCACCATGCGCCAGATTGATGACCCCCATCATACCGAAGATGATCGCCAGCCCCATCGAGGCGATCACCAGAAAGGCAAAGGCATCGCCGAACTGATAAAGGAACGAAAATAAGGTCGGTAACACACCCGTCTCCCTGTCAACGCCGCGTCTGGCCTGTCACAGCCCTGCGCGCAAAGAAATGGACCGGGGGCGTTGCCGCCCCCGGCGTCAGGTGCCCTCAGTTCGCGGGCGGGGGGCTGGACGGCGTGTATTGCGCGCTTGGGTCATTCTTGGTCAGGTCGCAGCCAGCCTCACCCAGCCAGTAGGGCGCGATGTTTTCCCACACGGTGGGAAAGCTGATGCTGTGGTCGGCTTCAACCTTGGCCAGGAAGATCGTGTGCGACATGTGCTGGCTTTTCGGATCAAGACAAACCTTGCCCGACGGCCCGTCAAAGCAGACATCGCCCTTTGCCAGTTCGGCACGCAGCGCGGCATGATCGGTCGTGCCCGCGCGTTCCACCATCTGCTTGTAAAGATACATCGCGATGTAGGAGTTGGCCGCTTCCTGGTTGATGTACGGCTCATCCGGGAAGCGGGCGCGGAACTTTTCGACAAAGGCCTTTGCGGCAGGCGTATCCACCTCTTCGATGAAGTTGGTGGTCACATACATGTCCTTCAGGCTGGGCGGGGTGAAGCGCTTGTGTTCATAGCCCTGGCCCACGTTGACCGAAGAGGCCATCGGCAGGTTCACATTGGCAGCCGCCGCCTGTTCATAGTACGAGGCCTGCGCCGCGCCCACCAGAAGCGTCACCACAAAGCCGGGCTTGGCGGCCTGGATGTTCTGGATCGACTGGCCGAACTGCGACACGCCCAGCGGGATGAACTCTTCGCCCACCATCGTCCCGCCATTGGCCTCGACAATGTTGCGCACCCATTCGGCCGAGATCTGGCCAAAGTTGTAATCGGCGGCCAGAGTGTAGACGTTCTTGCCGTATTTTTCCATCATCCACGGAATCAGGGTCGAGAACTGCTGTTCCGGCACCGCGCCCGTGACGATCATGTTGGCATCGCAAACGCCGCCCTCGTACTGGTTGTTGTAGAAGGCAAGCCCCTCGAACTGGTTGACGATGGGGCGATACGCCTCGCGCGAAGCCGATGAAAAGCCTGCAAAGACCACATCCACCTTGTCGCTTTGCAGCACGCGGCGCATGAATTCCTGATAGCGGGTGTTGTCGGACTGCGTGTCATAGACGACCAGTTCGACCGGGCGCCCGCCGATCCCGCCCGCCGCGTTGATTTCCTCGGCCGCAAGCGTGATCGCGTTGACCTTGACCATCGTGGCGGCGGCAAAATCGCCCGACTGATCTTCCAGAACGCCGATCTTGATGGCGTCCTGCGCAAGACCGGCGGACGCCGTCAGGGCGACAACGGCCGCCCCAAGGCGCAGCGCCTTTGCAAGTTGACTTCCACTGGGCATAGTAAACCTCCTTGTCATGGTTGTTTCGTTTTCCGCTCATGCGCCGCAGTGCCGGCAAGACGCATGGAGGATGTTGACGCGGCCAGGGTCTGGGCCGCGAATTCTTCGATCGGGATGCGCCTGGTCATGCTGGCCACGCGCATTCTCCGATAGGCTTCGTCATCCGAAACATCATCGTCCTTCATGATCTTCAGGATGGCCTTGACCACAGCCCGGCGGCCTTCGGCCCGGCGCGACAGGTTTGCCCGCTCGATCACCTCGCGCTGGCGGATGGCGTGTTCGTTGAAGGCCAGAAACAGCGCCGTAAAGATGCCGGTGGCACGAACCGGCTTCATCAATACGGACGATGCCCTGTGGCGCACCACGCGTGCCAGACGGCTGGGGGCCTCCATCCCGATGACGGCAATATGGGGAATGTCCGCGTCCAGCATCATGAAGTCCTGATCGGCATCGACAAAAGCCACATCCAGACGGCCCGCCACAAAGTCGGTGGCATCGGGGCAGCGTTCGAAGACCGACAGGCCCAGACGTTCCAGTGTGCGCACAAGAACCTCGCGGTTCTGATCCTCGGGCAAGGCAACCCAGGCCCGTGCGCCGCGAAAGTTCGACCGGATCTGCGGGGTCATGATACCACCCGCAGCATCTTTTCACCCGCCAGGGCCGGAAGCGCCAAAGGCTCCCACACCAGATAAGGATCTGGCCGGACCAGTTTGCTGCTGCTGTGCAGGATCTCGAACGTGCCATCGGCGCAGGATCGTCCGATGCGTGGCCACAGGAAGCAGTGGCGGTTATCGGCATCGATCTGCACCAGCCCCTGGGGGGCATCGAACGAAACAGTGTTCAGCGCCGCCAGGACGGCAGCGGGTTCAGCACTGCCCGCGCGCCTGATTGCACGGGCCAGCATGTGGACGGCGATATAGCTGGCTTCGGCATCGGCCGATGTCGGGCCGCCGCCCGGATAACTCTGCCCCCAGGCCGCAAGGAACCTGTCGTTCGCCTCTGACCTTACCGAAGAAAAATAGACGCTGGACGAGATATGGCCGTCACAGGCATCGCCGATCAGCGGCAGTTCAAATTCGGCCAGACTGCAACTGAGCACCGGCAGATCACGCGGCTGGTCCAGATCGGCCTGGCTGCATCTGCGGCGCAGGCACCGGATAAAGCTGTAGGCCGACTGGCCGATCAGGGTGGAAAAGATGAAATCCGGCCGGTGCCGCAGGATCAGATCGATGATCTCGTCGACGTCCACCTCGTCGATCGGCAGGTAGCGTTCCCCCAGCACCTGCGCGCCGTTACGCCCCAGAATCTCGCGCATGATGCGGTTGTTTTCCCAGGCCCAGATGTAATTCGACCCCACCATGAACGCCCGCCGCCCGCCTTCGGACAGAATGTAATGGGTCAGCGGAACAACGTGCTGGTTGGGGGCAGCGCCGGTGTAGACGATGTTCTCGCTTGTCTCGAAGCCTTCGTAATGCGACGGATACCACAGCACGGCGTCCAGCTTTTCAAACACCGGAAGCACTTCCTTGCGGCTGGAGGATGTATAGCACCCCACCACATGCCTGAGGCCGGGCACCGCCAGCAAGGCTTGCGCACCCGCCACATAACCGTCATTCCGGCCGCCGGGATCGACCGTATGCACATCGAAGCGGAAGTCATGGGCCGGGTCGGCAGCGATTTCGCTGACAGCAAGTTGCGCCCCGCGCAGCATCGTCCTGCCGACGGCCGCATAGGGGCCCGCCTGCGAGAACATCAGCCCCAGGGGAACAGGTGCCTTGCCCATTGCATCTCCAAAGCAGAAAAGCCCCATACGCATCCACGCTTGGGGCAACGTTGCCATCCGGCCATGTCGGTATGAGTGATATGAGACTGCGGCTCTCTCGCCATTGAGATCAGGCACCGCAATTCTGACGATACACGCGCCACTGATTCCGTCAAGAATTCATGTGGGCTGCGTTGTGCAGGCAACTGCATTGCCCGGCGGCGACCGGGGGTGCCAATGGATTAGGCGCAGGAAAGAGGGTCTTGGTGCGATTTCGGGCACTGCGCGGAAAAGGGTTGCGGTCAGGCACAAAAGATCGCGTCCGGTGGATTGACCGCAACAAACGAACCCAAAAGCAGAACCCCCGATTTGTTGTCCGCGCGATCAAGGGGGATGCGCAAAGGAATTCCGGTCAGCGTGACACCGGCGGATCGCACCTGGCCTGAGGGGATCATTTTGGCGGTGCAAGCTGCCGAACGGTCCGGCTTTTGTCGGCAGGCTGCGGGATGTGGCCGGTCTTCCTGTGGCACCTGCCGCCCATGCGGTGATCCTGCCGGTCGATGAAAAGGCGCAGATACAGGCCGTTGACCGCGCCCAGCCGTTCGTCGGCTTACGCGGCCCCCCTCGGGCCACGATCCTCCTCACCCCCTGAAGACGGGACGCGGCCCGGCCATGGTCCACGGCCACAAGCGCCACGGCACCACGACGGTCCTTGCCGCGCTCAATCTTCTGACCGGCGAGGTCAGCGCCCGCAACATGGCCCGCCCCCGCCTACAGGAGTTCCTCCACGTCCTGATCCGGATCGCGCGCGACACCCCTGCCGACAAGGCCATTCACATGATCCTCGACAACTCCTGTACCCACAGGCACGCCAATGTCCGGGCCTGGCTTGCCCGCCACCTGTGCCGGACTTTCCACTTCATCCTGACATCAAGCTCATGACTGAATGCCGCCGACCTGCGTCGGGAAGACGGACACCGGGGGCCGTCTTCTGATCCGCCGCATCTTCGCCAAACTCACCCGATGACGACCCAAGCACGGCATGTTCCGATCCGTCGGTGCCCTGAAACCTGCGGTCACCCCTTTCACCAAACCGCACAACACCCGTGTCGCCAGGCCCTTCCCCTGGCGGGCAGACCCGGACAAAATCAGCGCCGCCAGAAATCGGGGGTTCCAGGTGCTGGATGCGATCCGCTAGTCTGCGCGGTATCCACCGCCCTGACCCGGATCACGCCCATGCCCCCCCGCTTTGCCGATGACGGCCACCCGTCGCGCCCGCTTCACATCATCGCGCCCGCCGGTCTGGCGGGCTGGCTTGCGGGGCAAACTGCGGCCCTGCGCGGCTGGGTCCAGGCGGCGGGGTTCACGGCCGGGCTGGGAGAGGTGGTTTTGCTTCCGGGCGGTGACGGCGTGGCAGGGGCCCTGTTCGGTTTCGGCACACCCGAGGTCCGGGCGCGGGGGCGGTTCCCGCTGGCCCGCGCCGTGGCGGCCCTGCCGGACGGGGCCTGGCATCTGGTGGCAGACCTGACCGCAGCGGACCGGGACGAGGCGGCGCTGGGATGGCTTCTGGCACAGTACCGGTTTGACCGCTACCACACGGCAAAGGCACCCGGCGCGCGGCTGACGGCACCTGCCGGCTGCGACGCGGCGCGGATCGAGGCGATTGCCGCGGGCGAATGCCTGACGCGTGACCTGATCAACACGCCTGCCTCTGATCTTGGTCCGGCAGAGCTGGAAGAGGCGTTTCTGGCGCTGGCCCGCCGGCATGGGGCGGACACGGCCGTTGTCCGGGGCGATGACCTGCTGGCGCAGAATTTTCCGATGATCCATGCCGTGGGCCGCGCGTCAGACCGTGCGCCGCGCCTGCTGGAGATGCGCTGGGGCGGCACGGGGCCAGGCCTGACGCTGGTCGGCAAGGGCGTGTGTTTTGACACGGGCGGGCTGAACCTGAAGCCTTCGGCAGGCATGCATCTGATGAAAAAGGATATGGGCGGGGCCGCCACGGTGATGGGCCTTGCGCAGATGATCATGGCGCTGCGCCTGCCGCTGCGGCTGCGGGTGATCGTGCCGGCGGTGGAAAATGCCGTCTCGGGCCGCGCGATGCGCCCGCGCGACATTCTGACCTCGCGCAAGGGCCTGACGGTGGAGGTGAATGACACCGACGCCGAGGGGCGGCTGATCCTGGGCGATGCGCTGGCGCTGGCGGATGAAGGCAGGCCGGACCTGCTGGTTTCCATGGCGACGCTGACCGGATCGGCGCGCGTGGCGCTGGGGCCGGACCTTGCGCCCTATTACACCGATGACGCCGCCGTGGCGGCGGCGCTGGAACAGGCGGGGGCAGAGGTGCGCGATCCGGTCTGGCGGCTGCCGTTCTGGACACCCTACGAGCCGATGATCGAGCCGGGGATCGCCGATCTGGACAATGCCCCGCCCGATGGCATGGCCGGGTCGATCACGGCGGCGCTGTTCCTGCGGCGCTTTGTCGACTGCCCGCGCTATCTGCACTTCGACCTTTATTGCCACCAGAAGGCGGATGCCCCGGCGCGGCCCAAGGGGGGCGTGGGCCAGGGGGCACGGGCGGTGCTGGCGGCCCTGCCTGCGGTGCTGGGCCTGTGACCGACCGGCGGCTGACCCCGGCGAACGGGCGGGCGGCACTGGCCAGCCTGCGCGGCACGGTCGATGCGCTGCATTTTGTGGACGGGGAGCCGGCGCGGGTTGCGGTGCCGCTGGCGGACCTGAACCGGGCACCGGACGGGCCGCGCGACCGGCAGTTGCTGCTGGGTGACGGGGTGACGGTGATCGACCGGCATCAGAACTGGGCCTTCGTCCAGGCCAGGAAAGACGGCTATTGCGGCTATGTGCCGGAGGCCGCCCTGGGCAAGGCGCAGGCCCCGACACACCGCGTGATTGCCCCGGCAACCCATCTTTATCCTGAGCCGAAGGTGCAGGCGCACGAGCTTTGCGCCCTGTCGTTCGGCAGCCTTTTGACCGTGACGGGCACCGCTGAACGCTTTGCCGGAACACCGGACGGTTTTGTGCCGCTTCAGCATCTGCGGGAACTGGCTGATCCGCTGACGGACCCGGTCGCGGTTGCGGCCCTGTTTCTGGGCACGCCTTATCTGTGGGGCGGCAACAGCCGGGCGGGCATCGACTGTTCCGGGCTGGTGCAGGCGGCCCTGCTGGCCTGCGGCAGGGACTGCCCCGGCGACAGCGATCTGCAGGCGCAGTCCGTGGGACGGCTCCTTCTGCCGGATGAGGCGCTGCTGCCGGGGGACCTGATC
Organism: Rhodobacter sp.; assembly: GCA_020250125.1. Classification (GTDB taxonomy): domain Bacteria; phylum Pseudomonadota; class Alphaproteobacteria; order Rhodobacterales; family Rhodobacteraceae; genus Aliitabrizicola. The sequence goes on from JADCEL010000044.1 coordinate 16,068, forward strand.
TTCTGGATCGGGCATGTCGCGATGGTGGCGGATGCCGGGCGGATCATCCATGCCACGGGGCACCGCATGGCCGTGGTGTTTGAAGACATGGCGGCGGCGGTTGCCCGGATTGCCGCCGCAGGCCAGCCGGTGCTGGCGCGCCGCCGCCCCTGACGGCGTGTCGCCGCGTCCGGCGTGACTTGGCGGGTCAATTGCGCCAGAATGATCAAAGCTGTCGGCGGGGTCGCAAAGCCTGTGCGAAGCCGCAGGATACCGCGCCCGGACGGGCAAGGTCACGCTGCGGTGGCGCGTGGCCCGGTCCGTTGCCCGAAGGGGCCAGCCGCAGGGCAAGGGGGGGCGAAACCTGGCCCGGTGCCTGTCAATCAGGCAAGAAACCTGCGAAGTCCGCCCTGAGAAGTTCAACAGGTTTGTCCCCGCAAACCGAACGGAGGCCCGGATGACCGCCTTTCCCCACCTGCTTGCGCCGCTGGACCTTGGGTTTACCGTGCTGCCCAACCGCGTACTCATGGGGTCGATGCATACCGGGCTGGAGGAGACCGGCGACTGGAACCGGGTGGCCGAATTCTATGCGGCGCGCGCACGGGGCGGGGTTGCGCTGATGGTGACGGGCGGCATGGCCCCCAATGCCGAAGGCGGGGTGTTTCCGGGGGCGGCGGGGCTGTTCACCCCGCAGGATGTGGCCAACCACCGGATCGTGACGGGCCGTGTGCAGGATGCCGGCGGGCGGATTGCGATGCAGGTCCTGCATGCGGGCCGCTATGCCTGTGGCAAGGGCTGCGTGGCACCCAGTGCGGTGAAATCGCCGATCTCGCCCTTTGCGCCGCTGGCGCTGGACGAGGCGGGGATCGAGGCGCAGATCGCCGCGATCGTCACCGCCGCAGCCCGCGCCCAGGAGGCCGGGTATGACGGGGTCGAGGTGATGGGGTCCGAGGGGTATTTCCTGAACCAGTTCCTGGTGCGCCACACCAACCGCCGGACAGACCGCTGGGGCGGTGCCTATGACAACCGGATGCGTCTGCCGGTTGAGGTGGTGCGGCGCGTCCGGCAGGCGGTGGGGCCGCAGTTCATCGTGATCTACCGGATCAGCCTGATCGATCTGGTGCCGGACGGGTCCACCTGGGACGAGGTTGTGCTGCTGGCGCAGGCGGTCGCGGCGGCGGGGGCGACGTTGCTGAACACCGGCATCGGCTGGCACGAGTCGCGGGTGCCCACCATCGCCACGTCGGTGCCGCGCGCCGCCTTTGCCTGGCTGACCGGGCGGCTGAGGCCCGAGGTGGGCATTCCCGTGATCGCCTCGAACCGGATCAATACCCCGGCTGTGGCAGAGGACCTGCTGGCGGGCGGCCTGGCCGATATGGTGTCGATGGCGCGCCCCTTTCTGGCCGATGCGGATTTCGTCGCCAAGGCCGCGTCGGGGCGCGCCGGTCAAATCGCGCCCTGCATTGCCTGCAACCAGGCCTGCCTTGACCATACCTTCAGCGGGCGGCTGACATCCTGCCTGGTCAATCCGCGCGCCTGCCATGAGACGGAGCTGGTCTATGCGCCTGCAGCAGTTGTCAAGACGGTCGCCGTGGCGGGGGCGGGTCCGGCCGGGCTGATGTGCGCGCTGGTCGCGGCTGGGCGCGGGCATCGCGTGACCCTGTTCGAGGCGGCGGCGGAATTGGGCGGGCAGCTGAACCTGGCCGCCCGGGTGCCGGGCAAGGAAGAGTTTCAGGGGCTGGTCGCCTGGTTCACGACGATGGTTGCCAAGGCCGGGATCGACCTGCGGCTTGGGCACGAGGCGACGGTGGATGATCTGCGCGGTTTTGACGAGGTTGTCATCGCAACCGGGGTCCTGCCGCGTGATCCCGGTATTCCGGGGCAGGACGAGCCGAATGTGCTGGGCTATGCCGAGGTGCTGCGCGGTGCGCCGGTGGGGCGGCGGGTGGCCGTGGTCGGGGCCGGGGGAATCGGTTTTGATGTGGCAGAGCTTCTGGTGCATCAGGGCCGCAGCCCGGCGCTCCACCCGGCGCTGTGGCGCCGGGAATGGGGTGTGGGCGACCCGGCCACAAGTCCGGGCGGGCTTGCCGACGGCGGACCACAGCCCGGTCCGCCCGCGCGCGAGGTCGTGCTGTTGCAGCGCAGGGCAGAAAAGCCGGGGCGGCGGCTGGGCAAGACGACCGGGTGGATTCACCGCGCCAGATTGCAGGCCAGGGGCGTGCAACTGCTGGGGGGTGTTGCCTTTCGCCGCATTGTCCCCGGCGGGCTGGAGGTGACCGGGGATGCCGTACCGCGCCTCATTCCCGCCGATACGGTGGTGCTTTGCACAGGGCAGGTGCCCCGGCAGGCCCTTGCCAAGGCGCTGGAGGCGGCAGGGATTGCGCATCACGTTATCGGGGGGGCCGATTCGGCGGCAGAGCTTGATGCAAAGCGCGCCATTGATCAGGGTGCAAGGCTTGCCGCACGGCTTTAGGGCGCAACCGGACGCCCTGCAATCCGCATCCCCTGCGCGCCGCCGGAAGTGACGGCTCTGTACCGGCACATTCCCGGAACGCCTTCCCGATGCCGTTCTTGCAGGCCGCAGCGTCTGCTTGCCGCTGACCAATGCAAGGCGGCAAAGACCTGCGGAACGGATGGTTGCCGGACTTCCGACCGTGCCACAGCCGGGCGGCAGGCAGGATCAGCCGCCGCGCAGGGCCGTAACCTTCTGTGCCTCAACCGCGATCCCGCCTGTAAACACCAGGGTCGGCGTGGCCCCGCCGCGCGCCTCGATGACGCGCGCATAGGCTTCGGCCGGGGTGGTGGCGATTCGCGCACCCTGGGCGAAGCTTTCAAGCGCGAAGGTGTAGCGGCCCGTCGGCATCGGGGCCCCCAGGGGATCAAGGCCGGTCCAGGTGGCGGTGTCCGCGCCGGGCAGAACCGGCTGTCGCGCCACGACAAGGCCCTCCGCGTTTGTCACGACCAGTTCGGCACTGTCCGCATTCTGATCGGGTGTTGCCGCCAGGGTGACAGGCGATCCGCTGTACCAGACCGGCATGTCTGCGCGGGCGTCCTTGCCGACCCAGCCTGCATAGGTCGCCAGGCCCGAAACCCCAAGCTGCGCGCCAAGCGATTCCAGAAGCGTATTGGTCCTTACCTGCTGTTCAACGCCGGAAAAGGTGGCCAGCTGAACCGCGTATTCCGAATTGTCCATCGGATTGAGCGGGTCCTGATTCTTCAGTTGGGTCGTCAGCATCCTGAGGAAGGTATTGAAATCCGAAGTGATAAGCCGGTCCGCCCTGGGGGCGGGGGGGTTCGGCGCGCGGGCTGACCCCGGCACGGGGGAAACAGGAGAGATTTCGGTCATGGGTGCCCTTTCAAAGACGAAGATCAAGGCCGGTGGCAGCGGATGGCGACAGGGGCGGGGCAAAGCCGGCGTGGTCTGACGGCAGGGCGACAGGGCCGGTGCCGGGGCCGGACGGTGACCGGGGTTCGGGGCGGTCCCCGGCCCAGCCGGAAAAGCTGAACGTCGCCCCGGAAAAGCCCTGGGCGCGGATTTCCTGCAGCAGCAGATCAGAGTTCCGGCGCAGCAGATCAAGCGTATCGCCCCGCTCGACCTGAACCGTCACATGCAGGCCGTCCCCGTCCGGAGAAAGGCTGAGCCGCACGCGCCCCAGCTCTTCGGGTGACAATGTCAGCTCCACCGGGCCATCGGCCCGGCGCAGAAGAAGGTCGGACAGGGTTGCGGCAAGAGGTGCCGGAACAAAGGATGCGCCAACCCCGTGAAGGGCGGGGGCCGATGCCGCCTGCGTCAGGGAGGATGGCGCAGCAAACTGGATATCCCCATCGCCCTGAAGGACGGGCGGCGGCACAATCTCTGGCAGGTCGGCCAGCGGCACGGTGCCTGCGGCAGGATCGGGTGCGGGAATGGCGGTACCCGGCACGGACGCTGACGGGGCCGGTGCCGTCCCGACAAGGTCGGCAGCAGGCCCGTCAATCCCGGACGCTTCGGAAAGCTCCGTGCTGCGAAAGGCAAAGGCCGCCGGAACGGCACCTGCCGGCCTTTGCACAAAGGCTGCGGCAACGTCCGGATCAGACAGGCTGATCCGGGCCATCACGGGGGCCTCGGCCATGGGGTAAAGGGCCGGGCCGGTCTGCGCGGAAAGGGGGGGCATGTCCGGATCGCGCATGTCACCTGCGACCGGCAAAGGCCCCTGCGGCAGTGTCGGCATGCGGCTGGCCTCTGCCGCGTCAGGCGGGGAAAGCGGCGGGCCGGACAGGCCCATCGGTTCCGGCCCCGCAGCGGCGACAGCACTGCCCGCAACGGGACCATCAGAGGCCAGCAGCGTCATCGCCCCTTCTGCCGCCTGTGTGATGGCAAAGGCCGCAGGCGGCAGCCGCGCGGCAACGGCAGCGCCTGTGACCAGCAGCACAAGAAGATCGGTTGCGGGGGGCGTCTCTGCCTCGGCCGCTTCTGTCTCGTTCAGGGCATCTGACGTGTGCAGATCAGACGGCAGATCTGGCGGCAGGTCCTGCAACAGCTCCGGCGGCAGGTCTGGCAACAGGTCCGGCAACAGGTCTGGCGTCAGCAGGTTGCCCTCTGCCTCGGCCCCGGCGGCAGAGGCATCCGACCGGGCGGAGTCCGTCAGCAGTCCGTCTGGCGCGACCGGCTCGGGCGTTGGCCCGGTGGGCTGGTCCGACAGCCCGCGCAGGACCTGCCCGAACCCGCCGCCGTCGTCGCGGCGGGCCGATTTCGGCTGCGGGCTTGCGGCGGCACCGGCGGGCGGCGTCGGGGAAGAGGGAAAAGAGACAGCTTGCATGGCACCTGCGACTTTCTGCCGTTCCACCGCAGCATGCCGCCAATTGCTTACCACTTGTTTACCGCGCGTCGCCGATAGTCGCCCCTGCGATTGCCACTGGAGGTTCCGATGACCGATACCGTCCGCATGCCCCTGCCGGTTCCGGTTGTGGTGCGCCCTGATGCCGATGCGCGGCTGCGCGCCCTGTCACAGCAGATCGAAGCAGGCTTTCTGGCCGAGATGTTGGGACATGCCGGCTTCGGCGCGGCGCGGCAAAGCTTTGGCGGCGGGGCGGGGGAAGAACAGTTCGCATCCTTCCTGCGTCAGGAACAGGCAAATGCCATGGTCAGGGCTGGCGGCATAGGGCTGGCCGAAAGTCTTTTCAATGCAATGACAGGAGACCGCGATGCGCAGCACCGCAAGTGACCGCCTGTCGGCAGAACTGGACAGGGTCTACCATGTCCTGCGCAGCGGCAAGCTGGAAGGGTTGGCTGCTGCCAGCCAGGCGCTGGAGACGGAACTTGCCCAGCTGGACCCGGCGGATGGTGCAGGCCTTGACCTGCTGCGGCACAAGGCGCAACGCAATGCCGCCTGCCTTGAGGCTGCGGCGCGCGGGGTAAGGGCAGCCCGGCGCCGGCTGACCGAGATCCGGATGATCGAAAGCGGGTCGGGTACCTATGATGACAAGGGCAGGCGCGACGAACTGCCGGGCCTGTCGATCCGGTTGACACAGCGCCTTTGATTCCGGCCCATTTGCCGGAAAGACGGTTCAAATTCTTGGAATTGATCTGCGCGTCTTAGTCTTGCCTTAAGACACCGCAGTGCCTGATGCCGGTGCATCCCAAGTCCGGGGTGGCGCGGCCAGATACACCCGCACCGGCGAGAACGCCCTTCATGCCACAACGCGATGGCCCCTACCAGCCCGGGCACAAAGTGCCGGGCCCATGAAAGGTGACTAAAATGTCTTCGATTCTGACCAACACAAGTTCGATGGTCGCGCTGCAGACCCTGAGATCGATCAACGCCAACCTTGCCAAGACCCAGGATGAAATCTCGACCGGCAAGAGCGTCAGCTCTTCCAAGGACAACGCCGCAGTCTGGGCGATTTCCAAGGTCATGGAAGCCGACGTCAAGGGCTTCAAGGGGATTTCGGACAGCCTCTCGCTCGGGTCGTCCACCGTGGCCGTGGCTCGCCAGGCCGCAGAAACCATCACCGACCTTCTGACGGACATCAAGGGCAAGATCGTCACGGCACAGCAGGAAAACGTCGACCGCGCCAAGATCCAGACCGACATCAGCGCGCTGCGCGACCAGATCACCTCGGTGACGAATGCGGCCCAGTTCAATGGCCAGAACCTGATCAAGGGGACGGACGCCATGAGCATCCTGTCATCGCTGGACCGGCAGGCAGGCGGGACCGTCAACGCGTCGAACATCATCGTCGACCGCAAGGACCTGTCGATGGATGCAGGTGTGCTGGGCACGGGCACAGACCTGTCGCCCAACGCCACCCTGAGCGCCGCCAGCGCGACCAACGCGGGCAATACGGCAACGCTGACCCTAGCCGCGGATGCCGACGTCAGCGGGGATGCCTTCTCGCTGACCGTGGGCGGCGCGACGCTGACCTTTGCAGCAGGATCGATCACCGGTGACCAGGATGCGGCAGCCACGGCGATCGGTGCGGCAGTCAACGCCCTGGGTCTGGTGGGTGTCTCGGCCAGCGTTTCGACCAACGTCGTCACCTTCACCTCGACCCGTGCTTTCGAGAATGTGGCCCTGACCGCGCTGAAGAACGGCAGTGCAACCGGTGCCACGCTTTCGGCGGCGACCATCGCCGAACGGGCGGAAACGCTGACCTTCTCGGCCTCGGCTGCGGTGAACGAAGGCGACGGGTACCAGGTGACGGTGGGCAGCACCGCCTATACCTATGTTGCAGGCAAGGGCGAATCCTTTGAGGATGTGGCGCGCGGCCTGAAGGCCGCTGTCGATGGCGGCAACATCACCGACGTGTCGACCAAAGTGGCCCAGAACGCTTCCGGGCAGTGGGTTCTGAAGATCGACAACAACAGTGCCTCCTCCGTGGCACTTGCGCGGGCCGGTGCTGCGGGTGGCACGGCCTCGGGCGGGCTGTTCGGCCTGTCCGGCATTGACGTGAAGACGGCCGCAGGTGCCGAAGCGGCGCTGGGCAACATCGAAACGCTGATCCAGAACTCGATCGATGCCGCAGCAAGCTTCGGGTCGGCCGATGGCCGGATCGACACGCAGAAGAGCTTCATCGGCAAGCTGACCGATGCGCTGAAGAACGGCATCGGATCGATGGTGGATGCCGACATGGAAGAGGCGTCGGCCCGGCTGCAGGCGCTCCAGACCCAGCAGCAGCTGGGGATCCAGTCGCTGTCAATCGCAAATCAGGCGCCGCAAAGCATCCTGGCCCTGTTCCGGTAACATCAGACCGGTGGCAGAGGCGCCCTTCGGGGCGCCTCATTCCGGGCCGCCTCGGGCGGCTGCATGATCCGATTCAGGGAAGGATAGCCTGTGACTGCACTGAACATGGCCCGAACGGCCTACGCGACGCCGGGAACCCCGGCCAGAAGCCTGCGGGGAATCGAGTACGATCTTTTCGCACGTGTGACACATCGCCTGAAGGCGACGCTCGACCGGCGCAACCTTGCCGACCTCGCCGCAGCGCTGCACGACAATCACCAGCTGTGGACCGTGCTTGCCGCCGATGTGGCGGAACCCGGCAACGCCCTGCCGGCCCCCCTGCGCGCCAGGCTGTTCTACCTTTACGAATTCACCGACCAGCACAGCCGCAAGGTGCTTGCGGGGGATGCCACTGCCGAAGTTCTGGTCGATATCAACACCGCCATCATGCGCGGGCTCAGGGGTGAGGGCACCAAGCCATGACCGGCCTTGTCCTCAAGCTGGCTCCGAAAGAGCGGGTGCTGATCAACGGGGCGGTCATCGAAAATGGCGACCGCAGGTCGCGGCTGGCCATCATGACGCCCAACGCGCATATCCTGCGCCTGCGTGATGCGATTCATCCCGAAGAGGTGAACACGCCGGTGCGCCGGGTGTGCTACGTGGTGCAGCTTGTCCTTTCGGGGGATGCGGTTCCCTCCGAGGCGCGCACACAGCTTCTGCGCGGCATTGAACAGCTGAGCCAGGTGCTGACCGATGCCGACAGCCGCGCCCTGCTGGGCGCTGCGACCACCGCCGTGCTGGAGGATCAGCATTATCAGGCGCTCAAGGTGCTGCGCAGCCTTCTGCCCCGCGAGGAGCGGCTGTTCGCGGCGGCACGGGGATGAGCTTTTCCCCGGTGGTGCCATCCGGCGGATATGCGGGCTGGACCTTTCTCAAGCGCACCCAGGACCGCCAGCAGGCGGCCTTTCAGGCGGATCCGGTGTTCAGGCGCGACGAGGCTTACTTCCGCGCCCGGATCGGGTCCGTCACAACCGCCGATCAGCTTGTGTCTGACCGGCGGCTTCTGAAAGTGGCGCTGGGGGCCTTTGGTCTGGATGCCGACATCGCCAACACATTCTTCCTGCGCAAGGTTCTGCAGGATGGCACCCTGTCTGCCGATGCCTTGTCCGCCAAGCTGGCCGACAAGCGGTATCAGGAGTTTTCCGCAGCCTTCGGCTTTGGCGATTTTTCCGTGCCCCGCACGAAGCTGAGCGATTTTGCCGACAGGATTCTGACGCGCTACAGCCAACGCCAGTTCGAGATTGCCGTAGGCAGCCGCAGCGACGCGATGCGGCTGGCGCTGAACGCCGAACGCGAGATCAGTGCGCTGGCGGCCAGAAGGACCGGCGAAGATGCCAAATGGTTCACCATCATGGGCAATGCCCCGCTGCGGGCGGTGGTCCAGACCGCCTTCAACCTGCCCAAAAGCTTTGCTTCGGTTGACATCGACCAGCAACTGGGCGTGTTCAAAGACAGGGCACGGCAGTTCTTTGGTGACGACACGGTATCGCAGTTTACCGATCCGGCAAAGATGGACGCGCTGCTGCGCCGCTACCTGACGCTGGCCGACCAGGGCGGCCCGACGGTATCGGGCGGGACGGCGGCCCTGCAGCTTTTGCAATCCGCACGCGGCGCGTCGGGCCCATTGTCCCTTCTGCGCTGACAGGGCGCTGAAGAAGTGGGCGACCGGATGGACCGCTGGCTGGAAAGCAGGAAAATTTTCCGCGCGCCCCGTGCAGTCTGGCCGGGGCCTGCGGAAGGGCTTCCTGTTCTTCAGCCAGCGGTCCATGCGGCCGGCACGTCTTCAGCGCCTGCTAGAGCATGATGACGGATCATTGAATCAGTCGGCACAGGGCTGTGCCATCTTTTCTTGCCGGATTTGACCCGCGTCAAATCCGGCCGCGCCTGCCTGGGCAGGCGCGACCGGATTACCAGCGTCAGGTGTGTGGCTCGCCCCTTGCCTGCGGGCTTAAGCCCTTCGGCAATCGGATCGCGGAAAGGCTCCACCGGAGCCTTTCCGGGCGATCCTCCGGGCGCGCGGTTTCCAACCTTGCCGCGCGTTTTCCTGAGGGA
>JADCEL010000045.1 GCA_020250125.1 Rhodobacter sp.
CGGGCGGGATCAGGAAACGCGATCCGCGTTTCCCCCGCCCGTGCGGGACGGTGCCCTGTAGACCGGCAGGTCCGGGAAGGACAGAGGCCAGCGCCCGACCCGGCGGGGGCGAAGCGCCCGCCGGTGGCGGGTCGGGCGCTGGCCGGGGGCTTTGGCCCCCGGCTGGTCAAGGATCAGCGTGGCGACATGGCAGGGGCAAGGGCCCCTGCCGGGAGGTGCAAGGCGCGCGCAGGCACAAGTGTTTCCCGCCTTGCGGTCAGGCAGCCCTGCGGCTTGCACGCCTTCAGCACCCTGTCAGGGGTGCCCGTCGATGACGATGCCTTCGGGCCCCTCGATCCGGCCCGCAAGGCCCGCCCCGGCACAGACAAGCCCGCACCAATGCCCACGCGGTGCCACCCTTGCTGCGCCATGATCCGGCGGGCAGTAAAGCTCGATCACAGAGGTGCCAAGGCCAAGAAAGGCGACAGGCACGTTGCCCCCGGCCCGGATCAGCGTGACTGCGGCCAGGTCCGCGCAGCCCAGCGACCGGAAGAAGGCCTGCATCGCGGGCAGGTCGGCGCAGGGAATGCCGATATGGTCATGGCCCGGCAGACCGGGCCGCGCCGACCCGACGCGGGAACAAAGTTCGATCCGGGCGCCTTCGGGACCCTTGAGGAAGACATAGCGCGTGCCTGCCGTCCAGAATTCCGGGATGAACAGCGGGCCGTCCGGTGTGACATCGCCGTCAGGCACCCCGCCCCGCGCCACGGCTGCGGCAAGGGCGGCATCAACATCATCGACGGCCAGCGCCAGATGGTCGATGCGGCCATGTCCCGCCGCAGCCGCGTCGTGATGCAGTTCGATGATCTGATCGCCAAGACGCAGGCGGTTCGGGTTGCCGTCCGCGCGAAACCCGAAGACCTGCGCCAACTGCTCTGCGGCGGCGGCGGGATCGCGCAGGCACAGCCGGGGAATGAAATGCGCTGTCATCAGGCGAAGCGGTCCGGATCGGGGCCGGTGCGCCCGCCCGCGTCCAGGGTGGCGATGGCCGCAAGATCGCCCGCGGTCAGCGCGAAGTCGGACAGCGCCAGATTTTCCGCCAGCCCGTCCCTGCGGGTCGACCGGGGAATGACCGAACAGCCGATCTGCAGATGCCAGCGCAGGATGACCTGCGCCGGGCTGCGGCCCAGCCGCGCCGCGATGGCCCGGATCACGGGGTCGTCAAAGCTGCGGCCCTGCCCCAGCGGCGACCAGCTTTGGGTGACGATGCCAAGGCGGCGGTTGGTTTCCCGCAGGGCAGCCTGTTGCAGGCGCGGATGCAGTTCGATCTGGTTGACCGCCGGGATGACGCCGGTTTCGTCCACCAGCCGCTCAAGATGCGGGGCGTGAAAGTTCGACACGCCGATGGATGTTGCACGGCCCTCGTCGCGCAGGCGGATCAGGGCGCGCCATGTCTCGACAAAGAGATCCCTTTGGGGGCAGGGCCAGTGGATAAGATACAGATCGACACGGTCCAGCCCGCTGCGCGCCAGGCTGGCGTCAAAGGCGCGCAGGGCGGCATCATGGCCCTGGTCGGTGTTCCAGCATTTCGTGGTCACGAAGACATCGTCGCGCGGCAGGCCGGACCGGCGCAGCCCCTCGCCCAGCCCTTCCTCATTGCCATAGATCGCCGCCCCGTCGATCAGCCGGTAGCCAAGGCCAAGCGCCTGATCGACGACACGGGCGGTATCGGGGGCAGGCACCTGCCACAGGCCGAAGCCAAGTGCAGGCAGGCTGTGACCATCGTTCAGCGGCAGGCGGGCAAGTGGGGGCATGGCATGATCCGGTCTTGGTCCGGGCATGGGGTAGCACGGACCTGCGCCGCAGGGAACCGCTACAGCGTTGGCCCCGGCGCAATCCGCGTGCCATCGCTGAACCGGGCCAGACGGAAGCGGTGCAGATCATGCCCCGTCGGATTGCCCGCAACCAGATCGGCCACCACCCGGCCCATGCCCGGACCAATGCCAAAGCCGTGGCCGCTGAGGCCGGTGGCAATGGTCAGGCCGGGAATCGCCGCGACCCGGTCGATCACCGGCACGACATCGGGCATGGTGTCGATCATCCCGGCCCAGGTGCTGCGCAGCTGCGGGCGGCCCAGCGCCGGGAAGGCGCGGGCGAAGGCATCCTGCACGGCGGCAAGCGCGCGGCGGCTGGGGGTGGGGTTCAGGATGCGGATCGCCTCGAACGGCGACGGGCGGTCGGCAGACCAGCGGCGCGGCGTGGTCCAGCCGTCGGGATAGCCGGCCGGGGCAAGGGGGCGCAGATGCATTGAACGCCAGTCTTTCTTCAGCACGGGCAGAAAGATGCGCGCGTGACGCAGGGCATCGGGGCCGGCAAAGAAATCATGCGAGGCACCCGGTGCAAGGGAATAGCCGCCGTCCGCGCGGCGGCGGAAGGCGAAATGATTGTCGGCGGCGGCACCGGGATAGATCTCGGGCATCGGCGGGGTGGCCGCGACCGAGGCCAGAACGGCCAGTTGCGGCAGGTTCACCCCTTCGCTGCGCGCAAACAGCGACGACCACGCCCCGCCCGCCAGCACCGCCTGATCGCAGGCGATGCGGCCCTGTTCGGTGAAAACCCCGGTGATGCGGCCTGCGGCACGGTCCAGCCCGCGCACGGCGCAATGTTCCACCACGCGCACCCCGCGCGCGATGGCCCCGGTGACCAGAAGCGGCACCGCAACCCAGGGTTCTGCGCGCGCATCCGAAGGTGTGAACAGGCCGCCGGGCCAATCAGCCTTTGCACCCTGCAGCGTTCGGGTAACCTCGGCGCGGCTCAGCATCCGGCTGTCCACGCCATTGGCGCGGGCATGGGGCAGCCAGGCTTCGAACCCGTCCATATCCCCGGCGGTGTTTGCCAGGTACATGACCCCGGACTGGCGGAAGCCCAGCGCATCGCCGAACTCCTGCGCCAGGCTTTGCCAGATCCGCAGGCTTTCCACCATGATCGGCAATTCCGCCGGATCGCGGCCCTGCTGGCGGATCCAGCCCCAGTTGCGGCTGCTTTGTTCGCCCGCGATGCGGCCCTTTTCGCACAGCGTCACCGCCAGGCCGCGCTCTGCCAGATGCCAGGCGGTCATCACCCCCATGACACCGCCGCCGATGATGACAACGTCACAGGCGGCAGGGGGCGGGCCGGGAAAGCGCAGCGGGCTGTCTGAGGTGATCGGGAAGGTCATGTCAGCATGGCGACAAGGCGCTGCATCAAGGACCATCCGGCATCGAATTCGGACACCTCAAGGTATTCATCCGGCTGATGCGCCTGGGCGATGTCGCCGGGGCCGCAGACCACCGTGGAATAGCCTTCGGCCTGGAACTGCCCCGCTTCAGTGCCATAGCTGACAACATGGATGCCGTTGTCGCCGGTCAGGTGCCGCACCAGCGCCTCGGCCGCGCCTTCGGCTTCGGGGCGCAGCGGCGGGACCGAAAAGAAACGCTCCAGCGTGATGCCGGTTTGCGGACGGATGGCCTGCATCCCGGCGACAGCCTGCGCCACCTGTCCTTCAAGGGCCGCGACCCAGTCTTCCATATCCTCGCCGGGGACAACGCGGATTTCGCAGCTGAAACGGCAATCGGCGGCGGTGATGTTATGGGCGGTGCCGCCCTGGATCATGCCGACATGCAGCGTCGTCCACGGCGGATCGAACGGTTGCGCAAGGGTCGCCGGGGGCCTGGCCGCATTGGCCGCGTTGACGCGGTTGGCAAAATCGATCAGCGGGGCGGCGGCCATGATGGCGCTGACACCGGTATGGATCAGCGAGGAATGCACCTCGAACCCCTTCACATGCACCCTGAACCCGGTGCCGCCCTTGTGGCCGGTGACCACGCGCAACCGCGACGGCTCGCCCACGATCACGGCGGCGGCGCGGGGCAGGCTGCGGGCCATTTCGGCAATCATCGGCGGCGCGCCGGTGCAGCCAACCTCTTCATCATGGCTCAGCGCCAGTTGCAGCGGGCGTTTGAGGCCGGCGTCAAGCGCAAGCGGCACGGCGGCAAGGGCCAGGGCAACAAAACCCTTCATGTCACAGGTGCCGCGCCCGTAAAGGCGCCCGTCGCGTTCTGTCACCGTCCAGGGGTCCGAAGACCAGGCCTGCCCGTCCACAGGCACCACATCGCTGTGGCCGGACAGAACGACGCCGCCGTCAACCGCCGGGCCGATATGGGCGTAAAGGCTGGCCTTGGTCCGGTCTGCGTTCCAGACGCGGTGTGCGGCAACCCCGTGGCTGTCAAGATAGTCTTCCACCCAGTCGATCAGCGGCAGGTTGGTGTCGCGGCTGACGGTGGGAAAGGCCACCAGACGATCCAGAATCTGGCGCGGGGACAGGCGGGCGGGCATTCACGGCTCCTCTTCAGCGGCCAAGGTGCGGCCCGCCGGCGGCAAGGTCAAGCCCGGCGTGGTGCGGGGCCGGCCGGGACCTGACGCTGCGGCATGGCGGTGCGAAAGCATATTGCGGGATGGGCGAAACTGGCTAAGACTCCGGTCCGGCACCGGACAGGCAATGCCCTGAGCCGGAAAAAGACCGATCCGGGGAGTAACGCATGCCCGATGGGGCCGAGCCCGTCCTTGATGTAAGGGGGCTGAAGACGGTGTTCAGGACCCGGGAAGGGAACGTTCACGCTGTCAATTCGGTCAGCTTCCACCTGCGCCCCGGCGAGTTGCTGGGGGTGGTCGGCGAAAGCGGCTCGGGCAAGTCGGTGACCATGATGTCGCTGATCGGCCTGCTGCCGTCGCCCCCTGCCCAGGTGCAGGCAGGACAGGTGTTGCTGGATGGCAGGGACATCCTGCATGTCAGCAGCACGGAATTGCAGACGATCCGGGGTGGCAGGATCGGCTTCATCTTTCAGGACCCGATGACCAGCCTGAACCCGGTGTTCACGGTGGGCAGCCAGATCATGGAACCCCTGCGCAGGCATATGGGCCTGACAAAGGCGCAGGCGCAGGCGCGCGCGGCAGAGCTGCTGGACCTTGTCGGCATTCCGGATGCGAAAAAGCGGCTGTCCGGCTATCCGCACCAGTTCTCTGGCGGGATGCGGCAAAGGGTGATGATTGCCATTGCCCTGGCCTGCGACCCGCGCGTGCTGATCGCGGATGAACCCACCACGGCGCTGGACGTGACCATTCAGGCGCAGATCCTGGAACTGGTGCGCGACCTGCGGCAGAAGCTGGGCATGGCAATCATCTGGATCACCCATGATCTGGGCGTGATCGCGGGCATCGCCGACCGGGTGATGGTGATGTATGCCGGACAGGTGGTGGAACAGGCCCCGGTGAAAGACCTGTTCACCCGACCGCAACATCCCTATACCCGCGCGCTGCTGAAGACGATCCCGCATCTTGCCGGGCCGCGCGGCGACCGGCTGCAGGTGATCGAAGGGCAACCGCCGATCCTGATGGCCGCCCCCGCCGCCTGCCCCTTTGCGCCGCGCTGCGCCCATGCCTTTGAGCGCTGCCTGCGCGAGAACCCGCAGCGCCGCCCGGTCGGCCAGGGCCATGACGTGGCCTGTCACTGGGAGGCGGGGGGGGCCCATGCCTGACGCCACCCCCCGCAAGCTGGTCGAGGTGAAGAACCTCAGGATGCATTTTCCGATCAACAGCGGCATCTTGCGCCGCCACACGGGCGATGTGAAAGCGGTCGATGGCGTAAGTTTCGACATCTGCGAAGGCGAAACGCTGGGCCTGGTGGGGGAATCGGGCTGTGGCAAATCCACGGTCGGGCGGGCGCTTTTGCGCCTGTATGAGGCGACATCGGGCAGTGTGGTGATTGACGGGGTCGATATCGCGCGGCTGGGGCCGGAGGCGCTGCGCCAAATCCGCCCGAAGATGCAGATGGTGTTTCAGGACCCGCAGGCCAGCCTCAACCCGCGCATGACTGTGGCGGCGATCATCGGCGAGCCGCTGGCGGAACACACCGATCTGCGCGGCGACGCCCGCCTGGCACGGGTTCACGAGCTGATGGATCAGGTCGGGCTGAACCGCGCCTTTGCCAACCGCTTTCCGCACGCGTTTTCCGGCGGGCAGCGCCAGCGCATCGGCATTGCGCGCGCGCTGGCGCTGAACCCGCGCTTCATCGTCTGCGACGAGCCGATTGCGGCGCTGGACGTTTCCATCCAGGCGCAGGTGGTGAACCTGCTGGAGGATCTGCAGGACAGGCTGGGGCTGACCTATCTGTTCATCAGCCACGATCTGTCGATGGTGCGCCACATCGCCGACCGGGTGGCGGTGATGTATCTGGGGCAGATCGCCGAACTCAGCCCGCGCGACGCGCTTTATGCCGATCCGCTGCATCCTTACGCCCGGGCGCTGCTTTCGGCCGTGCCGGAACCCGACCCCACGCTGGAATCCTCGCGCCGCCGCATCATCCTGAAGGGTGATGTGCCGTCACCGGCGAATCCGCCGAAGGGATGCAACTTCTGCACGCGCTGCCCGCAGGCGCAGCCTGTGTGCCACGAGGTGAAGCCCCCCCTGCTTGAAGTGATGCCGGGCCGCCATGTCGCCTGCCACTTTGTCCCCCCCGAAACCGCGACAGCCGGACCAACCGGCGGAGCCGAGGCCAAAAGGCACAACCAACAAGGAGAAGACCGATGAAACTGAAGACAGCCCTTCTGGGCGCTGCTGCCATGGCGATGACCGCCCCGGCAGCCTGGGCCGAACGCGGTGCAGATGGCGAGGTCAAGCTGACCTTCCCGCAGGCCGTGTCGATCCTCAACCCCTATCTTACCGACGGCACCAAGGACGTGCTCGCTGCCGGTTTCGTGATCGAGCCGCTGGCAAGCTATGACACCGAAGGCAATAGGGTCGCGCGGCTTGTGACCGAATTGCCGACGGTCGAGAACGGCGGCATCTCGGCCGATCTGACCGCCATCACCTGGAAGCTGATCCCGGGCCTGCTTTGGTCGGACGGCACGCCGGTGACTGCGGCCGACGTGGCCTTCACCGCGCAATACTGCATGGACCCCGCCGGCGGCTGCGCGCAGAGCGCCAAGTTCGCCAACATCGCATCAGTCGAGGCGGTCGATGACCTTACCGCGAAGGTCACCTTCAAGGGCCCGCAGTCGAACCCTTTCGTGGCCTTCGTCGGCGGCCAAACCCCTATCCTGCAGAAGGCGCAGTTCGAGGCTTGCCTTGGTGCCGCAGCGCCAACCTGCACCGACCAGAATAACGGCCCCATCGGCACCGGCCCCTTCCGGGTGACCGGCTTTACCGTGAACGACACGGTCCAGATGGAAGCCAACCCGAACTATCGCGATCCGGCCAAGCCTGCTTTCGCGAAAGCAACAATCAAGGGCGGCGGCGATGCCGAAAGTTCGGCCCGCGCCGTCATGGAAACCGGCGAATTCGATTATGCCTGGAACACCCAGATTCCGCCGGACAGCCAGGCAGCCATGACCGCCGCAGGCAAGGGCCAGTTCGTGGTGGCCTTCGGCACGCTGGTCGAACGGATCGAGACCAACCTGACCGACCCTTCGCCCGACCTGCCGGAAGGCGAGAGGTCCACCGCCAAGCACCCCCACCCGATCCTGACCGACGTGAACGTGCGCCTCGCGCTAAGCAAGGCGATCGACCGCAACACGCTGGTCGAGGTGGGCTATGGCGCGGGCGGTCAGCCGACCTGCAACCTGGTGCCCGCTCCGGCGATGTTCGCCAGCGACAACACTGAATGCCTGACCTAGGACCTGGAGGGCGCCAAGAAGCTGCTCGAGGACGCGGGCTGGGTTGACAGCGACGGTGACGGCATCCGCGACAAGGACGGCAAGAAGCTGTCTCTGCTGTATCAGACCACGGTGAACCCGATCCGCCAGGACTTCCAGGCGCTGATCAAGAGCTGGTGGAACGAGATCGGCGTCGAGGTGGAACTGAAGTCGATCGACCCCGGCGTGTTCTTCGGCGGCGATGCCGGCTCGCCCGACACGTTCCAGAAGTTCTATGCCGATGTCGAGATGTATGCCAACAACTTCAGCGGCACCGACCCCGAGGCCTATCTGGCAGAGCATGCTTGCGACCAGGCGCCCAGCCCGGAAAACCAGTGGCAGGGGCCGAACATCAATCGCTTCTGTGACCCGGCCTATGACGCGCTGCTGAAGGAACTGACGGCGGCGACCGATCCGGCCAAGCGCGCCGAGATCGCGATCAAGCTGAACGACATGCTGACCAAGGACAGCAAGGTCATCATCCCGCTGGTCCATCGCGGTACCCTGTCGGCGCACTCCAACGCCCTGGGCGGTGTGGCGATCAATGCGTGGGACAACGAGATCACCAACATCGCGGACTGGTACCGCGTGAAGTGACGCCGTCCGGGGCGGGGCCGGTGATTCGCCGGCCCCGCCCCTTCCCCGGTTCCCGCAGCAGCCCAAAGGCGCGCCCCGCATGTTGACCTTCACGCTTCGCAGACTGCTGCTGGCCATCCCGACGCTGCTGTTCATCAGTCTGGTGATTTTCCTGCTGGTCGATCTGGCCCCCGGATCGCCGCTGTCAGAGATTCCGCTGACCGTCCCGCCCGAGGTGCGCCAGAAGATGATCGAGGCGATGGGCGCGGATCAGCCGGTCTTGGTGCGCTATCTGCTGTGGCTGCGCCAGTTCTTCTGGGTGGAACCGGCCACGCTGATTGACGGCTGGTTCGGCACATCCCTGGCGGGCGGCGAGCAGCGCATCCTGTCCTGGCAAACGCGCAGCCCGGTGTTCACCATGATCGGACAGCGGATTCCGCAAACGCTGACCGTGGTCGGCACCGCCTATCTGCTGGGGGTGCTGATCGCCCTGCCCATCGGCATCTATTCGGCCTACCGGCAGTATTCCTGGTTCGATCAGGCCGGCACCCTGTTTGCGATGATCGGCTTTTCGGTGCCGACATTTTTCACGGGCACACTGCTGATCATCATCTTCGCGGTCTGGCTGCCCTGGTTTCCTACGAAGTACGACACCAACCTGACGGTCACCGACTGGCAGTCCTTCGTCCAGCAGGTCCGGCAGATGGCGCTGCCGGTTCTGACGCTGGCGCTGGCCAATGCGGCCGCGATCAGCCGCTATATGCGGTCTTCGATGCTGGACAACATGGGGCAGGATTACGTGCGCACGGCGCGTGCCAAGGGGATGTCCGAACGCACTGTCGTGCTGAAACACGTGCTGCGCAATTCGCTGATCCCGGTGGTGACGGTGATTGCGCTGGGCATTCCGGCAATTTTCGGCGGGGCGATCATTACCGAGAACCTGTTCGGCGTGAACGGCATCGGGGCCGCGCTGATCCTTGCGATCCACGCCAGTGACCTGCCCACGGTCCAGACGCTGGCCTTCATCTTTGCCGTGCTGATCGTGCTGTTCAACCTGATTGCCGATATCCTGTATGGTCTGCTTGACCCCAGGATCCGCTATGACTGACGCGGCCCCGGCACCCCGGCCCCGCAGCCAAGGCAGGGCAATCTGGGATCAGTTCCGCACCCACAAGGGGGCGCTGTTCGGTCTGATCGTGCTGTGCCTGCTGGTTCTGTTCGTTGTCATCGGCCCGCTGGTCTGGCAGCCGGAAAAGCTGCGCGTGGCCGAGGCGCTGAAGGTGCGCAACCTTGGCCCGTCGTGGCGCTTTCCGCTGGGCACCGATCAGCTGGGGCGCGACATGCTGTACCGGATGATGCAGGCCGGAAAGGTCTCACTCGCGGTGGGGTTCATCGCGATGATGATCGCCATCTTCGTGGGCACCACCATCGGGGTGCTGGCGGGCTATTTCCGCCCCCTCGACGGGCCGCTGATGCGCCTGACCGACATGTTCCTGGCGCTGCCGCTGGTTCCGCTTTTGCTGGTGCTGGTCATGCTGTTCCGGGACCGGATCGCAGGCTCTCTTGGGCCGGAAACGGGGGCCTTCGTTCTGATCGTCTTTGCCATTGGCATCACATCCTGGATGCAGGCGGCGCGGATCGTGCGGGGCGAGGTTCTGGCCCTGAGGGAACGCGAATATGTGCTGGCCGCGCGGTCGATCGGGGCGGCACCGCGCCGGATCATCTTCCGGCACATCCTGCCCAACGTGATCTCGCCCGTCATGGTGGCGGCGACGCTGGGCGTGGCAGAGGCGATCATCACCGAATCGGTGCTGAGTTTCCTGGGCCTGGGCTTTCCGCCCGATTTCCCCACCTGGGGGCGGCTTCTGTATGACGGGCTGCAATACATGCAGCTTTATCCCGAACGGGTGCTGTGGCCCGGTCTGGCAATTTCGCTGACGGTGCTGGCGGTGAACTACATCGGCGACGGGCTGCGCGATGCGCTGGACCCGCGGATCCGCGGGCGCTGAGCCGCCCCTGGCCGGTCAGTCCATTTGGCGGCGGATGCGGCGGATGGCGGCCCAGACCAGAAGGATGACCAGCGGTGTGGCAATTGCCGTGGCCATGCCTTTGGAGATGTGCAGCCGGTCGGTCAGCGGATAGGCGGCATAAATGGCCAGATTCACCGCGTAATAGCTGATCGCCACCACCGACAGCCCCTCGACCGTGCGTTGCAGCCGCAGTTGCAGGTCTGCCCGCCTGTCCATGCTTTCCAGCAGTTTCTGGTTCTGCGCGCTGCGTTCCACATCGACGCGCGTGCGCAGCAACTCGGCGGCGCGCTGCGCGCGTTCGGCCATGCTGCGCAGCCGCGCCTCGGCCGATTTCACGGTGCGCATGGCGGGGTCGTAGCGGCGCATCATGAATTCGCCGAAGGTCTGGCGCCCCTGGATGCGGACTTCGCGCAGCACTTCGATGCGCTGGTTGACAATCGCCTCATAGGCGGCGGTCGCGCCAAAGCGGAAAGACACCTGAACAGCCTGGCTTTCCAGGTCCGCCGAGATCGACAGCAGCTCGTGCAGGGTCGCCTCGGGGGTTTGTCCGGCGCTGTCCAGGCTGCTGACAAGGGCCGACAGTTTCGGGTCGATGGCGTTCAGATGGGCTGACATGGTGCGCGCGCGCATCAGGCCCAGCATCGACATGGCGCGATAGGTTTCAATTTCGCACAGGCGCTGCACGATGCGGCCCACCCGGCGCGCGCCGGTGCCGGGGCGGACGAAAACGGCAAAGCGCATCTGGCCCGCCGGATCGATGCGGAAATCGCCTGCGACGATGGCGGCACCATCGACCACGCGCGAACAGGCCAGGCTTTCGGGCACGAACCAGTCTTCGAGCCGCGACGTTACTTCGTCCTCGTCTTCGGGCATCACCTCGACCCGGATCAGCAGCGACACAAGGCGTTTGCCGGGCGCGGTGGCCAGCCAGTTCTCCGGGAAGACGCGCATCTCTTCGGGGTCAAAGGGGCGCGGGCCGACACCGGGGGAAAAGGCGGTATAGGTGACAAACTCGGTATGGCTTTCCCATTTCAGCTCGTGCCGGCCGATGGTGCCGGAAAAATGCGTGGCCTCGGGCTGGGGATGCGGGCTGCCGTTACGGTCCAGCAGATCGACCAGATGGGCGCGGTCGCGGGCGCGGTCACGGTTGGCGGCATCGACCGGTTCCTTGAAGGCCAGAAACACGGCCGTGCAGGGCACCTCCAGCGCCGGGAAGGGCCGGGCGTGCAGCTCGTTCGTCAGCGGATAGCGCAGCGGATGGTCATCGATGGGCGGCATGGGGGCCTCGTGGCTTTTGCCGCACCCTAGCGGGCGGGGCGCGCATGTAAACGGCCTGACGGGCCTTCTGCGCGCCTGTCTCCGGCCAACGGGCGGCGGCGGCCCGCAAGACGCGCCGCCGGGGCGGATTACTGGGCACGGCGTGAAGGCGGGATCATTCGATCATCGGAAGCAGCGCATCGATGCTTTTCTTGGCGTCGCCGTAGAACATCCGCGTGTTTTCCTTGTAAAACAGCGGGTTCTCGATGCCCGAATAGCCGGTGCCCTGCCCGCGCTTGGACACGAACACTTGTTTCGCCTTCCAGCATTCCAGCACCGGCATCCCGGCGATGGGGCTGTTTGGGTCTTCCTGGGCCGCCGGGTTCACGATGTCGTTCGAGCCGATGACAATGGCCACGTCGGTTTCGGGGAAATCCCCGTTGATCTCGTCCATCTCCAGCAC
The DNA here is from genome assembly GCA_020250125.1 of Rhodobacter sp. Lineage (GTDB taxonomy): Bacteria > Pseudomonadota > Alphaproteobacteria > Rhodobacterales > Rhodobacteraceae > Aliitabrizicola. The sequence continues at coordinate 12,033 of JADCEL010000045.1, forward strand.
GATGTCGTAAGGCACCTTGGCTTCGGCCAGCAGCACGTTCATGTGGCCGGGCAGACGGCCTGCCACCGGGTGGATCGCAAAGCGCACCGTCTTGCCGCGCGCCCGCAGCCGCTTGGTCAGTTCCGACACCGATTGCTGCGCCTGCGCCACCGCCATGCCGTAGCCGGGGATGATGATGACGCTGTCGGCATCGTTCAGCGCCGCCGCCACCCCTTCGGCATCAATCGCAATCTGTTCGCCCGCAATTTCCATCGCCGGACCCGTGGTATTGCCGAAGCCGCCCAGAATGACGCTGATGAAGCTGCGGTTCATCGCCTTGCACATGATGTAGCTCAGGATCGCCCCCGAAGAGCCGACAAGCGCCCCCACAACGATCAGCAGATCGTTCGACAGCGAGAACCCGATCGCCGCCGCCGCCCAGCCGGAATAGCTGTTCAGCATCGACACAACCACGGGCATGTCCGCCCCGCCGATCCCCATGATCAGGTGATAGCCGATGAACAGCGCCGCCGCCGTCATCCCGATCAGCGCCGGCGTGGAACCGGTGTTGAGATAGACCACCAGCAGCACCACCGAAACGAGCGCCGCCGCAGCATTAAGCACATGCCCCCCCGGCAGCTTCTTCGCCTTGCCGTCGACCTTTCCGGCCAGCTTGCCAAAGGCGATGACCGATCCGGTGAAGGTCACCGCCCCGATGAACACGCCCAGAAAGGTTTCGACCCGCAGGATCGCCACCTCGGCCCCGCTCTTGTGCGCGATGACGCCGGCAAAGCCGCTCAGCGCATCGCGTGCCGCCTGATCCATCCCGGCCACCCGGGCCAGTTCGATATGGGTGTTGTACCCGATCAGAACGGCGGCCAGACCGACAAGCGAATGCATCGCCGCCACAAGCTGGGGCATCTCGGTCATCTGGACGCGCTGTGCCACGACCCAGCCCGCAGCCCCGCCCACCAGGATCAGCACCAGCGAGACGACCCAAAGGCTTGCCCCCGGCCCGGCCATGGTCGCGGCCACCGCCAGCGCCATGCCGACAATGCCGTACCAGACCGCGCGCTTGGCGCTTTCCTGCCCCGACAGGCCGCCCAGCGACAGGATGAACAGGATCGCGGCAACGACATAGGCCGCAATGGTGAAACCGTAGTCCATCGCGCGCCCCCTTACGACTTCTGAAACATGGCAAGCATCCTGCGTGTCACAAGGAAGCCGCCAAAGATGTTCACCCCCGCCATCAGCACCGACAGCGCGGCCAGGATCACCACAAGCCAGCTTCCCGAGCCGATCTGCATCAGCGCGCCCAGGATGATGATCGAGGATATGGCATTCGTGACCGCCATCAGCGGCGTATGCAGGCTGTGGCTGACATTCCAGATCACCTGGAAGCCGACAAAGCAGGACAGCACGAAGACAATGAAATGGCTCATGAAGCCGGGCGGGGCGACATAGCCCACCCCCAGCATCAGCGCACCGCCCACCGCCAGCAGCGCTACCTGGTTGCGCGTCTGTTTGCGGAAGGCCGCCACCTCCTGCGCGCGCTTTTCCGCCGGGGTCAGCTCTTTCGGCTTTTCCTTGGGCCTGGCGGCGGCAATGGCGGCCACCTTGGGCGGTGGCGGCGGGAAGGTGATGGCCCCGGCATGGGTGACGGTCGCCCCCCGGATCACGTCATCCTCCATGTTCTGCACCAGAACGCCGTCCTTGTCCGGCGTCAGGTCGGCCAGCATGTGGCGGATGTTGGTGGCATAAAGCGTACTGGCCTGCGCCGCCATGCGGCTGGGGAAATCGGTATAGCCGACGATGGTCACGCCATTGTCTGTGACAATCTTCTGGTCGGGCACGGTCAGGTCACAGTTGCCGCCGCGTTCCGCCGCAAGGTCGATGATGACCGAGCCGGGCTTCATGATCTTCACCATGTCTTCGGTCCACAGCTTTGGCGCGGGCCGGCCGGGGATCAGGGCGGTGGTGATGACGATGTCCATTTCGGGCGCAAGTTCGCGGAACTTCGCCAGCTGCTTTTCGCGGAATTCGGGGGAAGAGGGCGCGGCATAGCCGCCGGTTGCCGCCCCGTCCTGCGAGGCCTCGAACTCCAGAAAGACGAAATTCGCGCCCATCGATTCGATCTGTTCGGCCACTTCGGGCCGCACGTCGAAGGCATAGGTGATGGCCCCGAGGCTGGTCGCGGTGCCGATGGCGGCCAGACCGGCCACGCCCGCGCCCACGACCAGCACCCTGGCGGGGGGCACCTTGCCCGCCGCTGTCACCTGACCGGTGAAGAAGCGGCCAAAGTTGTTGCCCGCCTCGATCACCGCGCGGTAGCCCGCGATATTGGCCATGGACGACAGCGCATCCATCTTCTGCGCGCGGGAAATGCGGGGCACCATGTCCATCGCGATGGCGGTGGCGCCACGGTTCTTGACCTGGTCCAGCAGGTCTGCGTTCTGCGCAGGCCAGAAAAAGGAAATCAGCGTCTGCCCGTCGCGCAGCATCTGCGCCTCGGACGGCTCGGGCCCCCGCACCTTGACGATGACATCGGCAAGGGTGAAGACCGACTGCGCATCGGGCACCACGGTCACGCCTGCGGCGGCATAGGCAGCATCGGAAAATCCGGCTTTCGCCCCTGCCCCGCTTTCGATCAGGCAGGCATGGCCCAGCTTTTGCAACTGCAGGGCCGACTCGGGCGTCAGGGCGACGCGCGCCTCGCCTTCGAAAATCTCTTTCGGTGCGCCGATCTTCACAGTCATCCCCCTGTCTGAAGGCCGTCATGACCGCCGTCGGGCGGGCCGGACAGATGTATCGGTGGTCTGCTGCATAGCGCAACATTATTTCTTCTGGAACCCGCTGCTTTCCGGCAGATCCCGGCCCGACTGTTGTTCCCGCTACAGCCAGCGGCGGGTCTGCGCCGCATACCGGTCAAAGGCCGCGCCGAAAACGGCCCGCAGCACCGCCTCTTCCCCCAGGATGAACCGCTGTGTGATGACACGAACGAACACCGGCACCAGCAGCAGCGATGCCGCGTCCCACCACAGGGCCGCGCCCGCAAGGACCATGGCATCGGCCAGATAGATCGGGTTGCGCGACAGGCGGTAGATGCCGGTATCAATCATCGCGACCGGCGTTTCGCGCGGCAGGACCGTGGTGCGGTGCCGCCGGAATTCCAGCAGGGCAAGGGCGAAGACGGCAAGGGCAAGAAAACCCAGCACGGCCCCGGCCATCAGGCCCGGACGGCCCGCATCGATCAGCGGCAGGTGGCGCGCCTGCACCCAGGCAAGGCCAAGGAACAGCAAAAGCCAGGTGGGCGGGCTTTCCCACTGGCGCAGAAGACGGTGACGGGGGGGCTGCCGGCGCATGCCTGACGGCGTCTCACAGCGGCGCAAGGCCGGCAAGCCGCCGCGCGCACGCGCACCCCGCGCCTTTCAAATCGCACACAAGGGCGATAGCCTGCGCATCAGGGAGGCCATGATGACCGATTTTGCCGCGACCCGCGCCCAGTTCCACCTGCCCGACGGGATCATCTATCTTGACGGAAACTCGCTTGGCCCCCTGCCAAAGGCGGCGGCGGGCCGGGTGGCCCGTGCCGTGACCGAAGAATGGGGCAATCTGCTGATCACCGGCTGGAACAAGGCGGGCTGGATGGACCAGCCCATCCGCCTGGGCAACCGCATTGCCCGGCTGATCGGGGCAGCGCCGGGCACGGTCGTGCTGGGCGACACGCTGTCCATCAAGGTCTATCAGGCGCTGGCCTCGGCGCTGGAAATGAACCCGGCGCGCCGCGTGATCCTGTCGGATACGGGCAACTTCCCGTCCGACCTTTACATGGCGCAGGGGCTGTGCCGCACGCTGGGTGATGGCTATGTGCTGAAAACCGTGGCCCCCGAAGAGGTGGACCGCGCGATTGACAAGACGGTCGCGGCCACACTTCTGACCGAGGTCGATTACCGCACCGGGCGCAGGCATGACATGGCAGCGATCACCGCAAAGGCCCATGCGGCGGGCGCGCTGACGGTGTGGGACCTTGCCCATTCGGCGGGCGCGCTGCCGGTGGACCTTGCCGGGACGGCGGCCGATTTCGCGGTCGGCTGCACCTACAAATACCTCAATTCCGGCCCCGGCGGCCCCGCCTTCATCTATGTGGCCCCACGCCATGCCGATGTGGCCCGCCCGGCGCTGTCGGGCTGGCTGGGGCATGAGGAACCCTTTGCCTTTGACCTGACCTACCGCCCCGGCGGCGGCATTGAACGGATGCGCGTCGGCACGCCGCCGGTGCTGCAACTGGCGGCACTGGAGGCATCGCTGGATATCTGGGACAGCGTATCGATGGCCGATGTGCGCGCCCGCTCGATCGACCTGACCGAGCAGTTTGTGCGCGGGGTGGAAGCGGCCTGTCCGGCGCTGGTGCTGGCCAGCCCGCGCGATCCGGCCCGGCGCGGCAGCCAGATCAGCTTTCGCCACCCGCAAGGCTATGCGATCATGCAGGCGCTGATCGCGCGCGGCGTGATCGGCGATTTCCGCGCGCCGGACATCCTGCGCTTTGGCTTCACGCCGCTTTACACCACCCATGCCGATGTGACCGGCGCGGTGCGGGTGCTGGCCGAGGTGATGGCAAAGACCCTGTGGGACCGGCCCGAATACAAGATGCGCGCGCGCGTGACCTGAAAGGGATGCCGATGCTGACATGCTGCGCGCAGACCGGGCAAGCCGGGGGTTCCGAAACCTTCTGCCGGGGCTGCACAAAGATACCTGGCCTTGACCCATGACCGAACCCTATGATCCTTCGCGCGAAGGTGCGCAGATGGCCTTTGACGGGCGCATGTCCTATGGCGATTATCTGCGGATCGACAGCATCCTGGGCGCGCAGCATCTTCTGACCGGCGCGCATGACGAGATGCTGTTCATCATCCAGCACCAGACATCGGAACTGTGGATGCGGCTGGCCCTGCACGAGATTGACGCGGCGCGCGCGGCCATTGCCGAAGACCGGCTGCGCCCGGCGTTCAAGCTTCTGTCCCGCGTCGCACGCATCTTCGAGCAGTTGAACAACGCCTGGGATGTGCTGCGCACGATGACACCGTCGGATTACACGCGGTTCCGCGACGGGCTGGGGCAATCGTCCGGCTTTCAGTCCTGGCAGTACCGGCTGATTGAATATGCGGTGGGCAACCGCAATGCCGCAATGCTGCGCCCGCACGCGCACCGCCCCGACCTGCTGGCCCGGCTGGAGGCGGAGCTTGCCCGACCGTCCCTTTATGACGAGGCGCTGCGCCATCTGGCCCGTGCCGGGTTGCCGGTGCCGGGGGCGGTGCTGAGGCGCGACGTCTCGCGCCCCTGGGAAGTCAACGCAGAGGTGCAGGCGGTCTGGACCGCAGTCTACTGCGATCCGCAGGCGCATTGGGAAGCCTATGAGCTGGCGGAAAAACTGGTGGATTTCGAGGATTACTTCCGCCGCTGGCGTTTCAATCACGTCACCACGGTGGAACGCGTGATCGGGCTGAAGCGCGGCACGGGGGGGACGGGGGGTGTCAGCTACCTGCGGCGCATGCTGGAGGTGGAACTGTTTCCCGAACTTTGGCGGCTGCGCACGGAATTGTAGGGCGGTGCCGGTGACATGGGGCTTTGACCGCGTGCGGCGCCGGCGCTAAACTGGCGCAAGGGCAGGCGGTTGCCCAGCCGGGCACCGCAAAGGGAAGAAACTGCGCATGACGCCATCCTTGTTCCGGCTTCTTGCCGCTGCGGCGGCGATGGCGCTGCTGGCGGGCTGCATGAGCGATCACGCGCTGATCAAGGCCGGGCTGGCCGAGCCGCCCGCGCCGAAGATCGATGATGCGGCCTATGTGGCCCGGCAGGACGGCAGCTTTGCCCTGCCGGCGATTCCGCTGGAAAAACTGCCCGCAGAATACCGGCGCCAGACAATCTACTACCCGTCGGAAGAGGCACCGGGCACGGTCATCGTGAACCCCGCCGCGCGGCACCTTTATCTGATCACCGGCAACAATACCGCCGTGCGCTATGGCATATCGGTGGGCAAGTCCGGCTTTGAGTGGTCGGGGGTTGCCGCCGTGACCGGCCGCAGGGCCTGGCCCACATGGACACCGCCGCCCGAGATGATCGAGCGCACGCCGGAACTGGCCAGGTGGGAAAAGGGCCAGCCGGGCGGGCCGACCAATCCGCTGGGCGCACGCGCGCTGTATCTGACGACGGATGGCATCGATTACGGCTACCGCATTCACGGCACGCCGGAATGGCAGTCGATCGGCCGCAATGCCTCGTCGGGATGCATCCGGATGATCAATCAGGACATCATCGATCTGTACAGCCGGGTGCCGGACGGCGCGAAGGTGGTCGTCCTGACACGGGACGGGCAGATGCCCACCGGCCTGACCCTGCCCCCGCCCCCACCCCCGCCGAAGAAGGTGGTGACGGCGACCGAACCGGAAGATGCACCGCCCCTTGAGCGGCCAACCCCGGTTTCCGGCCCGGTCTGACATCTGTCAGGGGCGTGCAGATGCCGTCGCCACGACGGTCGCCACGACGGGCGGCGGCCTTGCATCAGGCGCTTTTGCGGGCCGGGATTGCGCGTTTGGACCATGCCATGACGGCATCCCCGAACGCCGTGAACAGCGGGCGCGACACCGGATCGTCCGCCGCATTCCATTCCGGATGCCATTGCACGGACAGGGTAAACCCCGGCGCATCGCGGACATGCAGCGCCTCGGCCGTACCATCGGGGGCGACACCGTCGATCACGATGCGCGGGCCGGGGCGGTTGATGCCCTGTCCGTGCAGCGAATTGGTCATCACCTCCTGCGCGCCCATCAGGCGGTGAAAGACGCCACCGGGGGTAAAGCGCACGGCATGGCGCAGGGCGAACTTTTCCTCCAGCGTGCCGTCGGGCGGCATCCGGTGATTCATCCGGCCCGGAAGATCACGGATTTCCGGGTGCAGGGTGCCGCCCATGGCAACATTCACTTCCTGAAAGCCACGGCAAATCCCCAGGAAGGGCTGGCCCCGCTCCACGCAGGCGCGCACCAGCGGCAGGGTGATGGCATCGCGGCCGCGGTCGAAACAGCCATGGGCTTCGGTCTCTGCCTCGCCGTATTCCGCAGGGTGGACGTTGGGGCGCCCCCCGGTCAGAAGAAAGCCGTCACACAGATCAAGAAGGTCCGACAGCGACACAAAGCGCGGGTCGGACGGAATGATGACCGGCAGGCAGCCCGCCACCTCGGCCACGGCCTGGCTGTTCATCGTGCCGCCCGCGTGAACGGGGTAGCTTTCGTTCAACAGGTTCATGTTGCCGATGATGCCGACGACAGGGCGCTTCATGGCCGGTTCCTTCCGCGATCATCAAAGTGTAACAGGTAATCTGGCGGGGTGAAGGCCCATGGACAAGGCTGTTGGCGGTGCCTGTGGCAAATGCCCGCCAAATCACCGCACCCGCCCTGCCGGGGCCGCAGGCCGGACGGCGCTGCGCCCCTGACGCAAACGCCAGCGCCTCCTGGCTTGCACGCGGTGGCACACCGCCCGGTAAGGGCCGGGTACCCGCGCAAGGCCCTGCGCAGCCCGCTACCGGCCAAGCGGGCGGGCGAAGGCGGTTCCCTGCCCGGAACCGCGCCGGCCATTGCCCCCACCCCAATGACGCACCCGGCATATGGCGGCTGGCGCAGGCGACATTCCCCAGGCCCGCCGGATAAAGCCCGTGACATCCGGGACGGGCAAGGCGAAACTGGCGCGGCCCGTGCCGGGGCAGGACGGACAGGCAGGCGGCGGTGCCGGAACGCCCCCCGGCCTGCGCGGCGGTCGTCGGGGGGCCGCAGCGACGGCAGGACGGTTCAGGACAGGACAGGCGCATGACCTTTGCAAATCCCATGGCGGCAGACCCTTCGAAATACGACCAACTGATCGCTGCGGCCGGGGCCGAGCAAGCCCCCGTCACGCTTGTCGTGCATCCCTGCGACGAGCCGTCCCTGCGCGGGGCGGTCGAGGCCGGCCGGGCGAAGCTGATCGAGCCCGTCCTGGTGGGGCCGCAGGCCAAGATCAGGGCGGTGGCCGCGACCTTTGGCATCGATCTGGCGGGCTGCGGGATGGTCGATGCCCCGCACAGCCATGCAGCGGCAGAAACCGCTGTTGCGATGATCCGCGCGGGCCGGGGCGCGCTTTTGATGAAGGGCAGCCTGCATACTGACGAGCTGATGCATGCCGTCGCCGACAAGCTGACCGGCCTGCAAACCGAACGCCGGATCAGCCATGTCTATGTGATGGATGTGCCCGGCCACGCCGAGACCCTGTTCATCACCGATGCGGCGATCAATATCTTTCCCGACCTGACTGCAAAACGCGACATCGTGCAGAATGCCATTGATCTGTTTGTCGCCATCGGCCTCGGCACGCCCCGCGTGGCGATCCTTTCGGCGGTCGAAACGGTGACGCCCAAAATCCCCTCGACCATCGAGGCGGCCGCCCTGTGCAAGATGGCGGAACGCGGTCAGATCACTGGCGGCGTGCTGGATGGCCCTCTGGCCTTTGACAACGCAATCGATCCCGAGGCGGCACGGATCAAGGGCATCAGCCCGGCGGTCGCCGGCCGGGCGCAGATTCTTGTCGTGCCGGATCTCGAGGCCGGCAACATGCTGGCCAAGAACCTGATCTTTCTGACCCATGCGGATGCCGCAGGGCTGGTCCTGGGGGCGCGGGTTCCGATTGTGCTGACATCGCGCGCCGACTCGGTCCGCGTCCGTCTGGCCTCTTGCGCCATTGCAGCACTTTACACGGCGGCGCGGCGCAGGACCATGACAGGTGCCGCGCCGTCACAGACCGGCGCAACGGCTCAGCCCGCAGGCGAAGACGGCGCGGACCGGGTCCCCGACTCGTGACCGGTCGCTATCGGCAACGGATTATGACCCGGCTTGATCCGGTGTGGATCATGACTCCGCCGGTGCCGGCACCCGGTCGCCCCGGTGCCGGCAGCAGTCAGGGCGGCAGGGTGCCCGCCGATACCGCGCGGCCCTGACCATTCCGCTGCAGGGCATGCGGCGTACCTCGACCTGCACCGGGGTGTCCGGTCATCCTTCAGAAAGCGGGCCGATGGCCGGGCGGGGCAACGGCGCTGTCCGCAGGGATGATCCGGGTGCCGGACAATCCCGCGGCGGCACAACGGGCCGCAGGGCGCGCGGCTGGCCAGCGCGGGGGTGCCGATGGGGCACCAAGGGGGCCATGCAAAGACGGCGCGGCTGGTGCCTGCGCTGTGGGATGATGCGGTGTCGGGCTGTGGCACCGGGCTGGCGGCGGGGGCGGATGGCGGGGTCTTGCTGGCGGGGTCTTGCTGGCCTGACGCGCGGGGCAAAGCCCCGGCAGGGCCGCCCCGGCGCGGGCAGGAAGGTGCCGCCACCCTCTGCACCCCGCTTCGGTCGGCGGAATGCCGGACCTGCCCCGGGCCTTCGGTCTGTGGCGTGAATGGGCGACGACAGGCGTCAACTGTAGGTCAGGGGGGCCTTTTTCAGCAGCGGCCACTGGTCTGGCGCATGTCCGTAGATGACGAAAGCCCCGGTCTGCGCGGCCAGCGCCATAAGGCGCGCGGCGCTGTGCCGGGCAAGGACGGGGTCATGGGCGGTGTCGAACCCTTCGCCGATCTCGGCCGGGCGCGAGATGGCATCGCCGGTGATCAGCACCGGGCCGGTTTCAGGCAGGTCAACCAGAAGCGCAAGCTGGCCGGGCACATGCCCCGGCACCGCAAGCAGCCGCAGCCCCGGTGCAAGGGCGACATCTTCGGTGACGGTGACATAGCTTCGGTCGGGCCAGTCCATCGGGCGGGACTTGCCGAAGTACAGCGGGCGCGGTTCGTCCCGCTCTGCCTTGGCAAGCAGGATCGGCGCGCGGGGAAAACCGGCAATGCCGCCGACATGGTCGATGTGGCTGTGCGTCAGGATCAACAGATCAACGGCCTGCGCGGTCAGGCCCAGCAGCGAAAGCTGATGCTGCGGAAGGTGGGTTTCGGTCAGGGTCAGCACCCGGCCGAACCGGTCCAGTCCGTCGGCGGCGCTGGCCCTGGCCGCATCGCGCGCATAGGCTTCGGGAAAGCCGGTATCGACAAGGATGATCTCATCCCGGTCTGTCCGGATCAGAAATCCGACGATGCCGATGATCCGGCCATTGTCATGGACCTGAAACAGCCCGTAATCCAGCACGGCAAGACTGGCCGGCCTGCCCTTGATCAGCTCTTGCGCCCGCATCCCTGCCCCGCCCCTGCCCCCTGCCGGAGTCTTCCCCCCGTGAAGGTCAAGATCCACACCCTGTTCCAGTATCTGCTTGACACCACCGATGCACAACCCGAGGCGATCATCGGATTCTCGGCGTCGCGCGCGCCGCGCCTGGGCGACTTTCTGGCAGAGCTGGACCCTGACCTGCCGCTGGACTGGAACCGGCAGTCGTTCCGGGGCCTGCCCGCGCTGCGCGCGGCGGTGATCCGGCAGGCGGGGCTGGACGGGGTCTGCACGCCGGATGATGTGCTGATCACGGCAGGCACGGCAGAGGCGAATTATCTGGCGATCCGCCAACTGGTCCAGGCAGGGGACGCGATTGTCACCGAAACCCCCGGCTGGCCGCAGGCGGCGGTGCTGGCGCAGGCGATCGGGGCAAACCTGCGCCTGGTCGAACGGCACGAGGATCAGGGCTGGCGTCTGCCGCTGGATGCGCTGGACGCAGCCGTGACAGACCGCACGCGGCTGATCTTCCTGTCAAACCCCAACAACCCGACCGGGCAGGTCCTGACCGCACAGGAGCTGGCGCAGATTGCGGCAATCGCGGCGCGGGTGGGGGCCTGGCTGCTGGTGGACGAGGTCTATGCCGGTCTGGAATGGGACGGGGTGCGCGCACCCCCGATTGCGGGGATATACGGGCGGGGCATCACCACGGGCAGCATCTCGAAGGCGCTGGGGCTGCAGGGGCTGCGGACAGGATGGATGATCTGCCGCGATCCCGGCCTGATCGGGGACGCGATGGTCTTGCGCGAAAACTCCAGCGAGATCATGAACATCCTGGGCGAAGTTATCGCAGAGCTTGCACTGCGGCCTGACCGGCTTGGCCCGGCGCTGAACCGTGCGCGCCGCGAAGGGCGGGCCAATCTGGACCGGCTCGATGCCTTTGTGGCCAGCCAGCCGAAGCTGCGCTGGGTGCGCCCGCAGGCCGGTCTGATCGGGCTGGCGCGGCTGGCGGATGGCATCGGTGCCGCAGAATTCGCGCGCCGCCTGCTGGCCCCGCCCTATCGCACCTTCCTGCTGCCCGGCACCGCCTATGACCGGCCCGCGCATATCCGGCTGGGGGTGGGCGGGGGCGAAGAGGTTGACCTGGAGACCGGTCTTTCCCGCATGGCGCATCTGCTGGCCACCTGGGACTGAGGGCGGCGTGCCATCAGCCCGAAACAGACGGACCCCGTGGCATTTTCCTGTTTCAGGTCAGGCATGGCCCCGGTCAGGGACCATGCCCCGCGTCCCGCCGGCGATCAGCAGTGCGGCATCTGCCAGCGGCACCATGGGCGGGCGGGACGAGGGCACGGCCAGATAGCGCGGCTCCCAATGCGGATCGAACTTTGCCTTGAAGGCGCGCAATCCGGAGAAATTGTAGAAATGCCCGCCGTGCTGGAAGATGGCCGCGCCGAACCGGTTCCAAAGCCGCACGCCCTTGCGCGAGTCAAGGCCGGACAGGGGTGCCATACCCATCGAAAACCGCCCGATCCCTTGCGCTTTCATCCGCAGCATCAGGTCGGTGAACAGGAAATCCATGACCCCGGAGGGTACATCGGACCGATGCCGCATCAGATCGACCGTCGCTTCGGACTGGCATTCGGTCAGCATCAGATTTGCAAATGCAACGATCCTGCCCTGATGCCGGACCAGGGCAACGGGCCAGCGCTGCATCCAGCCCGGATCGAACCGCCCCACCGAAAAACGTTTCTCGCGCGTTTTCTTTGCCGCCAGCCATTCGTCCGAAATCTGCCGAAGTCCGGCGATCAGGGCAGGCTCATGCGGCGGCTGGACAATTTCCAGCGTCAGACCATCGCGCCCGGCCCTGGCATGGGCGGCGCGCAGCTTCTTGTGCGCCGGCCCTTCCAGCGAGAAGGCGCGCAGATCAACCACCCCGCGTTCGCCAAGCTTGTGCAGGCTGAGCCCCAGATCCAGCATCAGCGGCAGATCGCCTTCGCCCACCTCGTAGAAGACCGGGCGCGCGCCGGCGCGCCGCGCGGCATCACAAAAGGCCCAGCCCAGTTCCGGGCCGGTTTCGGGGGGGCCGACCGGCCCGCCAAGCGCAATCCACGACCGGCCATGCACGCCGAACATGATGAAGCCGCGCCCGTCATCGGAAAACAGCAGCGACTTGTCCCCCGTCAGCGACAGCGCCGCATCGGGGTTGGCCTGTGAGGCCACAATGCGCGCGGCCCGGGCCAGTTCGGCATCGGTCGGCGGGACGGGATGCAGGCGCGGGACCCGCAGCAACAGGGTCAGTGCTGCCACAGCCACCAGCAGGGCAAGCAGAAGGCCGGCCCGCAAAGCGCGGGGGACCTGCTGATCGGCGGCAAATTGCCACCACAGTTCGGACGAATAGGGCGTGCCCTTATGCGCAAAGACCAGAACGAACCCGACCGACAGAATCAGTCCGAACACCAGAACAAACCAGACCGGTGACAGCGCGCCGTGAACCAGACCGGTGCGGCGGTGGAATTCGCGCCGGAACGGCAGCAGGATCAGCATGCCGATGCCCAGTGTGATCACGCTTTCGATGTCAAAGGCGTGGATCAAGGCCACGACAATGCCCACCGCCATCGCGCCCAGCGTCAGCCAGTAGGCCCCAAGGCTGCGGCGCGCCACGCCCAGCGCCAGCACGATCAGAACGGCACCCAGGATGCTGGACATCAGCGCCCCGCCTTCCAGCAGCACCAGCGGAAACACGCGTTCCAGCGCCGCGCCCGCTTCGGTGGTGGACGGGATCAGCGCCGCGAAGGACATCCACAATCCGGCACCGAAGATCATGACAGACAGCACCACCGGCGCCATCGGGCTGATCGCCCCCAGGGTCGGGGCCATTGCCGCCATGCGCCGTCCCAGCCGGAACAGGGGCTGCCGGCCGGCGGCACTGCGCACCACCACCAGCGCCTCGTAAAGCGCAAGAACCACAAGGGCCAGAAGGAAGGGCACGATGAAATAGATGATCCGGAACATCAGCAGGGCGGCTGCGGCCGTCTCGATGGGGACGGTGTCGGGCAGCGCCGCAAGCACGACCGTCTCGAACACCCCCACCCCGCCCGGGACGTGGCTGATGACGCCGGCCATGGTTGCGGTGGCGAAAATGCCCAGAAAGGCGCTGAATCCGATGTCGCCCACAGGCAACAGAAGATACAGCGTCATCGCCGCACAGGTGATGTCGCCCAGGCTGAACAGCGCCTGTCCCAGCAGGACGGGCAGCGACGGCGCGCGCAAGGTAAAGCGACCAAGACGCAGACTGCCGTTGCGCGCGCCGGCCACCACCAGCGGCAGGGTCATGGCAAGGATCAGCCCGATCGCCAGCCAGCGCATTTCTGACGGACGAAAGGGCGCAAGCGACCCCAGAAGATCAGGGTAAAGGGCCAGGGCCCCAAGCCCCACGACCGTCGCCGCAATGCCATAGGACACAGAGGCAAAGGTGGACACCGCCGCCACGTCATAGGCATCCAGCCCCTGCCCCGAATAGATCCGGTAGCGCACCGCGCCGCCCGACACGGCGCTGAGCCCGATGGTGTTGCCAAAGGCATAGGCCATCAGCCCGCCGGTCAGGGTCACCGGCAGTGGCAGCGGCTTGCCGATGTAGCGCAGGCCCGACCAGTCATAGCCGACCAGAAACAGATACCCCGCCAGCGTCGCCAGATGTGCCAGCACCAGAATCAGAACGGGCGTGCTGCGCACCTGCGCGATCACATCCGCCAGCTTCACATCGGCCATAATGTGCAAGACCGCATAAAGACCCAAGGCAAACAAAGCCATGACCAGGGCATAGGGAAAAACGGCACGTGCCGTTTGCCAAAGGCCGGCGGCCTTGTCGGATAAAGGCATGATTCCCTCGCCAGGGTGAAAGCGGACGCAGCTTGCGCAGTTTTGCCGAAAGCGCGGCGGCGGGCAATCGGATGCTCGGGCGGACCGGACAGATCATTCGGGCCGGCGCAGGCGGAACCTTTGGATCTTGCCGGTCTGGGTCTTGGGCAGCGCGGCACTGAACAGGATGCGGCGGGGATACTTGTAGGGGGCGATCAGGGCTTTCACATGGGCCTGCAGCTGCGCCACCAGGGCGTCGTCCGGGGTCTGTCCCGGCACCGGAACCACATGCGCCTCAACGATCTGGCCGCGGTCACCGTCCGCAGCCCCGATGACCGCGCATTCCAGGACGGCGGGATGCGCCAGAAGGGCCGCCTCCACCTCGGGTCCGGCAATGTTGTAACCGGCGGAAATGATCATGTCGTCGCTGCGGGCGGCAAAGTGGAAACAGCCGTCCCCATCCTGCCAGAAACTGTCGCCGGTCAGGTTCCAGCCATTCTGCACATAGGCCTTCTGGCGGCTGTCGGCCAGATAGCGGCAGCCGGTCGGGCCGCGCACGGCCAGGCGGCCCACCTCGCCGCGCGGCACCTCCTGGCCCGCGTCATCAACGATTTTCGCCTCGTACCCTGTCACGGGCCGGCCCGTACAGGCGGGGCGGTGATCGTCAAAGCGGTTGGTGATGAAGATATGCAGCATCTCGGTGGCACCGATACCGTCCAGAATGGGCTTGCCGGTGCGCCTGATCCACTCGTCATGGACCGGTGCGGGCAGGGTTTCGCCCGCGCTGACGGCGGCGCGCAGCGACGACAGGTCTGCCCCGTCCGCCATCGCCTTCAGCATGGCGCGGTAGGCGGTGGGGGCGGTGAAACAGACCGTGGCGCGGTGGCGTTCGATGATCCCGATCATCTCGGGCGGGGTTGCCTGTTCCAGCAGCACCGCCGAGGCGCCAAAGCGCAGCGGAAAGATCGCAAGCCCGCCCAGGCCGAAGGTGAAGGCCAGCGGCGGCGAGCCGACAAAGACATCCCCCGGCGTGACCTGAAGCACCTCTTTGGCGTAGCCGTCCGCGATGATCAGCAGATCGCGGTGGAAATGCATCGTGGCCTTCGGCTCTCCCGTGGTGCCGCTGGTAAAGCCCAAGAGCGCCACGTCATCGCGGCCGGTGGGCGGCGGGATGAAGCGGGCCGGCTTGGACAGGGCCACCCGGTCAAGTTCGGCATCGTGGTTGGCGGTGCCGTCAAAGCCGACGATCCGTTTCAGCCAGGCCGAGTTCCCGGCACAGGCGACCAGGTCTTCCAGCAGGCGCGTGTCGCACAGGGCCAGGCCGATCTGCGCCTTGTCGATGATCTTGCCCAACTCGCCCGCGCGCAGCATCGGCATGGTATTGACCACAACCGCCCCGGCCTTGGTCGCGGCCAGCCAGCAGGCGACCATCGCCGGATTGTTGGCCGACCGGATCAGCACGCGGTTGCCCGGCCTGACGCCGTAATCCTCGACCAGGGCATGGGCGATGCGGCTGGACCACTCCGCCAGTTCGCTGTAGGTGCGCTGCCGCCCGTTGCCGATCAGCGCGGTATGCGCGCCAAAGCCGCGCTCGACCATCCGGTCGGTCAGTTCCACCGCAGCATTCAGCCATTCGGGATAGTCAAAGCCCGCCTGCGGCAGGTCCGGCCACTCTGCGGGCGGCGGCAGGGCGGCGCGGGCGAAACCATCAATATGTCCCGTGGGTCCAAGCTGGTGCATGATGCGCTTCCCCCCGTTCAGTCTTTGCCCGCTTTGCCCGCGTGCGGGATCACCGCCGTCGCCTCAATTTCCACCTTGGCGCGGTCTTCGACAAGGGCCACGACCTGCACCAGCGCCATCGCCGGATAATGGTGCCCCAGCACCTCGCGGTAGGCGCGGCCCAGGTCCTTGAGGCGTGAGAGGTAGTCCTGCCTGTCGGTGACATACCAGGTCAGGCGCACGATATGTTCCGGCCCCGCCCCGCCTTCTGCCAGCACGGCGACGATGTTGCGCAGCGCTTGACGGACCTGATCGACGAAGTCATCGCTGTCAAACTGCTGATCGGCGGTCCAGCCGACCATCCCGCCGGTGAAGATCATCCGCCCCGTGGCGGCGATGCCGCTGGAATAGCCCAGGGCGGGTTTCCACGATTTGGGGTGCAGAAACTCATGCGGCGATGTCATGGGGCGACCCTTTCCAGATGGGCGGCAAGGCGGCTGCGCAGGGCCTCCGGCCAGGCGGCGGGCCGCCCCGCCTCAACCCAGACCAGCGTCAGATGCGCCGTGATCCGCAATTCCTGCGCGCAGCGCGCTGTCAGCGTCAGGCCGGCAGAGGCACCGCCGATGCGCGTGACAGCCAGCGTGAACTCCAGCCGGTCGCCCAGGCGGGACGGGGCGTGGAAATCCGTTTCCAGCCGCGCGGCCGGAACCCCCTGGCCTGCGGCCATCATCCGGGCAAAGGAATGGCCCCCCTCTTCGGCGAAGAAGTTTTCAACCACCGAATTCGTCATCTCGAAGTAGCGGGGGTAAAAGACGATGCCGGCCGGATCGCAGTGGTTGAATTCGACGGGGATGAAGCGTCTGTAACTCATGTCAGAACCGATCTTGCGATGACAAGCTTCTGCACATCGCTGGCCCCTTCATAGATGCGCAGCGCCCGGATTTCGCGATACAGGCCTTCCACCGCGAACCCGCAGCGCACGCCATCGCCGCCATGCAGTTGCAGCGCGGTGTCGATAACGCGCTGCGCGGCTTCGGTGGCCGCCAGCTTGGCCATCGCGGCCTCGCGGCTGATGCGCGGCGCGCCGCTGTCCGTGGCCCAGGCGGCCCGGTAAACCAGCAGGGCGGCGGCATCGATATCCAGCGCCATGTCGGCGATATGGCCCTGCACCATCTGCAGCGCCGCCAGCGGCTGGCCGCCGATCCGGCGCGATTGCACGCGCGCCAGCGCCTCGTCAAAGGCGCGGCGCGCAAAGCCCAGCGCCGCCGCCCCGACGGTGGGGCGAAAGACGTCCAGCACCGACATCGCAATCCGGAAACCCGCGCCGGGCTCGCCAATCAGGGCCGTCGCGGGCAGCAGGCAGTCGGTCAGCACCAGCCGCGCCAGCGGATGGGGTGCCATCACGCCGATGCGCTCGGCCACCCGCAGCCCGGGCGTATCGGCGGGCAAAAGAAAGGCCGACAGCCCCCTGGTGCCCGGCCCCTCGCCGGTGCGCGCGATGATCACATAGACATCGGCGATCCCGCCGTTGGAGATATAGGTCTTCTCGCCGTTCAGCACCCAGCCGCCCTGCCCCCGCACCGCCGTCGTGGCCGTGCCGGCCACATCCGATCCGGACGCAGGTTCGGTCAGCGCAAAGCCGGACAGGGCGGTGCCGCTGCGGGTCCGGTCCAGCCAGCGGCGCTGATCCGGCGTGCCAAACAGGCTGACGGCCCCCATGCCCAGACCCTGCATGGCAAAGGCGAAATCGGCCAGGGCATCATGGCGCGCCAGCGTTTCGCGGGTCAGGCACAGGCTGCGCAGGTCCAGCCTTTCCCCCTGGCCCGCGCCGGTCTGGCGCAGCCAGCCGCCCCGCCCCAGCAACGCCACCAGCGATCTGCAGGCGGCATCGACATCACCATGATCGACCGGCAGGTTCGCGGCGCACCAGGCGCCCAGCGCCAGCGCCAGTTCGCGGTGCCGCGCCTCGAAAAAGGGCCAGTCCAGAAAGCTGCGATCCGCCATGTCTATTTTCCGTTCCCAAATATCCCGGGGGTCGGGGGGCTGGCCCCCCGTCCCCGCTTCATCCGGAAGGCTGCCCTGGCCCGTGGCTGCACCATTCGCTCAGTTCCCTTCGAACACAGGGGTCTGCTTTGCCACGAAGGCGCGGTAGGCGCGTTCGAAATCCCTTGTCTGCATACAGATCGCCTGGGCCTGGGCTTCGGCCTCGATCGCCTGATCCAGGCTCATGTCCCATTCCTGCGCCAGCTGGGTCTTGGTGATGCCATGGGCAAAGGTCGGCCCGGCGGCAAGGCGCGCGGCCAGGGCCTGCGCCTCGGCCTCCAGCGCGTCGGCGGGGTGCAGGGCGTTCCAGAAGCCCCAGGCGGCACCCTCGGCGGCGGTCATGAAGCGCCCGGTGTAAAGAAGTTCGGCCGCGCGTCCCTGGCCGATCAGGCGCGGCAGCATCGCACAGGCCCCCATGTCGCAGCCGGCCAGCCCGACACGGGTGAACAGAAAGGCGCATCTGGCCTGCGGTGTCGCCAGGCGCAGGTCGGCGGCCATGGCAAGGATCGCCCCCGCACCGGCGCAGATGCCGTCAACCGCCGCGATGACCGGCTTGCCGCAGGTGATCATCGCCCTGACCAGATCGCCGGTCATCCGGGTGAAGGCCAGAAGGTCCTTCATCGGCAGGCCGATCAGCGGGCCGATGATCTCGTGCACATCCCCGCCGGAACAGAAATTGCCGCCGTTCGAGGCAAAGACCACAACATCGACATCGCAGGCCCGGGGCAGCTTTCGGAAGGTGTCGCGCAGTTCGGCGTAGCTTTCAAAGGTCAGCGGGTTCTTCCGCTCGGGCCGGTTCAGGCGGATCGTGGCGATGCGGTTGTCGACATGCCACAGGAAATGGTCGGGCCTCAGCCCGGCAAGCGCGGTCATGCCGCCCCTCCCATACGTTTGAGGATCTCTGTCAGGCGGTCAAGGTCTGCCTCTGACAGCCCTTTGAACAGCCGTCCGATTTCACGTTCATGCGCTTCGGCCAGACGTTCGAAGCGCGTCAGCCCCGAAGGTGTCAGCGCCACGAAAACCGTGCGCCGGTCGGCGTCCGACGGGGTCCGGCGCACCAGGCCGTCGGATTCCAGCCGGTCCACCACCGCGGTGGCATTGCCGTTCGACACCAGCAGCATCCGCGACAGTTCCGACATGGTCACCCCGTCGCGGCGGCGGTACAGCGCCGCCAGCACGTCAAAGCGCGGCAGAGTGGTGTCATGGCTCAGCCGCAGGAATTCCCGCAGGTGCGATTCCGCCCCGCGCGTGACGCCCAGCAGGCGGATCCACATCTTGAGGCGGCGCTTGGACAGCGGGTCTGCTGCATCGGTCCCGCTCATGCCTCGCCCCCCGAAATGGCAATCGCCTGTCCGTTCACACCCTCAGACCCCGGACCACACAGCCAGAGTGCGGCGGCGGTGACCTCGGCCGGGGCGATCAGGCGGTTCTGCGGGTTGATGCCTTCCAGCGCGGCGCGGGCCGCGTCAGGGGTGCGGCCGGTCTTCCCGACGATGACGGCGATGCTGCGGTCGGTCATCCCGGTATCAAGATAGCCGGGACAAAGCGCGTTGACGGTGACGGGGCGCCGGGCAATTTCCAGCGCCAGGCAGCGCGTCAGGCCGATGACCCCGTGTTTGGCGGCGGCATAGGGCGCGATCCTGGCATAGCCCTTCAGCCCGGCGGTCGAGGCCACGCAGATCAGCCGCCCCCAGCCGGGCATCTGGTTCAGCCCGTCGCGCAGGGTCAGGAAGGTGCCGGTCAGGTTGACGGCCAGCATCGCGGTCCACTGATCCAGCGTGGTGCGGCCAAAGGGGGCGGAATCGGCCGCCCCCGCATTGGCGATGACGATGTCGCAGGGGCCGGCGGCGGCAAACATCGCCTGCACGCTGGCCTCATCGGTCACATCGGCCTGAACGGTGCGCAGACCCGGAAAAAGGGCGGCAACGCGGGCCAGCGCCCCGGCGCGGCGCCCGGCGATCACCACCTCGGCCCCGGCCCCGGCAAAGCCGCGCGCAAGATCGGCCCCGGCACCAGAGCCGCCGCCGGTGATCAGCACCCGCTTGCCGCGCAGGGTCATGCCCGGATCGCCTCTTGCGCGCGCCCGGCCAGACGGCGGGCCTGTTCGGCACCGGGCAGGTAAGGCAGCGGCCAGTCCGTGCCGCTGTCGCCCATCCGGATGGCAGCGTGCAGCGTCCAGTAGGGGTCGGCAAGATGCGGGCGGGCCAGGCAGACAAGGTCGGCCCGGCCCGCCAGAAGAATGGAATTCACATGGTCAGGCTCGGTGATATTGCCCACCGCCATGGTCGCCAGACCCGCCTCGTTGCGGATGCGGTCGGAAAACGGGGTCTGGAACATCCGGCCATAGGCGGGCCTCGCGTCAAGGCTGGTCTGTCCGGCAGAGACATCGATGATATCGGCCCCGGCGGCGGCGAACATCTGCGCAATCTGCACCGCTTCAGACGGCGTCACCCCGTCGTCCCCCGCCCAGTCCGTGGCCGAGATGCGCACCGACATCGGCTTTTGCGCAGGCCAGGCGGCACGCATGGCGCGGAACACCTCCAGCGGAAAGCGCATGCGGTTGTCCAGCGACCCGCCATAGTCATCACCGCGAATGTTCGATTTTGGCGAGATGAACGATGAAATCAGATAGCCATGCGCGGCGTGAAGTTCGATCATGTCAAATCCGGCCCGCGCGGCCATCTGCGTCGCGGACACGAATTGCGCCGTCACCGCATCCATATCCGCCCGGTCCATCGCCTTTGGCACCTGATTGCGCGGCCCCCAGGGCAGCGCCGAGGCGGACATCACCGGCCAGTTGCCGTGATCCAGCGGCGCGTTGTCTTCTTCCCAGCCCAGCCGGGTCGACCCCTTGCGCCCCGAATGACCGATCTGGCAGCACAGCCTGGCCCCGGTTTCGCCATGGGCGAAGGCCACGATGCGCGCCCAGGCCGCTTCATGTTCGGGCGCGTACAGGCCGGGGCAGCCGGGGGTGATGCGCCCTTCGGGCGACACGCAGGTCATCTCGGTAAAGACAAGCCCTGCCCCGCCCTTGGCGCGTTCGGCATAATGGACGAAATGCCAGTCGGTCGGGCAACCATCCACCGCGCGGTACTGCGCCATGGGCGAGACGACGATGCGGTTTTTCAGGGCCATGTCGCGCAGGCGAAAGGGGGCGAACATCGGCGCGCGGCCCTTTTGCCCGCCCGCCCGGTCCTGAAACCAGTCTTCGGCGGCGCGCAGCCAGGCGGGGTCGCGCAGGCGCAGGTTTTCATGGCTGATCCGCTGGCTGCGGGTCAGCAGGGAATAGGCAAACTGGATGGGCGGCATGTCCAGGTACCGCTCGACCTGTTCAAACCATTCCAGCGAATTGCGCGCCGCCGATTGCAGGCGCAGCACCTCGACCCGGCGTTCGGCCTGATAGCGCTGGAAGGCGGCCTCCATCGTGGGTTCCGAGTGCAGGTATCCGGCCAGGGCGATGGCGGAATCAAACGCCAGCCGGGAACCGGAGCCGATCGAGAAATGCCCCGTCGCCGCCGCATCGCCCATCAGAACGACATTGTCGTGGTACCAGGTCTCGCAGATCACCCGGGGGAAGTTCATCCACACGGCAGAGCCGCGCAGATGGGCCGCGTTGGACATCAGCGCGTGGCCGCCCAGATGGGCCGCGAAGATGCGTTCGCAGGTGGCAACCGTTTCTTCCTTTTCCATCTGCGCAAAGCCCCAGCGATCCCAGGTGTCCTGCGAACATTCCACGATAAAGGTCGCGGTGGTGTCATCGAATTGATAGGCATGGGCCCAGACCCAGCCATGTTCGGTCTTCTCGAAGATGAAGGTGAAGGCATCATCGAATTTCTGATGCGTGCCCAGCCAGACGAATTTGCACAGGCGCATGTCGATGTCCGGCCTGAACACATCGGCATATTCGCGGCGCACGGCGGAATTGATGCCATCGCAGGCGACGACAAGGTCATAGTCGCGGCGATACTCCTCCGCCGTCCTGAATTCGGTTTCAAAGCGCAGGTCCACGCCCAGTTCCCGCGCCCGGTCCTGCAGCAGCACCAGAATGCGTTTGCGCCCGATCCCGGCAAAGCCATGCCCGCCCGAGACCGACCGCACGCCATTGTGAACCACCGCGATATCGTCCCAATAGGCGAAATCCGCCTTGATCGCCGCCGTGCTTGCGGAATCGTTGCGGGCCATGTTGGACAGGGCATCATCCGACAACACCACCCCCCAGCCGAAGGTGTCATTTGCCTTGTTGCGCTCCAGCACGGTGATCTGGTGCGACGGATCGCGCAGTTTCATCGAGATCGCGAAATAAAGCCCGGCGGGGCCACCCCCAAGGCAGAGAACCTTCACGTTTCGATCCTTCCGGTGCAAGACAGCCGGAAGGGTGCCATCAGGATCAAACCATTTCAAGCTTGAAATTTCAGACTTGAAGTTTCCGGCCCGTGGCGCATTGTGCCCATGCAGGCAAGGGATGGGACGGCATGGCAGAGCGGCCCGTGATCGGCGTTGTGGGTCTGGGCACGATGGGCCTTGGCATTGCACAGGTGTTTGCGCAGGCCGGATTTTCGGTGCTGGCGACGGATGCGTCAGGCGCTGTGCGCGGCACGGCGGCGTCGCGCCTTGCCGGGGCGCTTGAGGCCCGCGTTGCGGCCGGCAAACTGACCGGGGCCGACCGGAATGCCGCAATTGAGCGGGTGCAGATCGTGGGGTCGGTCAGCGGGTTGGCGACAGCAGGCCTTGTGATCGAGGCGATTGCCGAACGCCCCGAGGCTAAGCGTGCCCTGTTTGCCACGCTGGAAGGCATCGTGGGGCCGGATGCGGTTCTGGCCACGAATACCTCATCCCTGTCGGTTGCGGCCCTGGCACGGGGGCTGACGCATCCGGGCCGGGTTTTGGGCCTGCATTTCTTCAATCCCGCCCCGGCGATGCGGCTGGTGGAACTGATCGCCCCGCAGGGCTGCGATCGGGCATCGGTTGATCTGGCCCGGCGCAGCGCCGAGGCGGCCGGAAAAACCGTGATCCCCTGTGCGGACCGGCCCGGTTTCATCGTGAACCGCTGTGCCAGGCCGTTCTATGGCGAGGCGCTGGCCCTGCTGGAAGAAGGCCGCCCGGCGGCAGAGATTGACGCGGCGATGCTGTCGGCGGGCTACAGGATCGGGCCTTTCGCACTGATCGACCTGATCGGGGCGGACATCAACCTTGCCGCGACCGAAAGCCTGTCGGCAGCGATGGGCGGGCACCCGCGCTACCATGTCTTTCAGGCGCTGCGCGCGCAGGTGGCGCGGGGTGACCTGGGCCGCAAGACCGGGCGCGGCTTTCTTTTTCCGGCCGAAGCGGGCACCCCGCCGGCCGATGCCGACGCGATCATCCTGCGGGTCGAGGCGGTGCTGGCCAACGAGGCCGCCTGGCTGCTGGCGGAAGGCGGCACAACGGCCCAAGGCATCAATCAGGCGCTGATGCTGGGGCTGAACTTTCCGCGCGGGCCGCTGGACGGCTTGCACCGCTACGGGCCCGCGCGCATTCTTGACACGCTGGCGAAGCTGGAAGCTCAGGCCCCGCCCCATCTTCTGGGGCGCTATGCGCCATCGCCCGCCCTTTCGGAGGCGACATGACCGACGTTTTCCTTTGCGCCATGCGCCGCACACCCATCGGGCGGTATGGCGGGGCCCTGGCGATGGTGCGCCCCGACGATATGGCGGCGCATGTGATTGACGGGCTGCTGGACCTGCATCCGGGGCTGGCGGTGGATGAGGTGATCTTCGGCTGTGCCAATCAGGCCGGTGAAGACAACCGCAATGTCGCGCGCATGGCCGTGCTGCTGTCGCGCCTTGGGCCAGAGGTTCCGGCGCTGACGGTGAACCGGCTTTGTGCCAGCGGGCTGGATGCGGTCATTCTGGGCGCACACGCAGTGCGCGACGGGGCCGGGGTGGTGATTGCGGGGGGTGTGGAAAGCATGACCCGCGCGCCGCTGGTGATGGGCAAGGCGGAAATCGCCTTTGCGCGGCAGGCGGAAGTTTACGACACGACCATCGGCTGGCGCTTTGTCAATGACCGGATCGCAGCCGCCTACGGGACCGAATCGATGCCCGAGACGGCCGAGAATGTGGCGGCCGGGCATGGCATTTCCCGCGCCGATCAGGACGCCTGCGCGCTGCGCAGCCAGCAGCGCTATGACGCGGGCTGGCACGCGGCAGACATCCTGCCGGTCACGGTTCCGGCCCGGCGCGGGCCCCCCGAAACGGTAACGCGGGACGAGCATCCGCGTGCCACAACGGCCGAACGGCTGGCGGCCCTGCCCGCGCCCTTCCGCAAGGGCGGGACCGTGACGGCGGGCAATGCCGCCGGGATCAACGACGGGGCGGCGGCGGTCCTTCTGGCCGATGCCGGGGCCGTCCGGCGATACGGGTTGCAGCCGCTGGCCCGGCTGGGCCTGGCGGCATCCGCCGGGGTTGCGCCGCGCGTCATGGGCCTGGGGCCGCTGGCGGCGCTGGACCGGCTGCGGCAGCGCAACGGCCTGACGGCGGCAGACTATGACGTGATCGAGCTGAACGAGGCTTTCGCAGCCCAGGTGCTGGCCTGCACGCGCGGCTGGGGGCTGCCGGATGACGCGAACCGGGTGAACGCAAAGGGCGGCAGCATTGCCATGGGTCATCCGCTGGGCATGTCCGGCGCGCGCATCGCCGGGGCAGCGGCGCGGCGGCTGGCGGAAACCGGCGGGCGGGCGGCACTGGTGACGCTGTGTGTCGGCGTGGGGCAAGGCGTGGCGCTGGCCCTGCACGCCGCATGACATCTGTGGAAAACACCATGACATTGGAAGCTTCCGGCTACTTCCTTTATCATTCCATCGGGCAGTATCCCGGCAAGGCACAGGCCCTGGCCCAGGCCATGGCGGAATTTGCGCAGGTCTGGGGTACCCCGGATGATGCGCAATGGGGCTATGCCCTTGGCACCCGCGCGCGCTTTGTGGAGCGCTGGCGCGCAATCATCGGCGCACCCCAGGGGACGGTCACAACCTGCGAAAATGTGACGCAAGGATTGCACATGCTGGTCACCGCCCTGCCGCAGGGCTTCCTGCGCGGCAGGCGCGTGCTGGTGGCGGGCGACTGCTTTCCTTCCAACCATTTCCTGCTGACCGGGCTGCAGGACCGGCTTGGCTACACGCTGGACACGGTGCCCCTGCGGCAGGGGGCCGCCTGGGTCGAGGATGAGGATTTCGCAGCAGCCTGGGGGCCGGATGTGGGGCTGGCGCTGATCACCTGGGTCAGTTCCACCTCGTCCCACAGGGTCGATCTGGATGCGCTGGTGGCGCACGGACGGGCCATGGGATCGCTGATCGGGGTCGATATCACCCAGGCTGCGGGGCTTTTGCCGTTCAGCGTGACGGACCCGGCGGTGGATTTCACCCTGTCCACCAGCCTGAAATGGATGTGCGGCACGCCGGGGGCGGGCATCCTGCAGGTGGCCGCCGGTCTGACCGCCGAATGCCGGCCCGAATTGCGCGGCTGGTTCAGCCAGGAAAACCCGTTTTCCTGGGATCTGGACAGATTCGCCTATGCTCCCGACATCCGGCGCTTTGACAATGGCACGCCGGGGGTCATGGCCGCCGCCGCATCGCTGCCCGCGCTGGACTGGCACGCAGGCCAGGACATTGCCGCGATGGCCGCGCATAACCGGGCGCTGACGGCGCGGCTGATCGCGGCAGCGGATGACATGGAACTGGCCCTGGCAACCCCCCGGCCCGAGGCGCAGCGCGGCGGCAGCGTGATGCTGCGGCTGGCCGATGCCGGCCGGGCGCAGACCGTGCTGGCCGGGCTGCGGACACGCGAACTGCATGCCGATGCGCGGGGCGCGGTGCTGCGCCTGTCGCCGGGGACGGTGACGACCGAAGACGGGACCACGGCACTGATCGCGGCGCTGGGGGAATTGGCGATCGGCTAGTGTTCCGAGTCTAACGCATGCTACCGGCTTCCGCAGACATTTTCGCGGGTGCCGAGGACGAGGCGTTCGCGTCTCAGGATGACACGCCTGCGACACGAAGGGAATCTTGTGTCAGGTGGCGAACACTAGTATCGATAAAAAACTGACGTAACAGTGCACTTGAAGCCCTTGATTCAATCTGTGGTCTCAGGCAGGTTCAGCACCTACCTACCCTTGTTTCTATGTTGGAGACCTTATGGACGTTACGATTATTCATCTCAGCGACCTTCATCTCAAAAATGATGCAGAGAACAGATTCAGATTAAAGGTCCTTCGCGAGGATATTTCAAAACTTCAGGCGAAAGGTCCGGTGTTTACGGCTTTCACCGGAGACCTGGTGCAAGCGGGCAGCGACGGTGCCTACGAGTTGCTTTTTGAAGAGCTGATCGGACCTCTAGTAGCCATGGGTCACGACATCTTTGTGGTTCCGGGAAACCACGATGTCGACCGGTCCATTGCAAGCGAAGCGTTCTGTGACTCCATGCTCAAGGACCGAGGGAGCTCCTATCTCTATGACGGAAAGATGTTCCGTCTGGACCATCCTGACACTAGGTTTGATGCCCTAAAGAGCTTCTTCAGTCTTCAAAGTCTGCTTGGCCCATATGACTGTGAAAGCTACTGGGGCTATGCAGCAACAAAGGGCGCGGTGTCGTTCGTCGGACTAAATTCTGCGTGGCTTTGTTGCGGACGCGAAGCGAACAAATCCGAGCGCGGACTCCTACGAATTGAACCCGCAGTTCTTGAAGATCTTATAACAAAGATTCCATCCGACACACTTCGGGTCGCGCTGCTGCACCACCCGATTGACTGGTTGGAAGAGACGACGCGAAGTGCGGTGAATGATCTCCTGGTCCAGCATTTCGATCTGGTTCTATTTGGACATGTGCACGCGAGCGATGCAGCGGGATTGGTAAAGGGACCATCAAACTGCCTGTTTCACCAAGTACCACCGCTTCGCGCCGACTGGTCCAAAGGAACCAATGGTTACGCTGTCATTCGCTCTAATGCCGAACACAAGCGCTTCCAGATTGAGTATCGATCTTACTCGAAGCCGCGCCGTGAGTTTGTAGTTGGCGAGGACTTCGCGCCGAAAGGAATCTGTCACCCGCGACCCGAGGATATCGATTACTTCAACAATTTGCCGTCAGTTTCCGGCCTGCTCCAGCGCTTCATAGACTCTGCTCCGTTCGACTTTCTCGACTGGTATCGCAACAATGTGCGTGCAAAATCAAAACAGACCGGATCATTCGTAGTACCAAAAGCCAAGGCGGTTTCACTCGGCGAAGATGGTGTCTGGTACGGTCCTTCGCAGAGAATCACCGACATACTCGATCAATCTGCCCGTAATCAGTATTTCGTAGCGCCATTGGACGCCGGATCAACGACGTCAGCATTCATTGCCTTCAGGCATTTGGCAGAGAAATTTAAAGCGCAAAAGCGCATTCCCACTTACTTCGATGCTCAGAGCGAAAAGATCAGCAAGGCATCCTTGCTTCGAAAAATGAACCGCACTTCTCTTGTGAAGTTTACCCACTCGGAAACAGAGCAACTTTCCGACAACGGTTCAATTGTAATGGTTGTTGACGGCCTGTGCTTGGGAGATGTCGGGCAGTTCAATCTGTTCCGCGAGACCGCAGAACGGCACTTTCCACAGGTGCGATTTATCTACTTCCTTAGCACCGAACGGCGTGGAGTTACGACTACGGAGGAGAGTGACATCAAGCTTTCTCCCTCCATTGATGAAATGTTTGAACTTGCCCAACTTGAAGTTGCCGACATCCGCTCAATGATTGAGGCGCGGCTACCGGATTTGGCACTGGATTCACGCGAAGGTATGGTCAGTCATGTTGTCGAGTCGTTCCGGCAAATGGACGAACCGGTATTTGCAAGTAGTGTGGCGGTTGTTATTGATACGCTTGTACAGGACCCAGAATTCAAGCCACTGAATAAGGCGCGTCTAATCGAGAGGTATGTAGAGTGCCTGCTGGGCAGATTTGACTTGGAGGATGTTCGGGAAGGTATATTTAACTCTTCCGACAAGATAAGTCTTCTTAGTGTCTTCTCTAGGGACCTCCTTAATCGAGCAGTGACAGGTGTTTCTGATGCGGACTGGAAGGACTTTACCAAGAAGTATCAGGAAGACTATCTCTTAGAGCTTCCTGGCGGGCTTCTGGACGAATTTATCGAGAAAGGGCTTTTGACCAGGCACGGTGGAAAGATAACGTTTCGGGGTGACCATCTGTTCTCGTTCTTCGTAGCGCGGCAAATGAAGTTGGATCAAAAGTTTGCGGCTCAACTCATCGATAGTGACGGGCTTTTCAAACACTATCGGGAAGTTACTGTATATGGAGAGCTCGAGGGTACGGCCGTGGGGGACGTTCTCGACTCGATGTATGGATTGCTAAGTGAAATTGAGACACAACTCCTTGAGGACTATTTCCGCGAAGGGATTGACTTGACCACGGAGTGGGAGAAGACTTGCTCTGATGGCGACACCGAGGGCCACGAGGCTGCGTTGAGTGCAGCAGCTACTGAATTAAACGGCCGGGCCCCAACCACTGAAGACGCGGACCGTATCGACAATGCCGAGCTCGCAAACGTGTCGAGGAGGCGAGGCATCGCCATGCGTGATACCGTTCGGGAGGCAGAGGCAAGGTTGCTGGTCGGAATGAGATTATATTCTCTTCTGCTAAAGAACGCGTTGCACATTGAGGCAAAGGACAAGCTTCGGCATCTTGAGAAGCTCTTCGATGCCGCTGTGCTCTGGGTTGGCTTCATGTGTAGCTGTAGAGAGGCCATTACACATTATCCAATTGTGATTGCGGGGGGCGTGCGGTTCATAAATTTCGACGTATTGGTCGATCCGCAGAAGGCTGCACGGGACTTTAAGTACACGGCCCCGTCGACGGTTTCCAAGCTATTGGCGGCGTCGCTGCGCAACCCCCAACTGGGTGCTGCGATACGAAAAGTATTGCCAAAGCTTGAGCCAATGAGCGCATTGTTCGCGCGCGACGCGCTGCTCGAAATGCCAGACGCAAACAATCGAAGGGCGTATATCGATAGTTTGATGGCTGTGGCTGACAAGTCTCTTCTTACATGTTCGCTGCGTACCCTGAGGTCAAAGTTCCTAGCAGCGGGTAGGAAGCGCGAACAGCGGGAGTTCCTTGAAGCGATTGTGGACGAGATAGCTAAGGATAAGAGGGTCGCTGGAAAGACAGACTTTGCGAAGATGCGCAAAGCTCGGATCCTTCAGGACTTGCGCGATCAGGCGCATAAGACTGGAGAGTGAAGAAATTGCCCGCGCGGGTGACAACGCATTTGCGCGGCCAAGACAGTACGGTGTGTCCCTAGCGCCAGCGTGTTGCTGTGTTAGATTCGGACGGCATAGATTCCACAAAGCTGCGGATCGTCGCCAGCGCCCCGTCCAGCGCCTTGCCGTCTTCGTCCTTCAGCGCCGCCTCGCGCAGGCGGCGGGCCCAGTCGGCGGCGTCTTCGCGCCCGGCGACAAGGGCGATGCCCGCCAGCACGCGGTCGAACTTGGACTGGCCGCGCGCATGGGTGTCAGAGTAACCCTTGATCAGGCGGCGGCAGCGGATGACCTCGACCGCCAGATCATAATCCGTCGCCAGACAGTCCAGCGCCGTGGCCAGCCAGCGGTCCAGATGCGCGGTCTCATGCCTGTGCCGCAGGGTGCGGCGGCGGTAGCCGCGCAGGGCACCCAGGGCTTGCAGCATCAGAAAGGCAGGCAGCGTATCGCTGCGCAGGCGGCGGCCCTTGTTGAACCAGCGGTCAAGCCGGGCCATCCATTTCGGGCTGGCTTCAACCCTTGCCCCAAGGCGGGCAGGCAGCATCCCGGCGATTTCCTGCGCGCGGGGATGCATGAATTCGGTCAGCTGGACCAGATTGGCGTCGGTGGCCCCCATTTCAGAGGTGATCCGGCGAAAGCGCGCGCCCTGCGTCTTGAGGTCGGCCACCCGGATCACATCGTCATAGGCCATGGCATTGGCGATGTATTTCGCGGCCTCGCGCGTCAGCGCATGGTCCTTGTCGGCGCGGTCCTGCGGCAGAAGGGCGGCCAGCCGGTCAAGATAGTCCGCGCCATAGGCAAGGTCCTGAAACGCAACCACCTTGCGCAGACCGGCATGGGCCATGTCCTGCACCGGGGCGGGAAATGCGGCGATACGGGCCGTCAGCGCGCGCCACCCGGCAATCAGGGGTTCGGGGCCGGTCGGCTGCGGCGCGACGGTGGGGGCTGTTGCGGCAGCGGGCGCATCCGGCGGCGCGGCCCCGGCCTGCGCGGTGGCAAAGGCGGCGGCAAAGGCCCGGAGCGACCCCTCTACCCCCTTGCCCGAGGCGCGGATGGCACCTTCGAAGGCCGCACGGGGAAAGGGCAGCACCCCTGCCCCGGCAAGGGCACCGAACAGGCTGGCAGAGATCACCGAGCCTGCGTCGATGGCGATGCGGTCAAAGTCGGCGGCGATAAGGTGGCGGGACGCGATCCCGGCCGCTGCCAGCGCCTCATCCGTGCTGGCAATGCCGTCGCCCGGCACCGATTTTTCCGAGACGGCCAGCACCCGGTGGGTCGAGGTGATCAGTACCGTGCGGTCCGGCGTGACAAAGCCGCGCAGAATGGCGCGGCCCGCCTCCATCATTTCGGCGGCAATCAGGATATCCACATCCCCCGCCGCCGGCAGCAGCGAGAACACCGGGGGGCGGCCCGTGTCGGGGCACATCTCGATATAGTAGATCGTGGCACCGGTGCGCTGCGCCACCCCGGCGACCGAGGTGGCCTGGCAGGCGAACCCGCAGGCGCGGGCCACATCCTCGATCCACGAGGCAAGCACGCCACCGCCCTGCCCGCCCACGGCCATCACCGCCAGCTTGATGATGCCCCCCAGGCCCGGGTCCGGCACGCGCGGCGACAGGGCGGGATGGGCCGTCATGCCGCCCCGCCGAAATCAAGGCGGCGGGCCTGACGGCGCGCCTGGAGCCAGCCGATGACCCGCGCCCGGAAGGCGGCGCGGCGGCGTTCCCACGGCGTGGGGTTATGCACCACATCGGCACGGTAGAAGGACGGGCACAGCACGGCGGCATCGGCCACTTCGCCGCAGTTGCCGCAGCCGACACAGCTTTGGTCGATGCTGGCCACGGGATCGTCGCGCAGCGGGTCATCCAGCCGCCTGAGGCTGAGCGACGGGCAGCCCGACAGGCGGATGCAGGCGTGATCGCCGGTACAGATCGCCTCGTCCACGCCAAAGCGCGGGGCTTCCACCCGGCGTCCGTCGCGGATCGCCTGCTGGCGCAGCGGCTTTTCGCGGCGCTGGCGGTTCAGCATGCATTCGGAAGAGGCGACGATCACCTTCGGGCCGGGCGCATCCGTGGTCAGCGCCTCGGCCAGCACATCGCGGACATGGCCCACGTCATAGGTGTTGGTGATCTCGCGCACCCAGTTGATGCCGATGCCCTTCACCGCCTTTGAGATCGGGTTTTTCGTGGCCTTGGTGGCATTGTCGGCGCGCGATGACATCACATCCTGCCCGCCGGTCGCGGCGGAATAGTAATTGTCCACCACCACCGCCAGGCCGTCGGATTTGTTGAAGACCATGTTGGTGAAGGACGACGACAGGCCGTTATGCCAGAACCCGCCGTCGCCGATGATGGAAATGGGCCGCCGTTCGCCGCCGCCATCGAAAGCGCCGTTGGCGGCAGGGCCAAGGCCATAGCCCATGGTGGCCCCGCCAACTTCGAATGGGGGCAGCGCGCCGAACAGGTGACAGCCGATGTCGGCGCTGATCTGGTGCTGGCCCAGGTCCTTCTGCACCAGCTTCAGCGCGGCAAAGATCGGGCGTTCCGGGCAGCCGGTGCAAAAGCCCGGCGGGCGGACCGGCACGGTTTTCGACAGGTCGGGAATGGCGGGCGCATCCATGTTCGGGGCGCGCACCTGCGCGGGCAGAAGATGGGGGGCCGCCTGTTTCAGGAAGGCGGTTACGCCATCCAGCAGGACCTGCCCCGTATATTCGCCCGCCATCGGCAGCATGTCCTTGCCATGCAGCCGCACCGTGCTTTGCGCGCGGTACAGGAAGGTGGACAGGGCCTGTTCGATGAATTCCGGCTGGCCTTCCTCGACCACAAGGAGCGAGCCCTTGCCCCTGGCAAATTCGAGGAATTCCGCGGATACCAGCGGGTAGGTCACGTTCAGGACGTAAAGCGGCACCTGCGTTTCGCCGTAGATATCTGCAAGCCCAAGGCGTTGCAGGGCGCGCACGACCCCGTTGTACATGCCGCCCTGCACAACGATGCCGACGGGGGCCTGCTGCGGGCCGAACCGTTCATTCAGCTTGTGGTCCAGCACATAGCGCTCTGCCGCAGGCCAGCGGTTCTTCACCTTGTCCTGTTCGTGGTCATAGGACATCGGCGGCAGCACCACGCGGGCGAAATCGCTGCGCGGGGCTGACAGCGCCTCGCGCACAGACAGGGTGGGGCGGCGGTTGTCGCGGGTGGTGAAGGTGCCCGTCACATGGCAGGACCGGATGCGCACCATCAGCATGACGGGCGAATTCGACGCTTCGGACAGGGCAAAGCCATGGTCCACCGCCCTGACGATGGAGGGCAGGTTGGGGCGCGGGTCCAGCAGCCAGAACTGGGATTTCATCGCAAAGGCGTGGCTGCGTTCCTGCATGATGGAACTGCCTTCGCCGTAATCCTCGCCCAGGATGATCAGCGCCCCGCCGGTAACCCCGGAAGACGACAGGTTCGCCAGCGCGTCCGAGGCAACGTTGACGCCGACCGGCCCCTTGAAGGTCACCGCCCCCCGGATCGGGTAATGCACCGATGCCGCCAGCATGGCTGCCGCCGCCGCCTCGTTCGCGTTCGCCTCGAACCGCACGCCAAGCTCTGCCAGCAGGTCCTGCGCATCGGCCAGCACATCCATAAGGTGGCTGATCGGCGCGCCCTGATAGCCGCCGACATAGCCGACACCGTTTTCCAGCAGGGCCTTGGTCAGCGCCAGAATGCCTTCGCCGGTAAAGGTTTCCCCCGCCCGCAGACGCAGGTCTTCGACTTCTGCCCTGAACGACCGTTCCGCCATGCCCGCCCCTTTCAGAAATCGTGTTTACGGATATTGCCCAGCATCTTCTGCAGCGTGGCGACGAAGGCGCGATGCTCGTCTTCGGGAATGCCCTGAAACATCCGGGCATAGGCGGCGGCCATCTGTGGCCACATCGCCTCAAATGCGGCGCACCCGGCTGCGGTGATGTGAACGCGGGTCGCGCGGCTGTCGCCGGCATCGGTTTCGCGCTGGATCAGGCCTTCGCCCGCCAGTTGATCAAGGGCGCGCGACAGGGTGGATTGTTCAACCACGGCATAGACCGCCAGTTCCCGGATCAAGGGCGCGTCGATCACCGAAAGAACCGCCAGCGCCCGCATCTTCGGCGTGGTCAGCCCAAGTCCGGCCAGATCGGCCCGCAGGCTGGCGTTGTAGCGGCCCATGATGCGGTTCATCAGATAGGGCGCGAAATTGCCCAGGCCGATCTCGGCCAGTCCCGGCAGGCCCGTGATGCGGCGCTGATCCGTCATGCGCCCAGCGCCTTTGCCGCCAGATAGCCCGATCCGCCGCCGAGGCCGGGACCGGGATGGGTCGAGGCACCGATGTGGCGCAGCCCGCGCAGGGCGAATGTGCCGCCGGTCGAATGGCTGAACGGCCGCCAGAGAAAGAACTGGTCAATGGCGCAGGCCCCGCCATAGGGATCGCCGCCGACAAGGTTGATGTTCATCGCCGCCAGATCGGCCGGCGAACAGGCACGCCGCGCCAGCTTGATGCGGTCAAAGCCCTTGATGTGCCGCGACAGGATGCGCTCGATCCGGTCGGCAAAAGCCTCTCGCGTGGCGTCGGTCCAGTCAGGGGTGGTTTCAATCTCGTCCGCCGCATCGCCCTTGATCACGCGGGGCGCATCGGGGATTTGCAGCCAGAGCACCGCCTTGCCGTCAGGTGCGCGGGTGGGGTCCAGACGGTGGGGCTGGCCCACGCAAATCGTCGGCGTGACGGGCAGCAGGCCGCGTTCCGCCTCGTTGGCGGATTTCGACACGCTGTCGATCCCGTCGGCAAGATGGATCAGCGCGACATCGTCCAGACCGGGCGTCAGCCAGTCCGGGGGCCGGTCCAGCGCATAGTGAACCTGGAAGTTGCCGCGCCCGTGGCGGAAGGCGGCGGCTGCGGCGCGGTCTTCGGGCAGGTTGACATCGCGCAGCAGCCGCGACATCAGCTGCCCCGGAGCCACCGAGGCAAGCACGGATTTTGCCGCAATGGTTTCACCGCCTGCAAGCACCACGCCCGTCACGCGCCCGTCGCGCTGCGTGATCCGGTCCACATCCGCATGGGTGCGAATCTGGCCACCCTGCGCCTCGATCAGGCGGCGGAAGGCGGCGGCGGCCTGGCCTGCCCCGCCCTTGACCACGGGTGCGCCCGCAGCCTCCAGCGCAAAGGCGATGACCCGGCCCATCTTGGCGGAACAGGCGCTTTCCGGGGTCAGTCCGGTATGCAGGACCCAGGGTGCCCACAGCGCCTGGGCCAGCGGGCTGTGATAGGTTTCCAGCCAGCCGCGCGCCGGGGCAAGGGCCGCGCCAAACCACGCGAGCAACCCACGCGCGCCCCGCTGGCGCATCTGGCGGAACAGCAGTTTCGCCGTCCCCCAGGACCAAAGCGACCCGCCCAGCAGCGCGAACAGAAACGGCGCTTCCGCCTCGATCGCGCCGACATCGGCGGCGTGCCTGTCGCCATCGCCCGCAGCCAGCGCGTTCAGCGCCGCCACGTTGCGCGCCCGGTCGGTTGTCAGCACAAGGGCCGATCCGTCCGGGCGCAGCACGGCGGTCGGCTGTGCGGTATGGCAGAACTCCAGCCCGTGACGGGCCAGGTCCTGCGCCAGCGCCGCACAGGCGGGCGAGGTCAGGAACAGAACAAAGGTCGCCGCCATCACATCATGCCGAAAGCCGGGCAGGGTCACCTCATCGGTGACCATGCAGCCGCCGATCCGGTCTTCGCGTTCCAGCACCAGCACGCGGTCGCCCTTGCGGGCCAGCAGCGCCGCAGCAACCAGCGCGTTGATGCCGGACCCGATGATGACGTGATCGACGGCCACCTGTCAGCCCTTCGCAACCAGCGCCAGCGCCCGGATGGGAGAGCCGGTGCCGCGTTCGATCTTCAGGGGGGCCGCAATCAGGATCGCCCCCTTGGGCGGCAGCCTGTCGAGGTTGGCGAGGCTTGCCAGACCATAGCGGTTGGCCTTGTGCAGAAGATTGTGCGCCGGGAAGGGCGGGGTCATGCCGCCGGCCTGCCCCGCATCGGTGCCGATGCACTGGCTGCCCCAGCCGACAATCCCCTTGCCGATCAGATACTCGATCACTTCGGCGGTCGGCCCCGGGGTGTGGGGGCCGGTCTCGTTGGCGTTCAGGAAAAGGGCTTCGTCATGCGCGCGCCTGTCCCAGTCAGACCGCAGCACCACCCATTCGCCGGCGTTGATCGCGCCGTGTATGGCTTCCCAGGCCTTCACATGGTCGATGGTCAGCAGGAAATCGGGGTTGGCGGCACAGTCGGCGGCGAAATCCAGCACGTTGACCGGGGCCACAAGCCGCTGCACCGGCAGCGTGTCGGTATAGCCATCAGCATAGTCCCTGCCGGTGATCCAGTGGTGCGGCGCATCGAAATGGGTGCCGGAATGCTCGCCAAGCTTCAGCCAGTTCCAGGCCCAGAACGGACCGTTCTGATCGTATGCGCTGATCGGATGGATCTCGATCTTCGGCGTGTCTTTGGCGAAATCGGGGGGAAGTTTCAGAAGCGGCGTGTTCGGGCCAAGCGTGCCCGAGCAATCCACCACCTCGACCCTGCCCGACAGAAGCATCGCGCCAAGGCTTTCAAGAACATTCGCTGAGGTCATCACACTCTCCCTGATCTGTCCGGGTCTGCGGCCCGGTGCGTGAATCATGCTAGACAGAATTAAATGCGTTTGCAAATATCCCGGCATCAACAGCGGTGGGGCGGAATGACCGGGGCCTATGACGCGATCCTGATCGGGGCGGGCCACAACACGCTTGCCGCAGCGCTGCACCTGTCTGCCAGGGGCTGGCGGGTGGGGGTCTTTGAACAGGCCCCGTGGGCGGGCGGCGCGGTCAAGACCGGTGCCTACACGATTGACGGTTTCCGGCACGACTGGGCGGCGATGAACCTGTCGCTGTTCGCGGGATCACCGTTTTTCAAGGCTTATGGGCCGGAACTGATGCGGCATGGCCTGGAATTCGTGCCGGTGTCTGCCCCCTTCGCCTCGGTCTTTGCGGACGGAAGCTGGCTGGGGGTGACCACTGATCCGGCGGAAACCAAGGCGCGGCTGGCGACAGCCTCGGCCGCCGATGCCGGAACCTGGGCGCGGCTGGTTGCAGCCTTTCCGGCCGAGGCCCCGCATCTGTTCGGGCTTCTGGGCAGCCCGATGCAGAAGCGTGCGCTTGGACTGTTCATGCTCAAAACGCTGCGTGCCAAGGGCCTGGGCGGCACGCTTGATTTCGTCCGGTTCCTGCTGTCATCCCCGCGCGGCTGGCTGACCGAGACGTTCGAGGATGACAGGGTGCGCGCCTTGCTGGCCGCCTGGGGGATGCATCTGGATTTTGCGCCCGATGTCGCAGGCGGGGCGATGTTCCCTTATCTGGAGGGGATGGCAAACCAAAGCTTCGGCATGGTGCTGGGCAAGGGCGGGGCGGATACGGTTATCCGCGCGCTGGTGGCCGCCATCACCGCGCGGGGCGGCACGGTGGAATGCAACGCGCCGGTGGCGCGGATCATCCATTCGGGCGGGCGGGCCACGGGGGTGGAACTGGCCGACGGGCGGCAGTTTGCGGCGTCCCGCGCCGTGATTGCCGGGGTGGCCCCGCGCGCGCTGATGCGGATGGCGGGGCGCAGCGGCGAGGCCCGGTTTGACGAAGGCATGGCGCGCTTCGCCCATGCGCCCGGCACCATGATGATCCATCTGTCGATGGCGGGCCTGCCCGACTGGGCGGCAGGGCCGGAGCTGCAACGCTTTGCCTATGTCCATCTTGCCCCGTCGATGGACCAGATGGCGCGGACCTATGCCCAGGCCAGGGCAGGGCTGCTGCCGGACGAGCCGGTTGTCGTCGTGGGTCAGCCGACCGTGGCCGATCCGTCGCGCGCGCCAGAGGGCAAACATGTGCTGTGGCTCCAGGTGCGCATGGCACCGGGGACGATCCGGGGCGATGCGGCGGGGGTGATCGGGGCCAGGGACTGGGCCGAAGCTGCCGGGCCCTTTGCCAACCGGGCGCTGGCGCTGCTGGAACGCCATGCGCCGGGCACGCGCGCCAGGATTCTGGGCCAGCGCATCGTCACCCCGGCGGAGCTGGAGGCGGAGAACCCGAATCTGGTCGGGGGCGATCAGATCTGCGGCAGCCACCACCTGACGCAGCATTTCCTGTTCCGCCCGCTGCGGGGGCGGGCAGACGGCTCTACCCCGATCCGGGGCCTGCACCTGACCGGTGCCGCCGTGTGGCCGGGGGCCGGAACCGGTGCCGGACCCGGCTTTCTTCTTGCCCGCAAACTGGCGGGCGTGTGACCATGCCAACAAGAAACCTCAACAGGGATATCATCATGAACCTGAACCGCCGCAGCCTGCTGCAACTTTCCGCCGCTTCTGTCGCCCTGGGGATGGCGGGCCTGCCCGCCCGTGCCCAGGCGATTGACGAGCTGGTCATCGCCTATAACGTCGCCCTGCCCGGCTGGGACCCGACCGTTGGCCCCAGCGCCGTCAACCCGACCATCCAGGGCATCTACCAGTCGGTCTTCGACATGTTCATCGCCCAGAACCCGGACCTGAGCTTTGCGCCGGGGCTGATCACCGAGTGGGGCTGGAACGATGACCGCACAAAGATCGGCATGACCGTGCGCGAGGGCGTCACCTGGCATGACGGATCGCCCTTCACCCCCGAAGATGTGGTCTGGTCGCTGGAACGCGCCGCCAATCCGGACACCGGCAACCCGATCCAGTTCGTCTGGTCGACCATCGGCAATTTCAGCATCGACGGCAACACCATCACCGCCGACGTGCTGCGCTTTGACCCGACGCTGTTCAAATGGATGAGCTTCCTGACCGGCTATGTCCTGCCCAAGGCCTATTACGAAAAGGTCGGCGCCGAAGGGTTTGAGGCCGCCCCCGTCGGCACCGGCCCCTATATGGTCGAGAAGTTCGAACGCAACGCCTTTGTCCGGCTGAAGGCCAACCCGGCCTATTGGGGCGGCAAGCCCGAGTTCGAAACGGTAACCATCAAATTCGTGACCGATGCCGCCTCGCGCGTGGCCGAGATTGAAAGCGGCAACGCCCATGTCACGCTGGAAATGCCTTATGAGGAATATGACCGGCTGAAGGCGGGCGGCACGCTGACCGGCACCGCTGTTCCGATTTCGGACATCGGCATGATCTTTCTGAACGACATCGAGGTGATGACCGACCCGAACGTGCGCATGGCCGCCGCCCTGGCCATCGACAAGCAGCTGATCGTGGACCGGCTGCTGTCGGGCTATGGCGTGCCAATCGATACGCTGGAAACGCCGGACTACGTGGCCTTTGATCCTTCGATCAAGGTTCCCTACAACGAGGCGAAGGCCATCGAGCTGCTGGCGGCATCCGGCTATGGCCCCGACAACCCGGTCAAGTTCAAGATCCAGACCACAAAGGGCTTCAAGCCCAAGGATTACGAGATGATCCAGGCCATCGTCGGCCTGTGGCGCAAGGTGGGCATCGAGGCCGAGATCGAGGTCTACGAGATCGCCAAGCATTTTGAGTTGCGCGCGGCGGATCAGCTGGCCCCTGCGGCCTTCTACAACTGGGGCAATGCGGTGGGCGACCCCACCACATCAACCGGGTTTGCGATGTTCGGCCCCTCGCCGCATTCGGTCTGGGACGGCGAAGACCTGATCGCCATGATCGGCCCGCTTTGGGGCGAGGCGGACGAGGCAAAACGGATCGAAGGCTGGAAGGCGGTGGACAGATACATCGCCGACAACGCGCTGGTCATTCCGCTGATCCAGTATGTGCAACCGATCCTTGCCGCCCCCGGCGTGGCGGTGACGCCGCATGCCTCGGGCGCGCTGCTGCCCGCGCTGATGAAACGGTCCTAAGCGTGACGGGGCCGTCCCGAGGCGGACGGCCCCTGCCTTGTGATGCAGCTCTTCCGCGCCGTCATCCTGCGTTTGCTGACCACGGCGGTCACGCTGTCCGGCGTGGCGGTGATTGTTTTTGTCGTGATTCGCGTTGTGCCAGGCAACCCGATTGCGATGATGCTGCCCCCCGGTGCCACGGACGAGGACGTGGCCCGGCTGACGGCACTGTACGGGTTGGACAAATCGATCTTCCGGCAGTTCCTGATCTGGGCGGGCGGCGTGCTGCAGGGTGATTTCGGCACCTCGATCACCACGCGCCAGCCGGTGCTGGGGCTGGTGCTGGGCCGTCTTCCGGCCACGCTGGAACTGTCGGTCATGGCGCTGGTCATCGCCACGGTCATCGGCGGCTTTGCCGCCGTGACCGGCACGCGGCTGCGCGGCACCCGCAGCGAGGCCGCCATCGACGTGGCCAATGGCATGGCCCTGTCGGTGCCCGATTTCCTGTGGGGGCTGGTGCTGATCCTGCTGTTCGGGGTGCTGTGGCCGGTGTTCCATATCTCGGGCCGGGTGACGCCGTCGATCGATCTGCCCTTCACGACCAACTTCTACCTGATCGAAAGCCTGGTCCGGCTGCGTCCGGACCTGTGGTGGGACATCGTTTCGCACATGCTGCTGCCCGCTTTGGCGCTGGCGATTCCGCTGGCGGCGATCATCGGGCAAGTTCTGAAGCAATCGCTGAAGGAAACCATGCATCTGGATTATGTCACGCTGAGCCGCACCAAGGGCTACAGCGAAACCCATGTCATCACCCGCGAGGCGCTGCCGAACGCGGTCCTGCCCGCGCTGACGCTGGTGGGGGTGCAGTTCACCTTCCTGATCGGCGGCACGGTGATCATCGAGCGGCTGTTTTCCTATGAAGGTCTGGGCAACATGGCGATCGATGCGGTGATCAACCGC
Source organism: Rhodobacter sp. (assembly GCA_020250125.1). Taxonomy (GTDB): domain Bacteria; phylum Pseudomonadota; class Alphaproteobacteria; order Rhodobacterales; family Rhodobacteraceae; genus Aliitabrizicola. Next base: position 51,912 of record JADCEL010000045.1, read on the forward strand.
GACCTGCCCCTGATTCAGGGCATCGTGATCCTGTTTGCGGTGATCTTCACGGGCGTGAACCTGATCGTCGATCTGGCCTGTGCCGCCCTGAACCCCCGGCTGCGCCATGGCTGACGGGCGCGGACAGGTGCGGCGCAGGCTGGGGCTGCGGCTGTGGCTTTCGGCAGGCTGGCTGACGCTGCTGCTTCTGGCGGCAGTTCTGGCCCCCTGGATCAGTCCGAAAGACCCGCTGGCGCAGGACCTGTTCCTGGCCCGCCTGCCGCCCTTCTGGATGGACGGAACCGAACCCGGCTACTGGCTGGGAACCGACAGTCTGGGCCGGGATGTGCTGAGCCGCATCCTGCACGGGGCGCGGGTGGCGATGACGGTGGCGCTGGTTGCGGGCACGCTCACCTGTGTGATCGGGGCCACGCTGGGCCTGCTGGCGGGCTTTCTGCGCGGCTGGGTGGACATGGTGATTTCACGCCTGACCGACATCTGGATGGCCTTTCCGCCGGTGCTGTTTTCGATCCTGCTGATTGCGGTGATCGGGCCGGGGCTTGGCGCGATCATCCTGGCCATCGTGGTGATCGACTGGACGCGGTTTGCCCGCGTGGTGCGGGCCGAAGCGATGGCACAGGGGGCGATGGATTACGTCGCCTCGGCGCAGGTGGCCGGGCGCGGACGGACGGGCACGATGCTGGTCGAGGTTCTGCCCAATGTGCTGCCCCTGATCGTGGTTCTGCTGACGCTGGAAATGGGGATCGCCGTGATCGTCGAGGCGATCCTGAGCTTTGTGAACCTGTCGATTTCCACCGATGATCCGACCTGGGGCGGGATGATCGCCGAAGGGCGGACCAGCGTGCATCAGGCCTGGTGGGTGCTGGTCTTTCCGCTGATCACGCTGTTTCTGACGGTCCTGAGCTTCAGCCAGCTTGGCGAAGGGTTGAAGGACCGCTTCGATCCGGTGCTGCGGTGAGTTTCCTTGAGGTGCGCAACCTGTCGGCCCGCGTGCGCGGCGCCCCCGACCGTCTGCTGCGCGATGTGTCGCTGTCGGTGGCACCGGGCGAGGTGCGCGGACTGGTGGGCGAAAGCGGTGCCGGAAAATCGATGATCGGCAAGGCGGTGCTGGGCATTCTGCCGCGCGCGGTCGAGGTGCTGTCGGGCGAAATTCTGCTGGAGGGGACCGACCTGTTGCGCCTTGCCCCGGCCGACCGGCGGCGGCGCATCGGCGCAACCTGCGCGCTGATCCCGCAGGACCCGCTGACGGCGCTGAACCCGTCGCGCCGGATCGGGCCGCAGATGACCGACCGGCTGGTCGACATCCTGGGCTGGAGCCGGACCAAAGCGCAAGGCCGCGCGCGCGACCTGCTGGCCGAAGTGCAGATCACCGACCCCGACCGGGTGCTGCGCCAGTATCCGCACGAACTGTCCGGCGGAATGCGCCAGCGCGTGCTGATCGCCGCCGCCTTCGCGGCCGAACCGAAGCTGATCGTTGCGGACGAGCCGACCACGGCGCTGGACGTCACGGTACAGAAAGAGGTGCTGCGGCTGATTGCCGACATGCAGGCGCGGCATGGCACCGCGCTGTTGTTTGTCACGCATGATCTGGGGGTTGTGTCCAAGGTCTGCCAAAGCCTGACGGTGCTTTACGGCGGGCTGGTGGTAGAGGATGCGGCCTTGCGTGATTTCTTCCCCGCGCCCGCGCATCCCTATGCGCGCGCCCTGCTGGCGGCGACGCCGAAGTACACGGACCCTGACACTTCCCTTGTTCCGGTGCCGCAGGAGGTGCTGGACGGCGTGCAGGCGCAGGTTGTTGCCGCCGACCGGGGGTGGCGGGATGGCTGATCTTTATCAGGTGCGCGATCTGCGGCTGTCCTTGCCGGACCTTGGCCGCAAGCCGCTGCTGGGCGCGGCCCCGCGGATCGGGATTCTGCGGGGCCTCAGCTTTGACATCGCGCGGGGCGAGGTGCTGGGCATTGTCGGCGGATCGGGGTCCGGCAAATCCACGCTGGGCCGTGCGCTGGTGCGCCTGCTGGAACCCACAGGGGGCCGCATCGTCTTTGACGGCACCGAGATCACGCATCTGGACGAGACCGGTCTGCGCCCCTTGCGGCGGCGGTTCCAGATGATCTTTCAGGACCCGATGTCCGCGCTCAATCCGCGCCACCGGATCGGCACCATCATCGGCGCGCCGCTGGCGCTGCACGGGTTTGACGGCATATCGGGGCGGGTGGCGCAGGCGCTGGATCAGGTCGGCCTGCCTGCGGCGTTTCGCAGCCGCTATCCGCACGAGCTGTCAGGCGGCCAGCGCCAGCGCATCGGCATCGCGCGGGCCATCGCGATGGAGCCGGAGTTCATCCTGGCCGATGAGATCGTCTCGGGGCTGGATGTGTCCAGCCAGGCCCAGGTGCTGAGGCTGCTGGAACGGCTGGTGGCCGAACTTGGGCTGACACTTGGCTTCATCAGCCATGATCTTTCGGTGATCCGACGGCTGTGCTCGCGGGTTCTGGTCCTGCACCATGGGGCAATCGCCGAGCAGGCGGCGACCGGCCGGCTGTTTGCCGCACCACAGGCGGCGTATACGCGCGAGCTGCTTGATGCCATTCCCCTGCCCGACCCCGATCAGGTCTGGGTCTGATCCCCGGCCCGGTCCGGCATCGGATCATGATGCGGCATGGCGGCGGCGCGGCATGGTCCGGCGGCCTGCGGACGTGATGCTGCCGCTGCCGTAAAGCCCGGCCGGAGCAGACAGATATGGCGCGGTGTCCGTGCGATCCGGCTGCCATGGGGGCTTTGACCGCGCCCGGTCTATCCTCGCCACGGACCCCAGGCAACGACCCCGACCGGCCCGCCCCCCCTGCCCGGAGATGGTCATTCTGGTATCCGCGATGGCTTTTGCGGCCAGACCGGGGTTTCTGGCGGGAAGCGGTTGCAGATTGCTGCGGTTTGCCTAACCTGCCTGCGCAAACCGCAAAGGCAGCATGATGATCGATCTTCCCCCCGACGGGCTTTTTGTTGGACGTGTCTGGCGCGCAGGGCTTGGCCCGGCCGTGGTCACCCTGCGCGGGGGGCGGGTCGTCGACATCACGTCGCGCGCGGCCCCCACCTTGCGCGATCTGCTGGAAATCATTGACATACCCGGCTTTGTCGCAGCCCGGACCGGCGAGGACATCGGCGGGCTGGACGAGATTGCCGCGATGTCGACCGAAGCCGGCAGCGCGCAGACGCGGCTTCTGGCCCCCTGCGATCTGCAGGCCGTCAAGGCCTGTGGCGTGACCTTCGCAGGATCGATGGTCGAGCGCGTGATCGAAGAGCGGGCCGCAGGCGATGCCAGCCGGGCCGAAGCGATCCGCAACCGGATTGCCGCTGCGATCGGTGACAGCCTGCGGGGGCTGATCCCCGGCTCTGACAAGGCGGCCGAAGTGAAGCGCGTCCTGCTGGCCGAAGGCTTGTGGTCGCAGTACCTCGAGGTTGGCATCGGACCGGATGCCGAGGTTTTCACCAAGGCGCAGCCGATGGCCGCCGTGGGCTGGGGTGCCAGTGTCGGGCTGCATCCGGTGTCCTCGTGGAACAACCCCGAGCCCGAAGTGGTGCTTGCGGTTGACTCAACGGGGCGCATCGCAGGGGCAACGCTGGGCAATGACGTGAACCTGCGCGATGTCGAAGGCCGCTCGGCGCTGCTGCTGGGCAAGGCCAAGGATAACAACGCCGCCGCCGCCATCGGGCCTTTCGTGCGGGTCTTCGACGCTGGCTTCGGCCTGAACGAGGTGCGCGGGCTTGAACTTTCGCTGCGGGTCGAAGGCAGGGACGGCTTCGTGATGACCGGCCGGTCATCGATGAACCGGATCAGCCGCGATCCGGCCGATCTGGTGCGCCAGACATGCGGGCGCCACCATCAGTATCCCGACGGGTTCATGCTGTATCTGGGGACGCTGTTTGCCCCCGTGCAGGACCGCGATGCGCCCGGCCAGGGCTTCACCCATCACATGGGCGATGTCGTGACCATTTCCGCGACGGCTCTGGGCACGCTTGTCAACACGGTGCGGCTGGCGACCGCGGCCCCGGAATGGACCTTTGGCACGGCGGCCCTGATGCGCAACCTTGCCGGGCGGGGCCTGATCTGACAGGGCGCTGAAAAGCATCCCGCCGCTGTCTGGACAGGAGCATCATCCTGATCCGCCGGAAAGGCGGCGTGCCATTCCGGGCAGATCCGGAACCGCACCGCGCTTCCGCGCCCGGTCAGGGACCGCGCTCCCATAAAGACCCGTCCTGCAAGCGCAACCAAGGCCAGCGCCCGCCATGGGCGGGTCGGGCGCAGGCCGGGGGCTTTGGCCCCCGGCTGGTCCTGATGTCAGCGCAGCGCTGTGGCAGGGGCGATGGCCCCTGCCGTTGAAGCGGTGAAAGTGCTTTCGTCAGTGCAGGCGGGAACAGGAAACGCGACCCGCGTTTCCCCCGCCCGCGCGCGACGGTGCCCTGTAGATCGGTCGGTCCAGGCACCACGAAAGGCAAGCGCCCGAC
>JADCEL010000046.1 GCA_020250125.1 Rhodobacter sp.
AAAACCACACCGGAGCAACTGGAACTCTTCGAAACACTCAACCTGCCAAAGCCAGCCTGACAGCACTCTTGTTGTAACATTTCTGGCCATTCCGCCTGAATGAAATCAGACACTTATCGGTCTTGTTGATGAACTTGGGGGAAAAGACTGGCGAAATTGATGTTTCCGTTGCTGAAGAGTTGCTGGTCTTCGCCCGCAAGGTGCAGGTGCTGACCGGCCCCGAGCGCGCTTTGATCGTCAGTGCTTTGGAACAATGCCTTAACTGATTCGAAGAATTTCTTGGCAGTCCCATTACGTTAGCGGTGCTCTTGCATTTGTCCCTGCTCAATCCCGCAGCAATTCGTTGATGCTGGTCTTGCTGCGGGTCTGGGCATCGACCTTTTTCACGATCACCGCGCAATACAGGTTGATGCCGCCCTTGGACGGCATCGATCCTGCCACCACGACCGATCCGGCCGGCACCTCGCCAAAGGTGACGCTGCCCGTCTCGCGGTCGACGATCCTGGTCGACCTGCCGATGAACACGCCCATGCCCAGCACCGAACCTTCGCGCACGACACAGCCTTCCACCACCTCGGACCGGGCCCCGATAAAGCAGTTGTCCTCGATGATCGTCGGGCTCGCCTGCATCGGTTCCAGCACGCCGCCAATACCGACACCGCCCGACAGGTGTACGTTCTTGCCGATCTGCGCGCAGGACCCGACCGTGGCCCAGGTGTCCACCATCGTCCCCTCATCGACATAGGCCCCCAGATTGACGAAGGACGGCATCAGCACGACGCCCTTGGCGATAAAGGCCGACCGGCGCACGATGCTGCCGTTGACGGCGCGGAACCCCGCCTCGCGCCAGCGGGCCGCGTCCCAGCCCCTGAACTTGCTGTCGACCTTGTCCCACCAGCCGCCGCCCTGCGCCCCGCCGGACTGATGGTCCATGTCGTGCAGCCGGAAGCCCAGCAGCACCGCCTTCTTGGCCCATTGGTTCACATGCCAGGTGCCGTCGGCCCCGCGCTCTGCCACCCGCAGCCGGCCCTTGTCCAGCGCCTCGAGCGTGGCTTCCACAGCGTCGCGCGCCGCACCCGTGGTGGCGGGCGTGATGGCATCGCGGCCCTCCCACGCGGCATCGATGGCAGATTCAAGGGCGGCATGGGACATCGGGCGTCTCCGGTTTCATATGGTCCTGATCCGGTTCAGCCTATAGACGGGCAGGTGACATGACGCAATCCAGCGAGTCCGCGATGAAAGACGACAGCCCCCGCAGCCATCCGTTCCGCGACAGTGGTGCCGATGTCGCCGCCGCAGATCAGATTCCCGATACCCCGCAGACCCGCGCCCCGGCTTACCGGCTGGCCTTTGCGGATGCGGATTTCATGATGCGCGACGACCTGCGTCCGGTGCGCCTGCAACTGGAACTGCTGAAGCCGCAACTGGTCCTGGATGAACGCGGCATCCGGTCCACCGTCATCCTGATGGGCAGCGCGCGCATTTCCGGGCCGGAACAGACAGGCAGCGCCCGGGGGCTGGCCGCGTGGTATGAGGTCGCCCGCGACCTTGCGCGCCGCATCACCGAAAAAAGCCTGGAAAGCTATGGGCGCGAAGACGTGGTCATCACCGGCGGCGGGCCGGGGATCATGGAGGCCGGCAACCGCGGCGCGCAAGAGGCGGGCGGCCATTCGATCGGGCTCAATATCGTGCTGCCGCATGAACAGGCGCCAAACCCCTATGTCACGCCCGACCTGTGCTTCAACTTCCACTACTTCGCGATCCGCAAGATGCATTTCCTGATGCGCGCCAAGGCGATCTGCATCTTTCCCGGCGGCTTTGGCACCATGGACGAGATGTTCGAAAGCCTGACCCTGATCCAGACCGGGCGGATGAAGCGCATCCCTTTCCTGCTGTTCGGGCGCGAATTCTGGACCCGCGTGATCAACTGGCAGGCACTGGCGGATGAGGGTCTGATTGCCCCCGCTGACCTTGACCTGTTCCGCTTTGTGGAAACCGTGGACGAGGCCATGAAGATCATCGACAGCTGGGTTGACCCCTGCTGACGCCCTTTTGGGCACGAAGATTCACCGGCAGGGCGGAAGGCCCCCGCGCGGCTCAGGTCAGCACCCCGCGCAGCCAGCCATCGTCGAAGCCCACCCGATCACACCCGGCAAAGCGCGCGATCCGGTCCAGCTCTGCCGCCAGCCGCGCCATCCGGCCCGCGCCAAAGCGCGCGCCCGCTTCGGGCCACAGCGCGCGCACCTGCAGCACGCCCGTATCCCGCCGCGCCTTCATGTCGATCCGCCCCACCAGCCGCGCCCCTTCCAGCAGCGGAAAGACGTAATAGCCATGGCGCCGCTGCGCCTCGGGCACGAAAACCTCGATCCGGTAGTGAAAGCCGAACAGGCGTTCCGCCCGCGCCCGGTCGCGCAGCGCCGGATCAAAGGGCGACAGAACACGCAGCCGCGCGGGCGGCTCAGGGGCGGCGGCGGCGCGGGCCGGCACATCGGGCCGGGCCAGGCTGTGGCGGTGGCTGCCATCGGCCCCTTCGACGGCAAGTTCGGTGATCCGGCCTGCGGCCAGTTCCGCCTTGCACCAGGCACGCACCTCTTGCGGGGTGACGGCATTCCAATAGGCGCAAATCTCGCCCGGCGTGGCAAAGCCCAGCCGGTCCAGCGCCGAGGCGCAGGCCCAGTCCACCACGGCGTCAACCGGCGGGCAGGGCAGGCGGTGCGCCGGTGGGATCACCCGTTCGGTCAGGTCATAGACCTTCTGAAAGCCGTCGCGCCGGGTGATCTGCACCTGGCCTGTGCGCCACAGCCATTCCAGCGCGGTCTTGGACGGATGCCAGTCCCACCAGCCGCCCCGTCCACGCGCCTCACCCTCGCCCACGTCCGATGAGGTGACAGGCCCGTCACGGGCAATCCGGTTCAGGATGGTGTCAAACTGCGCCTCGTACCCGTCGCGGAACCAGCGTTTCCAGTTGCCGTGCAGCCGGCCGGCATCGCGGGCAAAGCGCAGTTGCCAGTATGGGAACAGATGGATGGGCAGGACCGAGGCATCATGCGTCCAGTGTTCAAACAGCGCCCGGTCCCGCTCCAGCAGGCGCTTCAGCGCCGGCGGCCGGTAGGCCGGACGGCGGGCGAACAGGATCATGTGGTGCGCGCGTTCCACGGTGGGGATGCTGTCCACCTGCACAAAGCCGATGCGCGCGATCAGCGCCGCCAGATCGGCCCCCTTCGCCGGTCCGGCCGGCACCTCGCCCAGCCCGTGCAGATGCAGGAACAGGCGGCGCGCGGCGGCATTGGGCAGGACGGGGGTCATGGCACAGCCGTAGCAGGTGCGCGGCGGCGGTCAATCCATGCGTGCCCCTTCGCACAGGGGCCCTTGCGTTGACGCGCGCCCTCGCAGGCCGCTAGCATTCCAGCCATGCCGTGCGGCAATGCGATGGGCAACGCCGTCATGGCGGGTATGGAGTGATCAGTTCGATGAGCAAATACACCAAAACCCTGTCGCCGCCGGAAGGTGAAGCTTGGCTGGAGACGGTCGACGGGTTGAAATACTGGCTGCACGAACCTGGCCCGACACAGGGTATTCAAGGGTCAGTACCGACAGAAGACCCAAGCGTATTCATGCATACCTACGCAGGCGGGGGTCGGGATGACCGACCCAACCATTTGTTCTGCTATAAGGGAACCTGCATTGGTTTCGTTGATTACGAGATTGTGGACGGGTGGACAATGCCCGTACCGCCAAAATCCGCCAGTGATCGTGAGGAAGGCCGTCGCAAAGGGACGTATATATTGCGGATCAGGACCGTGGGCATGCCGGTTTATGACCCGTCATGGCACTATTTCCGTGATGAGGATGGCAAGCTTCGGAAGGACGAAAGTGGCCATTATATCTGGAACCGTCACGCCGATCCGAAAAGAATGTATGTTACCGGGCTGACCATGGCGGACTATGTGGCAGGCAAGCGCGACAAGTTTCCGTCCCGACAGATTCAGGATGAAATGCTTTTGATCTGGGCCGACCTGTACGAGGGACTGAAGGGGAGGCTGCGTTGGGAAAAGTCTGTGGCTTACCGAACATTTGCGGATGGAAGTCCTACCCCGCTGCCTGAAATGCGGTTCGATGAGCGTGTTCTTAAACAGTTTGCGAGTGGAGAGTTGATCGATGGGCACGCTTGACATCAATTGGAAGACAATCACCCCCGAGCAGCTTCTTGAAATTACTCGCAGCCTGAGTGTTTCGGCAGGCTCTGTTGCCTGCGTGTTCTTTCAGGGCAATGCGGCCCACCTTTTGCTTGGTATGGGCACGGAAACCTTGGCATCGTAACACAGTGGGCATCGGGCGCGAAACCCCACCCGCTACGCCACCGCCGCCCGGCTTTTCCGCGCCCGCTCGGTCGCACTTTTCAGCTGGCCGCAGGCCGCCATGATATCCTCGCCGCGCGGGGTGCGGATCGGGCTGGCGTAGCCGGCGTTGTGGATGATGTCGGCAAAGGCATGGATGCGGTTGCCCGACGACCGCCTGTAGGGCGCGCCCGGCCATTCGTTGAAGGGAATAAGGTTCACCTTGGCCGGAATGCCGCGCAGCAGCTCCACCAGCCGGTGCGCGTCGTCCTTGCTGTCGTTGACCCCGTCCAGCATCACATATTCAAAGGTGATCCGCTCAGAATTCGACAGCCCCGGATAGGCGCGCAGCGCGTCCAGCAGGGTGGCGATGTTCCATTTGCGGTTGATCGGCACCAGCCGGTCGCGCACCTCATCTGTCGTGGCATGAAAGCTGACAGCCAGAAGACAGCCGATTTCCTGCGCGGTACGGGCAATTTCCGGCACCACGCCGCTGGTCGACAGGGTGATGCGGCGGCGACCCAGCGCGATGCCTTCGTTGTCCATCACCACCTTCATCGCGTCGCGGACGTTTTCGAAATTGTACAGGGGTTCCCCCATGCCCATCAGCACGATGTTGGAAATCAGCCGCGTTTCCACCTTGGGCGCACCCTTGACCGGCCATTCCCCCAGATCGTCGCGCGCCAGCATGACCTGGCCCACAATCTCGGCCGCCGTCAGGTTGCGCACCAGCTTCTGCGTGCCGGTGTGGCAAAAGGAACATGTCAGCGTGCAGCCAACCTGCGAGGAAATGCACAGCGTGCCACGCCCCTCTTCGGGGATATAGACCGTTTCCACCTCATGCCCGCCGGCGATGCGCACAAGGTATTTGCGCGTGCCGTCGGCACTGATCTGGCGGGTGACGACCTGCGGCAGTTCGATGGTGAAATTCCCGGCCAGCCGCGCCCGGAAATCCTTGGCCAGGTTGGTCATCTGCGCAAAATCGCGCACCCCCCAATTGTAGAGCCACTGCCAGACCTGGCCCGCGCGCATCCTGACCTGCGCCTCGGGCGTGCCTGCCGCCAGCAGCGCCGCCTGCAACTGATCGCGCGTCAGCCCGATCAGGTTGACCGGGCCACCCTCTGGCAGCTTGCGCGGCAGGGTCAGCACGTCCTGGGTGATCGGGGCGGCGGGCAGATCGGTCATGGCATCCTCGGGGGTGTGTCCGGCCCATATAGGCGTTTGCCGTCAGGAACGGAACCTTCCTGTGACGCCGTCAGATGGCTGGGCAGACATCAACATCTTCTCGCTTTCCCGGATTCAGCGGATAAGCTGGTTGCGCAAGCCGCGCCGTGGAGGCTGCACAGTCTGACAAGCCGGGTGCGCTTGCCCCCAAGAGACAAACAACAGGTTGCCACCCTGGCGTTCAGGAGTACAAAACGATGAAGCTGCATCGGGTTACTGAAAAACTTGACGTCAACGATGCGGACCTTTCCGGCTCGCGGTTCAACGATGCCAACCTTTCCGGGACAACATTCAACCAGATCAATTTCTCTGGTGCCCGGTTCAACGACAGTAACCTGTCGGGCTGGCAGGTTAACGATGTGAACCTGTCAGGTTCCGTTTTCCAGAACCTGAACCTTTCCGGGGCGGCCCTGAACAACTGCCGCTTGACCGGCGTAACCATCGACGGCGTTCCGCTTGACGATATGATCGCAGCCTACCGGCAATCAAGGGGCGTATGACCTTTGCAGGGTCCGCAGCCTTGATTCCCTGACGCGGCACCAATCCGAACCCTGCCGCCTGGTCCGCAGGTCGGTCCGGGGGCAACAGCCCCAGGCCCTTGGCTTACTTGCAGCGCGCTTCGGATTCCTCCATCGCCGCCGTGAAACCCAAGAGCGAGAAGGTGTCCTTCGTCTGCGTTCCGCGTGCCGACCGCGCCGTCAGCACCGCCGAAGAGCCTGCCTTCAGCGCCGCCAGCATCGCGGCGTCATCGGCGGCGTTTGCCGGCCAGGCCCATTCGCCGTCCACGAACATCTCAAAGCTGCTGTCGCCGATCGTCATGTTCACGGTCGATCCCGGCGCAAAGGGATAGCCCCCGGTAAAGGACACTTCGCCGACTGCGCCCGATCCGGGACGGAAGGTCACGAACAGCAGGATATCGCCGCGCCGAACCGTGGCCGGGGCACCATCGCGCGTATTGACCGTTTCCTTGGGGCTGGACACGCCCCAGCATTCCTTGGGGTTTTCTTCGGTGAAAACGCTCCAGTCCGTCTTTGTTGCGACGCGGTTCGTCGATTCCTGCGCCACGGCGCCGGCCGCCATCGCCCCTGCCGCCGCCAGTCCAAGCACTGCGCCGCGCAGGCCGGTCAAGATCCATGCTGCCATTCGTTCACGGCCTCCACGCTGCCATTCCCCGCACCCGGCGGCTGTTCGCCGCTTCTGCCGCAGTTTTTCCTGTGGCGCAGAAGTTTTCAACCCGATATCCGTCCCATACCGCAAATCCGGCAAAGCGTGAAAGCCCAATGGGCGCAAAATCGCGCAGGCGTGAGGGACATGCTGAAATGGCAGGCAGCCAAGGGGCACTTCCGATGGTCGAACTCTGGCGCGGCGGGCTGCCGGAAAGCGCCCATTCCGGCCATGCGGTGATCTGCGATACGGCGGGCGGGGTGATCGAGGCCTGGGGGGACCCCGGGGCGGTGATCTTCCCCCGGTCGTCCTGCAAGATGATTCAGGCCCTGCCGCTGATCGAAAGCGGCGCGGCGGATGCGGCCGGGCTGACGCCCGCGCAGCTGGCGCTGGCCTGCGCCAGCCATCAGGGTGCCGGTCTGCACACCGGCATGGTGACGCGCTGGCTTGACGGGCTGGGCCTGGCCGAGGCCGATCTGCGCTGCGGGTCGCATTGGCCCTTTGACACCGCAGAGCATGACCGGCTGGTGCGGGCCCATGAAAGGCCCTGCCAGATTCACAACAACTGTTCGGGCAAGCATGCGGGCTTTCTGACGCTGACGCGGCACCTGCGCGCCGGTCCAGACTATGTGGACCCCGACCATCCGATCCAGCGCGCCATCCGTGCCGCCACCGAAGAGGTGACCGGCGAAACCTCGCCGGGCTTTGGCATTGACGGCTGTTCGGCCCCCAATCTCGCCACCACCCTGCACGGGCTGGCGCGCGCCATGGGCCGCTTTGCCGGCGCGACGGATGCCGGCGATCTCCGCCAGCGGGCGATGCACCGGCTGGTGCGCGCCATGGCCGACCATCCCGATCTGGTCGCGGGCGAGGGGCGGGCCTGCACGGAACTGATGCGCGCCATGGGCGGGCGCGTGGCGATCAAGACCGGGGCCGAGGCCGTCTTCGTTGCCATTCTTCCCGACCGGCAGTGCGGCATCGCCGTGAAGATTGCCGACGGCAATTCCCGCGCCTCCGAGGCCGTGATTGCCGCCCTGCTTGTCCGCCTTGGCGCGCTGGACCGCGATCATCCGGCGACGCGCAGGCGCCTTGACGCCGTGCAGACCAACTGGCGCGGCACCGAAACCGGCATCCTGCGTCTGGCGGACGGGTTTCTTTAGAGAGCATGATGATGATTTGTGGAAACACAGCATCGCAGTCTTGTGTCGCGCAGGCGTCGGCAGGACCAGGTGCAAACCGAAGACACTGGGCGAAAATCCCTCAGGAAAACGCGCGGCAAGGTTGGAAACCGCGCGCCCGGAGGATCGGCCGGAAAGGCTCCGGTGGAGCCTTTCCGCGATCCGATTGCCGAAGGGCTTAAGCCCGCAGGCAAGGGGC
>JADCEL010000047.1 GCA_020250125.1 Rhodobacter sp.
AAGCGCCCGCCACGGGCGGGTCGGGCGCTGGCCGGGGGCTTTGGCCCCGGCTGGACAAGGATCAGCGTGGCGCTGTGGCAGGGGCGATGGCCCCTGCCATTGAAGCGGTGAGGGTGCTTCCGCCACTCCGGGCGGGAACAGGAAACGCGACCCGCGTTTCCCCGCCCGCGCGCGACGGTGCCCCGCAGACTGGCAGGTCCGGGAACAGCAGAAGGCCAGCGCCCGACACGGCGGGCGTGAAGCGCCCGCCGGGGGCGGGTCGGGCGCTGGCCGGGGGCTTTGGTCCCCGGCCGGTCAGGTGTCACCGTGAAGATGTGGCAAAGGCAATGGCCGTTGCCATGGCAGTGGGGGCTGGCGAAACGCAGAAAGACCTTCGGTGCCGCCTCCGGGCGGGGACAGGGAAACGCACCGCGTTTCCCCCGCGCCGACGGAACGCCGAAACCCGGGCCGGCACCAGCTGCACCACAAAAGGCCAGCGCCCGACCCGGCGGACGTGAAGCGCCCGCCATGGGCGGGTCGGGCGCTGGCCGGGGGCTTTGGACCCCGGCTGGTCAAGGATCAGCGTGGCGCTGCGGCAGGGGCGATGGCCCCTGCCATTTGAGCGGTGAAACTGCTTTCGTCAGTGTGGGCGGGGACAGGAAACGCGACCCGCGTTTCCCCGCCCGCGCGCGACGGTGCCCTGTAGACCGGTCGGTCCAGGCACCACAAAAGGCCAGCACCCGACCCGGCGGGGGCGAAGTGCCCGCCGGGTCAGGTGCTGGCCGGGGGCTTTGGCCCCCCGGCGGGCGTGCTGCACGCACAGCGCGTGGCCGGGGCATTGGCCCCGGCCGTAACGCAGGGGGATTCTCTTCCTTTCCGGTCATGCAGCCCTTGGGGCTGTCACGTCCTCTGCACCCGGCCGGGGCTGCTTTGGCTTGAGTCGGGGAATTTGAAGGATCGTGAAGCCGGGTTCTGGTGGCGCAAGGCGCAACTTGCTACTCCTGCGAAGGGTCAAACGGGTACAAGGCAGTTCATGAGGCAAGGCTTCCCCATCGCACTGCCGGGCATGGTCGTGGGCCTGCTCGGCGGGTCGTTTGATCCGGCTCATGCCGGGCATGCCCATGTCACGCGCGAGGCGCTCAAGCGGTTCGGGCTGGACCGGGTGTGGTGGCTGGTCAGCCCCGGCAACCCGCTGAAGGCCGAAGGTCCGGCCCCGCTGGCAACCCGGATCGCGCAGGCAAGGTCCGTGATCGGCGACCCCAGGGTGGTCATCACCGGGCTGGAGGTGCTTCTGGGCACCCGCCACACCGCCGCCCTGCTGGACCGGCTGACGGCGCTTTACCCGGGCGTGCGCTTTGTCTGGCTGATGGGGGCCGACAATCTGGTGCAGTTTCACCGCTGGGACCGCTGGCAGAGCATCCTGGCCCGTGTGCCCGTGGGGGTCATGGCCCGGCCCGGCTTTGGCATTGCGGCGCGCCGGTCGGTGGCGGCGCGGATGTTCCGCGCCGCAGAAGTGCCCCCCGGCGGGCTTGGCCTGCGCGCACCGCCGGCCTGGGCCTTTGTCACGATGCCGCTGGTCGATCTGTCCTCCAGTGCCATCCGCGCGCGGGGCGAGTGGCACCGTTAGCAGGCTGCAAAGAAATTCAATCCTGCCGCCTGCCTGCCGGGAAAATCCTTCCGGTCCGGGGACAGGGGTTCCCCCTTTGGGCGGGATCAGGAAACGCGACCCGCGTTTCCCCCGCCCCTGCGCGACGCTCCCGCAAAGACCCGTGCAACCCGCACCAACACAGGCCAGCGCCCGGCAGGGGCGGGCGGGAAGCGCCCGCCGGGGGCTTTGGCCCCCGGCTGGCGTGGGTTCAGCGTGGCGCTGTGGCAGGGGCGATGGCCCCTGCCAGGATGCGCAAAGCGCGCGCGCAGGCGCAAGAGGGTCCCTCTTTCCGGTCGGGCAGCCCCTGCGGTTGGCACGTTCTCAGCACCTTGTCAGGCGTTGGGCGGCGGGCGGCGTTCTGCCCGGCGCGGACCGCGCCCGTAACGCCACGCCGCTGCAGCGCGCCAGGGTCGCGTGCTCCGCGTTCCGGCGGGTCCGGTCGCCGCCAGGATGCCGCCGGGGCCGCCCTGGCAAAGCCTCAAACCGGACAAATCCTGCGCTCCCTGACGCGGACCTGTTTGGCGCTGCCGACACAACGCGCGCTGCCCGCTTGCCGTCGGCGCAGGCGGGCTGTAGCTTGGGTGTGCGGGGTCGGCAGGGGGGCTCAATGGTCACGCGGCGCTGGGTGATTGCAGGCCTGATGGCGGGCGCTGCCGCGCCGGTTCTGGCCGAAGCCCCGCTGACAGCACCTCGCCCGCCTGCCCGACCGGGCGCGCCGGGCGCGCCGCTGGTCCGCAAGGCGGGGTCCGGGCAGGCGGCCGTCGCTGCGGCCGGGCTGGGCGGGCAGGTCGGCTATCTGGCGGTCGATGCCGTGACGGGCGAGGTGGTGGACGCCCTGGATCCGGATGTTCCGCTGCCCCCGGCCTCGACGGCCAAGGTGATCACCACCCTTTACGCCTGGGAAAGGCTTGGCCCCAGCTTCCGGTTCGGCACGCGGCTGATGGCGACCGGCCCGGTCAGCGGCGGACAGATCACGGGGGATCTGGTGCTGGCGGGGTCCGGCGACCCGACGCTGTCAACCGATGTCCTCGCCGCCATGGCGGCCGATCTGCGGGCGGCGGGTGTGCGCAGCGTGTCCGGCCGCTTTCTGGTGAACGAGGGTGCCTTGCCCAGCCTGCCGCAGATCGACGGTGACCAGCCCGATCATGTCGGCTACAACCCGTCCATCTCTGGCCTGAACCTGAATTTCAACCGCGTGCATTTTGAATGGCGCCGCGCCGGGCAGGGCTGGGATGTGGCGATGGATGCGCGATCCGACCTTTACGTGCCCCCCGTCCGTATGGCCCGCATGACGGTCGTTCCCCGCGACCTGCCGGTTTACACCTTTGCCGAAACCGGCGGCATCGACACCTGGACGGTGGCCAGTGCCGCGCTGGGCAAGGGCGGCAGCCGCTGGCTTCCGGTGCGCCAGCCCGGTGCCTATGCCGGCGACGTGTTCCGCACCCTGGCGCGCGCGCAGGGCATTGATCTGCCCGCGCCCGCCCCGGTGCGCAGCCGCCCCGAGGGTGCCGTCCTGGTGCAGGCGGCCAGCAATCCGCTGCCTGCGGTTCTGCGGGACATGCTGAAGTTTTCCACCAATCTGACCGCCGAAGTCGTGGGGCTGACCGCGACGGGCGACGGCGTCAAGACGCTTGCCACCTCGGCCGGTCGCATGAGCGGCTGGGCCGCACAGCGCTTTGGCCGGGCGGGGCGGTTTGTCGACCATTCCGGCCTTGGGTCGGACAGCCGGGTCGCCCCCGCCGATATGGTGGCGGCGCTGATCCGCGCAAGGGACGGGCCGCTGCCTGCGCTGCTGAAGCCCTTTGCGCTGCGCGATGCCACGGGGCGCAGGCAGACAGGCGGCCCGGTCAGGGTTGTGGCAAAGACCGGCACGCTGAACTTTGTCTCGGGGCTCAGCGGTTACATCGCTGCGCCGGACGGGCGCAGCCTGGTCTTCACGATCTATGCGGCTGACACCGCGCGCCGCGATGCGGTTCCCCTGTCCGAACGCGAACAGCCCGCCGGTGGCGCCGCCTGGGCCAAACGCGCCCGCGGCCTGCAATCCCGGCTGATCGAGGGCTGGGCGGGTGTCAGCGGTTAAGGGGGGCGGAAAAGTGCCGGTCGCAGGGGCTGCCTGGCTGGAAAGCGGGCACCTCTTCCGGTTGCGCGCGCCTTGCGCATCCTGGCAGGGGCCATCGCCCCTGCCACAGCGCCACGCTGGGATCAGGACCGGTCGGGGGCCAAAGCCCCTGGCGGGCGCTGGCCTATCGTGGTGCCTGAACCTGCCGGTCTGCAGGGCACCGTCCCGCGCGGGCGGGGGAAACGCGGTGCGTTTCCTGTTCCCGCCCGGAGGGGCGAATGGCCGGACCCGGATGCCAT
>JADCEL010000048.1 GCA_020250125.1 Rhodobacter sp.
ACGGATTTCGGTCTGGGGTGGCGGGTCGTGGCTTGATCTGAGTCTTGTGGTGGCGGGAGGTGAGCCGTCATGGAACAGGTTTTTGTCAGGGATCGTCTTGCGCTGATGCCGGAGCATTTCGGGGCGGTTGGGGACCCGCGCGAGGGCTGCAAGGTCCGGTATCCGTTGCGGGAGGTGCTGTTTCTGGTCACCTGCGCCACGATCGCGGGCTGCGACGACTGTGACGGGATTGCGGACCGGGGTGTTGTCCACCGGGATTTCCCCAAGGAATACGCAGAGTTCTGCCTTGGAACGCCGAAGGAGGACTGGCTTCGGGTGGTGCTGAACCGGATCGATCCGGCGCTGTTCGAGGCCTGTTTCACGGCCCGGGCGCGGGGCCTGCGGCCCGGTGCCGCCGACCTGATCGCGCTGGATGGCAAAGGCCTGCGGCGCAGCGGCGGGACGGGTGCGCAGATCAGGCCGGTCCATCTGGTCCCGGCCTGGGCCCCGACCCGGCGCCTCGACCCGGCGCCTCGTGCCGGCGCAAGAGGCGGTCGGGGCCAGGGACAGCGACTGCGCCGCCATGCGGGCGATCCCCGAACGCCTGACCCTCAGGGGCCCACGCGCAACCATCGACGCGATCGCGACCAATCCGGCCATCGCCGGGGCGGTGCCCGCCGGGGGCGGCGGCGCTCTGTTGGCGCTCAAACGCAACCAGCCGACCCTGCATGACGGGGTTGCGGCCTGTTTCGAAGACCCCGCCACCACCGGGCTTGCCAGCATCACGGTGACCGACAAGGACCATGGCCGCATCGAAACCCGCACCATCCCTGTCAGCCTTGAGGCCGGATGGCTGACCGGCGACCGCCGCCACCCGGGCGAACACCGCTTCCCCGGCCTCACAAGCCTCGTCCGCTCCACCACAGAGGTCGGACGTATGGGAAAAATCCCGCGCGAAACATGGGAAAAATCCCGCGCGAAACCAGATACGTCATCTCCTCCGCCGCCCTGGCACCCGAACGCGCCGCAACGGCCGTCCGAAGCCACCGGGGCATCGAGAGCCTCCATTGGGTCATGGACGTCGTCTTCAGGGAAGACCAGTTGCGGCTCAGGCGAGGCCACGGTGCCCGAAACATGGCCCTCGTCCGCCGCCTTGCCTTCAACATGCTCCGCGCCGGAAAGGGCAAGCGATCCCTCAAGACTGCCCGAAAAGCCGCAGGCCGGAACACCGAAACCCTCAAGGCAATCCTGAATGATCCACCACGTTAACCTGGACCCGTTGCCCTGGGAACGCCGACCGCCTGCCACTCCGATCCCGATGGGGCCGGCGGCCGCGGGCCCTGCCGGCGGTGCCTGCGCCTCTGCGGCGATCCCCACCGGCAGCAGGCGGGGCTTCACCGCAGGTCACGGCACCGCCGCAGGCACCCGCGAAGCGGGGGCTGATCTTGGCCGGGGGGCACCGTTTGGCGGGATCAAGCAGCCGGGCCGGCCTGCGAAGGGTCAAGGCACGGGACCGATGACGGTCTGCCGGTGAAACACCTCTGCCTTGGCGGGATCGCCTGACAGGCAACCCCTGTCAGATGACATCGTCGCCCCGCTGCCCCGGATGGTGGCGCAGGAAGTTGTATTTGACATAGATGGCAATACCTTGGGCAGATTCCGGCCAGGCCTGACGCAGGCATACTTCAATAGCGTTTCGGTATGGCGGATATACGAAAAAGCTATTTCCGTTTCCGGCACCCTCCACAGACGGTGATATCGTCCCACGGCGGCACGTTTGCCGCATGTCCACAACGGGACCCAGGGAGGAGACATGAAACTTCTGAACGCAGCCCTGCTGCGGCCGATGGCGCTTTGCCTGACCGCCGCCATTGCGGGCCCCGCCGCCGCCGATGTGAGCGAACTGCCCGCCGAGATTCGCGACGCTCTGTACAACCCCGAATTCCTTGATCCGATGCAGCCCATCGGACAAAGCGCCTACCGCGACTTCATCGCCGGGAATCCGCCGCCCTGGACGATCGGCTATGCGTCGTCCTATGCCGGCAATACCTGGCGCGCCGCCGTCATGGACCGCCTGCAGAACGAGATCATTCCGAAGTGGAAGGCACTGGGCCTGATCGACGAGGTGATCATCACCCAGTCGAACCTGAACGACTCGGTCCAGATCCAGCAGATGCGCCAGCTTGTCGACCAGGGCGTTGATGCGATCATCGTCTGCTGTTCGAACCCCACCGCGCTGAACGCCACGGTGGACTACGCCCATCAGCAGGGCGTTCCGGTGTTTTCGGGCATCGGCTATCTGACCAGCCCCTATGCGATCAACTCTTCGGCCAACTTCGTGGTCGGCGGGCGGATGATGGGCGAATGGATGGCCAACGAGATCGGCGGGGCGGGCAACGTGCTGGTCGTCGAAGGCATCCCCGGCGCCTCGGCCTCGGACAGCCAGAACGTGGGTATCCAGGCCGCGCTGGCCGATTTTCCCGATGTCAAGGTCGTGGGCCAGATCGCGGGGATGTGGACCGACCAGGTCGCGCAGGCCGAAATCCAGCGCTGGCTGGCCACCAATCCCGGCCAGCTTGACGGGATCATCATCCAGTCGGCCTCGGAACTGGGCGCGCTGCGGGCATTGCAGCAGTCGGGGCGCGAGATGATCCCCTTCACCATCGGCTCGGAACTCGGTGCGCTGTGCTACTGGCGCAACAACCCCGATTTCGTCTCGGGGGCGATCCATGCCTGGCCGCCGGGCGACGATTTCGAGATGATCTGGAACATCATGATGCGCACGCTGCAGGGGCAGGGGCCCAAGGTGCAGTCGATCCTGACCGCGCCGATCATGATGGATCGTGACCAGATGATGGCGGCGATCCCGGCTGACTGCTCGGAACAGTCCGACCAGTGGTATCATCCGGGGATCGAAGCCTGGGCGGGCAAGGCGTTTCTCGACAACTTCTTCCTGCGGCCTGCCGACCCCGAGGCCTATGACCCGGCCTCGCACCCGGCTGCGGCGCAGTAAGTCCGGCTGGCAGACGGGCCGCCCGCCCCCTCGGGATGGCGGCCCGAACCATCACACCCAACTCCGGTTTCCCGCCCATCATGCCCGCCGTATCGATCGAAATCTCGGACGTGCGCAAGACATTCGGGCCAACCGTGGCGCTGGATGGCGTGTCGCTGCGGGCCAGCGGGGGCGAGGTCCACGCCATCATCGGCGGCAACGGGTCTGGCAAGTCGACGCTGGCCAAGGTCATGTCGGGCGTGCTTATCCCCGATGCGGGCCAGGTCTCGGTCCTGGGCAGGGTCGCCACGACCCCGCACGAGGCGCGCGAGATCGGCATTGCCAACGTGTTTCAGGAGGTGCTCGTGGCCGACGAATGCTCGGTCCTTGACAACCTCTATCTGGGTGCTGACGGGCTGCTCGGCTCCGCTGTCAGCCAGGAAGAGCGGCGGGCCAGGGCCGGCGCGCTGATGGCAGAGCTTCTTGGCTTCGACCTTGGCCTTGACACGCCGGTGGGGGACCTGCCGCTGTCGGTCAAACAGTGGATCACCATCGCGCGGGCCATGCTGACCGATCCGCGGGTGCTGATCCTGGATGAATCCTCCGCCGCGCTTGACTTTGAATCGACGGAACGGCTGTTTCGCAAGATGCGCGAGCTCAAGCGGCGCGGAACGGCGATCCTGATCGTGACGCACCGGATTGCCGAACTGGTCCGCATCGCCGACCGGGCCACCGTGCTGCGCGACGGACGCACTGTGGGCACCCTTGAAAAAGACGGGATTACCGAGGCGCGCATCCTTGCCCTGATCGCCGGACCCGAGCGCGGGAAGGCGCAAGGCACGCAATCCCCTGCCGCACCCCTTTCTTCGGACGCCATGCTGCGGCTGACCGAAGGCCGGGTCTGGAACGACGCCGGTGCCTTCGACTTCACCCTTCATCCGGGCGAGATTGTCGGGATCACCGGCCTTGACGGCCAGGGCCAGGCCGATTTCGTCCGCGCGCTTGCGGGCGTGCAGCCCCTGGCCGGCGGGCGCATCGCTGTCGTCCGCGACGGGATGGCCGGGGCGGTGACCGACCTGCCCTCGGCCCGCGAAAACGGGATCGCCTATGTCTCGGGCGACCGGAAGAAGGAAGGCATCTTCGCCAATCTCGGCATTTTCGAGAACATGGTCCTGCCGGTCTTCCACGCCTGTCGGGCGGGCGGCTGGCTGAACCTCGTCAACCGCACCAAGCTTGTCCCGGTGTTTGAATGGGAGGCTGCGAAGCTTGCCATCAAGATGGGTGCCCCCGACGACCCCATCACCTCGCTGTCGGGCGGGAACCAGCAAAAGGTGCTGATCGCGCGCGCCTTTGCCGAAAAACCGGGGGTCCTCGTGCTCAACGATCCGGCGCGGGGGATCGACATCGGGGCCAAGCTCGACCTCTACCGCAACCTGCGGGACTTCGCCGCGCGCGGCAACGCCGTGGTGTTCCTGTCTTCCGAGATCGAAGAATTCCTCAACCTCTGTTCGCGCGTGCTCGTCTTCCGGGGCGGGGCGGTGTCCTCGGCCTTCGGGCCGCCCTTCGATACGCATGTCATCCTGAATGCCATGTTCGGCCGGCGCGCGACCGCGCCCCTGCCCGGCGAGGCCCTGGCAGGGGAAGAGGCGTATCACGCCGAAGGGGCCGGGGCACCCGTCTTCGACCGGCCCGCAACCGGGGACGGACGCCCGGTCGCGCGCGCCGTCCGCATCACTGCGTCGCTTGCGAAGGAGAATATCCTGAACCAGTCCGGCTTCCTTCTGATCGCGCCCGACATCCCTCAGGGTGGCGTCGTTCCCGAACGATTTGCCGAGGCGAACCGCACCTCGCCTGCGTTGCGCTGGCAGGGTGTGCCTGCGGGTACGGCCAGCTTCGCGCTTGCCGTGACCGACCCGGACCTGCCGCCCGAATTCAACTTTCCCCGCAGTTTCGCCCATTGGCTGGTCCACGACATTCCCGGCCATGTCCGCGACCTGGCCGAAGGGGCCTCGGGGTCGCTCGCCATGCCTGCGGGCGCGGCCGAACTCAATCCGGATTTCGTCACCTTCCGCATCCCGGGCTTCGGGCGCGGATGGGGCGGGCCCTGGCCCCCCGACCGCCAGCACCGCTATGTCTTCACGCTTTACGCGCTGAAGGTGCCCAGGGTGGCCATCCCGCCCGATGCGGACCTGTCCGCCTTTGCCGCCGCCATCCTGCCCGCCGCCATCGACCAGGCAAGCTTTTCCGCGGTCTACGGACCGGCCCGCAACCCCTTGCCAACCCCATGAAACCCCTGCCGAACCCTGAAGGAGGACCCCGATGAGCCGATACGGCAGCAGGAAGAGCTTCGATCTGGAATGGATCGAACGTTGGGCGCGCTGCGTCAACGAAGACAGGATCCTGCCGGTCATCGGCCGGTTCTTCAACAACCGCTTCGTCCTTGGCGTGGACGAGACCGAATTCCTGATCGAGGTGCGCGGCGGCAAGATCGCCCGCATCTCGGAAGGGCTGACGCCCAATGACATGGGCTTTGACTTTGCGCTGCGTGCGCCGTCGAGTGCCTGGGCCAAGTTCGCGATGCAGATCCCGCCGCCGATGTTCAACGACATCTGGGCGATGGCGCATCCGCTGCACAAGCAGCTCATCATCGACGGCAATACGCTTCCCTTCTGGCAGAACATGCGGGCGCTGACCCGCATGCTTTCCCTGATGCGCGAAGTCTGAGGAGAAAGAGGGCCATGAACCAGCACGATCCGATCGTGGGCCGCTATGTCTATGTCACCTGCCAGGGCAAGACCTACCGGACCTATTACGAAGAAACCGGCGACGGCATCCCGATGGTCTGCCTGCACACCGCCGGCACCGACGGGCGGCAGTATCGCCACCAGATGTGCGACCCCGACATTGCGGCGAACTTCCGCGTCATCGCCTTCGACATGCCCTGGCACGGCAAGTCGATCCCGCCGTCGGACTGGTACCTGATGGAGGATGAATACAAGCTGACCACCAGCTTCTACGGCGAGTTCATTGTGGCCTTCTGCCGCGCGCTCGACCTCAGGAAGCCGGTCATCATGGGCCAGTCCATGGGCGGCAACATCTGCCTGCATCTGGCGCTGAAGTACGAGTCCGAGTTTTCGGCGCTGATCGCGCTTGAGGCCTGCGATTATTCCCCCGGCTGGTGGATCTATCCGCTGCACCACCCGCACATCCACGGCGGCGAGGCGGTGGCGACATCGGTTTTTGGCCTCATGTCGCCGGAAAGCCCCGACGAATACCGCTGGGAGACGTGGTGGTACTACGCCCAGGGCGGCCCCGGAATTTTCAAGGGAGATCTCTATTTCTATTCGGTCGACAGCGATTTCCGCGACCAGGTCCACAAGATCTCGGGGCGGCTGCCGATCTATTTCCTGACCGGGGAATATGACTTTGCCTGCACGCCCGAGATGACCGAGCGCACCGCCGAAAAGGTCAAGGGATCGGAATGCGTGATCTTCTCGGGCGGGCATTTCCCGACCTCCGAGGACCCGGTGAAGTTCAAGGAAGTGATCACGCCGGTGCTCCGGAAGATCGTGCAGAACGACCCCGACCGCCGGGGCGGGAACCGTGCGCTGTCCGGGCCTTCCGCCGCTGCCGCCTCTTCCCCGGCGCGGCCCACGGGGCGGCGCGTGATCGATCTTTGACGCTTTTCCCCGCCGGGCGGCTGTCGCCGGGCGGAACCCCGCAGGATTTGCCCTGAATGGCCGAGCGCGCCTCTTCCTCCAGCACCTATCTTCTGGTGCCGATCCTGCTGATCGCCGTGCTTCTGGGCACGGCGGTCATCCGGGGGCCGAACCTTGTGTCCTTGTCCGGCTTCGGCTCGGCCATCATCGTGGCGGCACCGCTGATCCTTGCCACCTATGCGCTGATGGCACTGGCGGTGGCAGGGCGCGGCACGGTGGACCTTGCGATGGGTCCGCTTGTTGCCTTCATCAACGTCTCGGTCGTCAAGCTCAACATGCTGGGCATCATCTCTGGCCCGTTCGGGACGTTTCTTGTCGCGCTTGGCCTTGGCGTCCTCTACCAGCTTGCCTTTGCGCTGATTGTGATCTGGGTGCGGGTGCAGCCGATCATCGTCGCGCTTTCGGGGTTCCTTGCGCTGACCGGGATCAACCTTGTGATCCTGCCGCGGCCGGGCGGGATGGCGCCGGAATTCATGTCGTCCTGGGGCTTGGGGACGACGATCTTCTCACCGGTGCTGCTGATCCTTGTCATCGCGACAGGGGGGTGGCTTCTGTTCACGCTGACGCCCTTTTACGCAAACCTGCGCATGATGGGGTATGACGAGCGGGCTGCCTGGACCTCGGGCGTGCGGATCAACATTGTCCGCGTCGGCGCGCATGTCATCGCGGGGCTGTTCGCGGGGCTGGCGGCGCTCTGTTATACCGCGCTCATCGCGTCGGGCGATCCTTCGCAGGGGACGAACCTGACCCTGACCGCCGTGACCGCGCTGGTGCTGGGCGGTGTCAGCCTTGCCGGCGGGCGCGGGGGCGTCACGGGGGCGCTGCTGGGGGCGCTGAACCTGTGGCTTATCGGCTATGTGCTGGCCACCTTCAACTTCGGCGCGATCCAGGCCTTTGTCACGCAGATGAGCTATGGGATCATCCTTGTGCTGTCGCTGTTGCTGACGCTGCTCGTCCCGGTCCTGTCGCGGCATATCAGCTTTATCTCGCCATGGAGCGCCTTTGTCGTCCTTGGCGCTGTCGTCGCGGCAATCATGCTGCATGTGGCGACGGCCGACACCTATCTCGCGCCCGAGTCCGTCCCCGCCGCCGCGCAGGGTCCGCTGCTTGACCGCTATTTCCTGACCGCGCCCGCAGGCGGCGCAGAGCCGGGTCTTGTGCTGTCGCCGATCCAGCGCATGGCCTTCTTCGCCGCGCTGGCCGCCGTGGTGCTGACCTTTGCCGCGCGCCTGACCCAGGCCGAGGCTCCGGCGCGGCGCATGGGGCTTTTTCTTTACCTCTTCGTCGCCGCGCTGGTTCTGGCACTCTTTGCGCTGATCGCGATGCAGGGCCAGGTCACGCTCTTCTCCGGGGGAACGCCATGACCGACATTCCGCCGCGCGAGCCTCGGGCGCAGCTTCTTCCGGTTCCGCGTTCTGCGCTGCTGGTCTGGCTGAACCTTGCAGCCGCGCTGACCGTTGCGGCCATCGGGCTGGGGGTGGGCTTTGCGCAGGGGATCAAGGCCCAACTCGTGATCCTTTACACGGTGATCTCGGTCGCGGTGCTGCTCTGGCTTCTGAACTACGTCACCACGATTTTCGAAAGCCGGTCCGCCGCAAGCGCTGCACCGTCAGACGCTCGCGGCGTCTGGCGCGCCAACCGCGTGATGATCATCGCGATGGTGGCGCTGCTGATCGTCTACCTGCTCGTCACCGCCTCGGTGCCCGCCTTCCGCTCTGTCACCAACCTCATCGCCTTTCTTGTGCTTGAGGCGATCCTGCTTTTTGCCTTCAAGGTCTCGGGCCGCTTCGCCACGGGGCGCAGCGCCTTCATCGGCATCATGGTGCTGGTGGCGCTTGTCGTCATCTCCTCCTTCACCATCGAGGGGTTCCTGTCGGGGTCGAACGTGAAGGCGATTCTTCTGTTCGCGGCCTTCCTTGGCATCGCCTGCATCGGGCAGACGCTGGTGGCACTGATGGGCGGGCTGGACCTTTCCATCCCCTTTGTCATCGGGTCGGCCAACGTCGGGATGCTGTTCCTCACGACGCTCGGGGTTCCGTCCTTTGTGGCGTTCGGCTTTGTCCTTATCCTTGGCGGGCTGATCGGGCTGCTCAACGGCGTGCTGTCCTACAAGCTGCAGGGGCAGGCGCTGATCCTGACACTTGGCATGGGCTTTGCCGTGGCGGGGCTGACGCAGATTCTCACCTCCATCGGCTCCTCCTTCGCGGGCAATGTCTTCGGCACGGTGCCGTCCTGGCTTTCCAACCTTGCCGCGATGAACGGGCGCACCTTCGGCCTGGCCTTCCCGCCGACGATCCTGATATGGATCGTGCTTGCGGTCATCGTCATCATCGGCCTGCGCTATTCCGCCTATGGCCGCTACGTCTATGCGCTGGGCGGCAACCGCCGTTCGGCCCGGCTCGTCGGCGTGTCCGAGTTCCGCTACTGGACGCTGGCCTATGTCCTGTCGGGTGTCTTCGCCGCGCTGACCGGCTGTCTGCTCCTTGGCTGGTCGGGGGGTGGCTTCATCGGGGTCGGCGATCCCTTCCTTTTCACCACGCTCGCCGCCGTCGTCATCGGGGGGACCTCCCTTCTTGGCGGCGCGGGGGGCTATGGCTTCACCGTCATCGGCGTACTTGTCTTGCAGGTGCTCACCTCGTTCCTGCTGGGCATCGGGCTTCGCTACGAATGGCAGCAATTCATCTTTGGCCTTCTGATCCTGCCGATGGTCGCGCTTTACGGCCGATCACCGCACATCCGGGCCACCGTCTGAGGGAAAGCAGATGTTCGGAGTCCTCTACACCTCGCAGGATGTCGTCAGCAGCGCCATGACGGGTGCGCTTCTGATGACCTTCTCCACGGCCATCCTGTGTTTCCTTGGCCTGAGCTGGTCGAACGACAAATGGCGGGTGCCGGTCGCCATGGTGGGCGTTGCGGCGCTGGCCTCGTCGCTGAACTATGCGGGGGCCACGGCGCTTTGGCTGCAAAGCACGACGGCAAGCGCGGGCATCCGCTTTTCGGGCTGGTACACGGTCCATGCGCTTCAGGTCGCGGCGATGTATTTCTATGCCCGCACCCAGGGCAAGGTGCCGGTCGGCGTCTTCTGGCGCATCACCGGGGCCGCGCTTCTGATGGTCTTTTCGCGCTGGCTGGGCGATGCGGGGTTCTTCAACCCGACGCTGGGCGTGCTTTTGTCGATCGGCTTCTGGCTTTACATCCTGGGCGAGATGTACTTCGGCGCGATGCCCGAGGCGCTGCGCAGGTCGAACCGGGCCGTCCGCCTTGGCTATTTCTGGCTGCGGCTTCTGATGACCATCGGCTGGGCGATCTATCCGATCCTGCACTTCGTCGATGTGGTCATCGGCACGGGGCAGGCCCCCGGCGTGGTCGCCCTCTACACGCTTTTCGATCTCGTGAACCTCATCACCCCGTCACTTATCGTTCTGGCCGTCGCGGGCCAGGATCGCTACTGACCGCCCTTCGGGAAAGGACACCGCCATGACCGGCGCCGATGCCATCGCCCTTATCATCCTGCTGACGATCCTGATCGCGGTCGGGGTCTATCTGCTGCACTGGCTTTATCGCCATTCGTCCAAGGACCAAAGCTTTGTCCGCACGGGTTCGGGCGGCGAGCGCGTGGTGATGGGCGGGGGCGCGCTGGTGATCCCGATCATCCACGACATCACGGTCGTTCACATGAACGCGATCCCGGTCGAGATCCGCCGGGTGGGCGAGGCGTCGCTGATCACGCGCAACAAGATGCGGATCGATATTGTGGCCGAGTTCTTTGTCCGCGTCATCGCGACGAAGGAAGGCGTCTCGACCGCCGCGCGGACGCTGGGCGCGCGCACGCAGGATGCGATGGCGCTGAAGGAGATCATCCAGGGCCGGTTCATCGACGCCATGGCAGCCATCGCCGCGACCATGACGATGGAGGAAATCCATCAGGACAGGCTCGGCTACATGAAGCGGGTGGCAGACCTCGCCGCGCAGACGCTTGGCGGCAACGGGCTGGAGCTTGAGAACGCCTCGCTGACGTCGCTGAACCAGACGGACATCTCGGTCTTCAACCCGGCCAATGCCTTCGACGCCGAGGGGCTGACCCAGCTGACCGGGCAGATCGAGGAGCGGCGCAAGCTGCGCAACAGGATCGAGAACGAGGCCCGTGTTGACATCAAGCTGAAGGACTACGAGGCGGAAAAGCGGGCCATCGAGATCGACCGCGATCTGGAATACGCCCGCATCGACCAGACCCGCGCGATCGAAATCCGCAAGGCCGCGCAGGCCGCCGAGATCGAGGCAGAGAAGTCGCAGTCGACGGTTGCCATCACGCAGGCCCGCGTGCGGGCCGAGGAAGAGGCCGAGCGCATCCGCATTGCCAAAGAGCAGGCCATTGAAAGCGAGCGCATCCGGGCAAACAACGATGTCCGCGCGCTTGAGATCAACCGGCAGAAGGACACCGAACTGACCGAGATCGCGTCGCGCACCGCGCTTGAGACCGAGCGCATCCAGACCCGGCAGCAGATCGAGGCAGAGCGGATCGCCCGCGAACAGCAGGTGAAGGAGGCCGAGATCAAGGCGCGGCTTGAAGTCGAGGTGCTTGACCAGAAGTCGGCGGTCGGGATCGAGTCGGCGCGGCTGGCGCGCGAGCGCGAGGTCGAAGGACGGCGGATCGAGATGGAAAAGGAAATCGCCCTTCTTTCGGTCGAGCGCGAAAAGGAGGTGCGCGTCAGCGACGAGGCGGCAAGCGCCGAACAGGAACGCGCCGCCATCGCCCGCCGCCACACTGTCGAGGTTGATCGCATCCGCAAGGACCGCGAAGTGGCCGAGCAGGAGATCGCCAAGCACAGGGCCATCAAGCTGGCCGAGACCGAGAGCCTGCGCAAGGTTGAGGATGCCGCGATCGTCGTCAACCGCGAAATCGAAGAGCTTCGCATCTCGGCGACCAAGTATATCGACCGCTTCGTCATCGAGCAGGACATGGAAATTGAACTGGCCGACAAGCAGCGCCTGATCGCCGTCGTCAACAAGACCATCGAGGAAGCCGTCGCCCGCACCAACGAGGCCGAGGCGCGCAAGCAGCTGGCCAGGACCGAGGAAGAGGTGCAGACCGTCCGCGCCGAAGAGGCCGCCGCCCGTGCCAAGATGATCGACATCATCGCCGCCGAGGCCGCCGCAGAACGCGACGCGCTGCGCACGGTCAAGGCCGCCGAGGCCGAAA
The DNA here is from genome assembly GCA_020250125.1 of Rhodobacter sp. Lineage (GTDB taxonomy): Bacteria > Pseudomonadota > Alphaproteobacteria > Rhodobacterales > Rhodobacteraceae > Aliitabrizicola. The sequence continues at coordinate 11,891 of JADCEL010000048.1, forward strand.
AACTGGCGGTGGAACAGCGCGCCCTTGCCGAGATCGCCGAGGCGAAGGCGGCCGGCGTCCGCTATGAGACCGACGCCGAGGGCAACCGCAAGCTTAACGATGCCGAGAACATGCGCAGTGACGAAAGCCGCCGCAGCGCGATCTACGAACACCTCGTCAAGACGCTTCCCCAGATCATCAAGGAAAGCGTCAAGCCGATGGAGAACATCGAGTCGATCAAGATCCTTCAGGTCGATGGCCTGCCGGGGCTCAACAGCCCCTCCGAGACCGGCGGTGCTGCCGGCGGCGGCGGGGGCGGTGGCGGGGGCGGCAGCATCCCCGATCAGGTGGTCAATTCGGCGATGAAGTACCGCACCCAGGTCGCCTTCGTGGACGGGCTGATGGAGGAGATCGGCCTTCCGCTCAAGAACCTCGGTTCGGCGGGCGGCATGTCCTTCCGCAATTTCCCCGCCGTACCGGGCGCGCCGAAGTCCGGCAAGGACGACGACTGAGCAGGGGGATGACAGGCGATGTCCGGGGTGCCGCAATCCGACCGCATCCAAAGGCTTGACCGCCACGCCCTGGTGATGGCGGTCTGGCTGCCTGCGGCCTTTCTGGCCACGGCTGTCTTCCATCACGGCTTCGGCCCGGGCGGGGCGTGGTGGGTTGCGGGCGGGTTCGGCGTGCTTCTGGCGGGGTTCGGCGCGCATGTGATCGTCAACGCGGTGCTCGGCACGGATTTCTCGGCGCGCGAAGTTGCGCTTGCCCTTTTCGCCTTCGCGCTCGCCACGCTCGCGATCATCTTCTCGGTGCTTCTTACGCCCGGCTTCGCCGCGCGTTTCTTCTGGCCGGCGGCGCTTGGCATGATGGCGCTTGCCGGGGCGGCGATCCTTTACATGGTCATCCGCAACGGGCCGCGCGCCGCCTTTGCGCGCTTTGACATCATCCGTGACAACAACCCCCGCCGCGCCTCGCGCCTGCCGCACCGGGGGGGCCGGGCGTGACGCTTTCCCTGGTCGCCGCGCTGGGGCTGATCGCGGCCTGTGCCCTCTATCTGGCCGCGCTGACCGCGCGCGCGGGGGCGGACCTTGTGGATGGCGGGGCAGACCTGCCGGGCTGGGCCGCAATGTTCGCCGGGGCAGGGGTCATGGTTGCGGGTGTCGGGCTTGCCGATCACCTCGCCGTGGTGGCGCGCTTTGGCCTTCAGGCGGCGCATCCGGCGATGGGGCTGGTGCTGGCGGCGATGGCGGGGCTGATCGTGCAGAAGCGGCTCTGGATCGCCGCCCGCATGGCCGGGCTCGCCTCGCCGGGCGAGGCGCTGGGGCGCTATTACGGTTCGGTCACGCTGCGCGTCGCGATGCTGACGCTGGCCATCCTTTTTGCCCTGCCGTGGTCGGCGCATCTTCTTTTGGGTGCTGCGCAGGCGGTCGAGGCCGCGACGGGCGGCGCGGTGGCGCGCGCGCCGGCCGTCTGGGTGCTGGCCTTCTTCCTTTTCCTGCCCGCCGTGACCGGCGGCTGGCGCGCGACCGTCCTTTTTCTGGCGATGCAGGCCGTGCTCCTTGCCATGCTGATCGCCGCGCTCGCCGCCCTTGCCGAAGGCACGCTTGCCACGCCGGGCTTTCTGGACGCGGGCATCCCGGTGGCCGAGGGCATCCTGCGCGACCTGATCCCCGGGGTGATCCAGAATTCGGCCGGCATCGGCAAGCAGACGGCGCAGGGCGGCATCTTCAGCGCCATGGGAATCGTCTCCACGGCACTGGTCTTTACCGGTGTCGCGCTGTCGCCGGGGATGCTCTGCCTGGCGCAGACCACTGCCGCGGGGCGGTCCAAGGGGTTCGGCGCGGTCTGGCTGGTTGCCGGGCTCGGGGGCGGGCTGATGCTTGTCCTTGTCCCCTTCCTTGCCGCCCGCCTGCCGGGTCTGCCCCAGGCTCTGGCCGCCGTGGAGCCGCTCGCAGCGGTCGGCTTCACGCTTTTGCTTGTGACCGCAGGCCAGCTGGCCGCCGGATTCTTCACCACCTCGGGCACGCTGATCGTCACGCGCGAGGTCATCCTGCCCTACATCGTGCCGGGCCTGTCGCCGCGCGGGCAAAGGCTGGCCGCGCGCATCGCGCTGGCGCTGGCCTATGCCGCGCTGGCCACGCTCGCCGCCTTCGCGCCGCGCTTTTCGGCCGTCTTCGGGGGCCTCGCGCTGCCTTTTGCGGTGCAATTCCTGCCCGCGCTGATCGGGCTCTGCTTCGTGCGCTGGATCAGTCGCGCGGCGGTGATCGCGGGGCTGGTCTTTGGCCTGCTGCTGGTCACCTTTACCGAACCGCTGGGCCTCATCCTTTTCGAGGGCCTGTTTCTCGACCTGCCCTGGGGGCGCTGGCCGCTGACCATCCATTCCGCCGCCTGGGGTCTGGCCTTCAACCTGGCCGTGGTGCTGCTGGCCTCGGTCTTTACCGCGCGTGGCGTGGAACGCGCCCGTCGCGACCGGCTGCACGACGAATTCGCCGCCCGCTGGGCCCTGCCGGAAAGCCGCCCGAACGCGCGCACCGCGCTTTGGTCACTGACGCTCATCTGGGCCTTCTTCGCGATGGGGCCGGGGGCGATCCTTGGCAACAGCTTCTTCAGCCGCCCCGTCTTTACCCAGGCCGAGACAGCACTGGGCCTGCCGTCGCTGTGGGTCTGGCAGATCCTCTTCTGGCTTGTCGGAACCGCGCTGGTCTGGTGGCTCGCCCATCGCGCGCGGCTGGGGCAGACATCGTCCGATCCCCTGCGCCGGATCGACTTTCGCGATCCCGCGCCGGTTCCCGGCCCCGCCCGCGCGCCCGACTGGATTGCCGCCGGCCTTGCCCGCGTCACCCAGAGGGCGCGATGATGCGGGCACATCGCGGCAGCGTTGACATGCGGCGGCTGCGCTATTTCGTGGCCGTCTGCGACCATGGCGGGTTTTCCCGCGCCGCACAGGCGACCGGCATTGCCCAGCCTGCGCTGACACGGCAGATCCAGACGCTGGAACAGGAACTTGGCCACGCGCTTTTTGCGCGCAACGGGCGCAACGCCGTGCCGACCGAGGTGGGCACCTTCCTTCTTCGCCATGCCCGCACCCATCTTGACGGGCTTGACGAGGTGATTCACCGCCTTCGCCGCGCCTATGATGCCACACCCGACCCTGTCACGCTTGGCGTCTGCCCGACCATTGCGCCGATGTTCCTTGTCCCGCTGCAAGAGGCGCTGCAATCCTGCGCTCCGGGGCTGTCGGTGATAGAGGCCTATTCCGGCGACCTGCGCACGCTGATGCAGGCGGGGCGCATCGACCTTTCGCTGTCGTATTTCCCTTCGGATGCAACGGGTCTGCATGCGCGCCGTCTGCTGACCGAACGCCTTGTCCTGGCCACGCACCGGACCGACTGCCGGGGGCCGCTGCCACTTGCGGACCTGCGCGATTTCCGCCTGATCCTGCCGACACGTGTCCACCAGTTGCGCCGCATCATCGACGATGCGGCGGCGCGGCGCGGGATCACCCTTCTGCCCGCCGTGGAACTCGACAGTCTGGCTTCGGTGAAGCAACTCCTGTCAGATGCGCGCGGGGGGTTCGCCACCATCCTGCCGCACCGGTCCGTCGCGGCCGAGGCGGCGGCGGGCGAACTGACGCTTTGCGCGTTGTCTGATCCGCTGATGGTGCGTGACATCGCGCTGATCCAGCCTGCCGCCCCGCCCCGTCCCCTGCCAGAAGGCCTGACCGCGATGATCGAGGCACAGGCCGATCTGCTGCGCAGCGAAATGGGGCCATAGCCCCGGGTTTTGGCCCCGATACCGCCCCGCTATTTCCCGTCCCCGCCGAAACCTGCGACGTTATGGGGGCGCAAAAGGAGACACTGATGACCGTCTTTGACCCCACAGCCGAGTTCACCGCCATCCGCGAAGGCGTGGCCAATGTCTGCGCCGCCTTTCCCGGTGCCTATTGGCGCGATCTGGATGCCCGCCGCGCCTATCCCAAGGAATTCGTGGATGCGCTGATCCGCGAAGGCTGGCTGGCTGCCATGATCCCCGAGGAATTCGGCGGATCGGGCCTGAACCTTCAGGCGGCGGCGGTGATTCTTGAGGAAATCCACCGCCAGGGCTGCAACGCGGCCGCCTGCCATGCGCAGATGTACACGATGGGCACGGTGCTGCGGCACGGCAATGCCGGACAGAAGCAGAAATACCTGCCCGCTATCGCGGACGGGTCGCTGCGGCTTCAGGCCTTCGGCGTGACCGAACCGACAAGCGGCACCGACACGCTGTCGCTCAAGACCACGGCGCGCCGCGACGGGGATCACTACGTCGTCAACGGGCAGAAGATCTGGACCAGCCGCGCCGAGCATTCCGACCTTATGATCCTTCTCGCCCGCACCACACCGCGCGACGAGGTGAAAAGCCGGACCGACGGTCTGTCGGTGTTCCTCATCGACATGCGCGATCATCTGGGCAAGGGCCTTGCGATCCGCCCCATCCGCACCATGATGAACCACGCCACGACCGAGATCTTCTTTGACAACATGCGCATCCCCGCTGACAGCCTGATTGGCGAGGAAGGCAAGGGGTTCCGCTATATCCTGTCGGGCATGAATTCCGAACGTATCCTGATTGCAGCCGAATGCATCGGCGATGCCAAGTGGTTCATCGCCAAGGCTGCGGCCTATGCCAGGGAGCGTGTCGTGTTCGGTGCTCCGATCGGCCGCAACCAGGGCGTGCAGTTCCCGCTGGCCCGCGCCCAGGCACATCTGATGGCGGCCGAGGCGATCGTCTGCCGCGCCGCCGCCCTGTATGACGCGGGCCACAATCCCGGGGTCGAGGCCAATGCCGCCAAGATGCTGGCCGCAGATGCCAGCTGGGAAGCGGCTGAAGCCTGCGTCCAGACCCATGGCGGCTTCGGTTTTGCCGAAGAATACGACGTCGAACGCAAGTTCCGCGAGGCGCGGCTCTACCAGGTCGCGCCGATCTCGACGAACCTCATCCTGTGCTACATCGCCGAACAGGTCCTCGGGCTGCCGAAATCCTATGGCGAGGCGCGGGGATGAGCACGCTTGACATCCTCCTTGCGCTGGCGGCCCGGCCCGACCTGCCCGACGACGCCCGTGCCATGGCGCGGCTTTCGCTTTTCGACTGGATGGTCTGCGGCCTTGCGGGGGTGGATGAACCTGTCGCGCAGGCCCTGCGCGCCTGTCTTGGCGGCGAGGGCGGGACCCCTGTCGCGACCCTGATGGGCGGCCCGCGCCTGCCCGCCCGGGCGGCGGCGATGGTCAATGGCGCGACCTCGCACGCGCTTGATTATGACGACACGCATTTCGCCCATGTCGGCCACCTCTCGGCCGGCATCTGCCCCGCCGCGCTTGCCGCCGGTGAACAGGTTGGCGCCTCTGCCGCCGCGGTGGCCGATGCCTTTCTCGTCGGGGCCGAGGCGGCGATCCGCGTTGGCCTGCATCTGGGGCGCGCACATTACGACCGCGGCTTTCACCAGACCGCCACGGCCGGTGCCTTTGGTGCCACGGTCGCGGCTGCGCGGCTTTATGGCCTGACGCCTGCGCAACTGCGCGCGGCCATCGGCCTTTGCGCGACGCGGGCCTCCGGGCTCAAGGGCCAGTTCGGGACCATGGGCAAGCCGCTCAATGCAGGCATCGCCGCTGCCAACGGCGTCGAATGCGCGGGCTTCGCGCGCGCCGGGCTGACAAGCGCCGACGACGGTCTCGAAGGTCCGCAGGGCTTCATCCCGACCCATGCCGACGCGCCAGACCCTGCCGCCGCGCTGTCTGACCGGTTCCTTTTCACCGATATCCGCTACAAGCTTCATGCCTGCTGCCACGGCACCCATGCCATGATCGAGGCGCTGCGCCCCGTCGCTCCGGCCAGGATCGCGGCCCTGGAGCTGCGCACCGCACCGCGCTGGCTTTCGGTCTGCGACATCAAGCGGCCCCGCACCGGGCTCGAGGTCAAGTTCAGCTATGCGTGGCTGGCCGCGATGGTGCTGTCGGGCATCCCGACCGCCTCGGATCGCAGCTATACCGACGCGCGTGCCGCCGATCCGCTGCTTGCCGCCATCGCCCGGCGCGTCACCGTCACCGGCGACCCCTCCCTCACCGATATGCAGGTGGCGGGCGAGGTCAGGCTGGCCGACGGCAGCCGGCGGGCCATTTGCCATGACCTGGCCGCACCGATCGCGCATGACCGGCTGGCCGAAAGCCTGCGCGCCAAGGGCGAGGCGCTGATCGGCCCCCGCGCTGACCTGCTCTGGCAGGCGGTGAGCAGGCTCGAAAGCCTTTCCGCGCGCGACCTTGGCCGCCTTCTGGGGGCGGCATGACGGGCCGGATCGGCCGCCAGAGGCACGGCGAAGGGGCCATGATCCCGCGCCTGATCGACACCTTGCGCGCGGTGCCGGGCGCGACGGTTGCCCCCGCCTGCGCCCCGCGTGACCGAACGGCAGGGCATCGTGTAACGCGACCCGCCCGCAGGGTCCGCGCCGCGCCCGCCCCGGTACCCGACCGGCCCGGCGCGACCCGGCAGAAGCTTGCGCCCGACACTGTGCTGTTTCAGTGCTGTTGCGCAGGGGCCTTCAGCAGCCGCCGCAACCATTACGCCCTTTCCTGTGCGACAGGCATCGAAGGTTCGCCTGCGCCGGTTGTCCATGGTCCCCTGCGGGCGATCCGGATGATGAAGCTTGCCGCCCGGCTCATCGGCCCCCCCCGGCCGGTTTCACCTGTCGTGGCCCCGCTGCGCTGACGCCTGGTCACGCGGTCGCCGTCACGGCGCGCAAGGCGGCCGGCGGGATCAACCTGCGGGTCCGGCGTGGTCACGATGCAGGCCTGCGCAACCTTTCCGTGATCCCGTCCGACAGCCGGCCTTCCCAGATGCCGCGCGTGACGAGATCGGCGGTCACCTCGACGGTAAGTCGTTCGACAGCGCGGGTGGCGCGTGTCAGGGGCTTTTCGGGGTTTGAGCAGAGATAGACCGGGCGGTGGATGTCGGGAACGGCGATAGGGGATTTGACAAGTTCCCCGCGCGCGACAAAGTCATGCGCGGCAGCCGGGGCAAGGATCGTATAACCCGATCCCCGCGCGACCAGTTCCTTGATCTGGGTCATCGCGTCCATCTCGATCACAACATTCAGAATGATGCCCATGTCTCTTGCGTGGCGTTCGATGGTCTTGCGCAGGCCATGGCTGGGCGAGGGAAGAATGAGCTCCAGCCCCACCAGATCGGCAAGGGCAACCGGGGTGCCGGGGGAAGCTGAAAGCGGCCAATCATCGGGTGGGGCGAAAAAGCACAGACTCTCGTCAAGAAGATGGATGACGTTGAACCGGTCGGCGGTGTCGATGTCATACAGGAAACCGATGTCAACTGTCCGGTCGGCGATCCAGCCGCGAATGAAACCGCTCATCGCCTCTGTCGCCTGCAGTCTGACCTGGGGCAGTTCGACACGCACCGTCTCGGCAAGCGGGACCGACAGGACCATCGACACAGATGGCGGCAGCCCGAGCACGACCGGTCCCCGCACGGCCCCGCCCACATCGCGCATCTCTGAAAGACAAAGTTCAAGGCTTTGGCAGATCTGGCGCGCATGGTGGACAAGACGCAGGCCATCCTCGGTCAGGACGATGCCGCGCGTCGACCGCTGCATCAGCGAAACGCCCAGCTCCTCTTCCAGCTTGATCACATGCTGCGACAGCGAAGGTTGCGCCACCCCAAGCCGGTGCGATGCGGCGGACAGCGATTTCTCTTCGGAGATCGCAATGAAATAGCGCAAATGCCGGATGTCCAACCCGCGCCCCTCCCCGTTGTCTGGCCCCCCGTGGCAAGGCAGAAGGCTAGGCGCATCCGGTCTAGCCTGTCAAGGAAAGGGCTATTACGGCCAAGGCCTTCGGCGCTGCTAGCACTTGCTGGCAGGGTCGGGAGGGGCGCGATGCGCGATCTGGAAGGCATCACTGTCGTCTCGCTTGAACAGGCGGTCGCCGCACCACATGCGACTGCGCGGCTGGCAGACGCGGGTGCCCGTGTGATCAAGGTGGAACGCCCCGAAGGCGATTTCGCGCGCGGTTATGACAGCCTGGTCCATGGCGAAAGTGCGTATTTCGTCTGGACGAACCGCGGCAAGGAATCCGTCGCGCTTGATCTGCGCAAGCCTGACGACATGGCTCTGATGCGCGCCATGCTGTTGCGTGCCGATGTCTTTGTGCAGAACCTGGCCCCCGGTGCAGCCGCCCGGCTCGGGCTTGGCCATGACGCGCTTGTCGCGGACAATCCTGCCCTGATCCACGTCTCGATCTCGGGCTATGGTGAAGACGGCCCCTACCGTGACCAGAAGGCTTACGACATGCTCATCCAGGGGGAAAGCGGCCTTCTGTCTGTCAACGGCACGCCAGACGGCGCGGCGCGCGTCGGCATCTCGGTCTGCGACATTGCCGCCGGTGAAAACGCCTTTTCTGCCGTGCTCCAGGCGCTTTACGCGCGGGTGCGCACCGGGCTGGGAAGGGCAATCGAGGTCTCGCTTTTCCACACGATGGCGGACTGGATGAACGTGCCTTACCTTCAGGCGCATTACGGCGGGAAGGTGCCACCCCGGCTCGGTCTGAGGCACCCCTCGATCGCGCCTTACGGCGCCTTTACGTGCGCGGATGGCACACAGGTCCTTCTGTCGGTGCAGAACGACCGTGAATGGCGTGCTCTTTGCGGGAAGGTCCTGTTGCGCCCCGACCTGGCCGGTGATCCGGCCTATGCCACCAACATCGCCCGTGTCGCCCGCATGGCCGAGGTCGAGGCGCTTGTCGCGCCGGCCCTTGCCGGGATTGACCGGGAAGCCGCCATCCAGCGGCTGACCGCCGCCGGCATCGCCTGCGGTCGCCTGTCATCCCTTGCCGATCTTTCGCACCACCCCGAGGCCCGGCACCTGACGACCGACAGCCCGACAGGCCCCGTCCGGCTGATGGACCGCGGTGTTCGCCACCTTTGCGAAGGCGGCCCCCCGGCGCTCTCGGTGCCGTCGCTTGATCAACACGGGGCTTCCCTGCGAGCCGAGTTTCTGCCCGGAGAAGACGTCAGGTCTGCCCGGCGCTGAAAGGGCAGTCTTCCCGGACAATCGATGCCGGGCAGCAAAACCGGAAGCCGCCGCAGCGCTGACCGGGGTCAGGACCCATAGGGCATGATCCGTCATCATGCGCTAAAAGGCATTCAAAAGCAGAAAGACCGCCGCTTTCGCCATCGCGTAGATGACGCCTGCCACCACAATCATCGAGGCGGCGGCCACGGCGAAACCGCCAAGCACCCAGGCCCCGTCCCGTTCCAGAACGCCCAGCGAGATCAGGCTGATTGCGACCGCAGGCAGCATGTTGCCCAAGGGGATCGGCAGCATCAGAACGACCGCAAGCAGCAGACACACGGCCCCGATGACATTCTGCGCCCGATCCTTGACAAGAAAGGACAGGCGCGGCTTGAGCAGCTTTTCCGCCCGTGCCAGCAGCGGTGTCGCGCGCGAGATCGTCTGCGCGAAGTCATCCCGGCTCATGGAGCGGTTGGCGATCAGGGGCGGCAGCCAGGGCAGGCGGCCCAGCATCATCTGGGCCGACAGATAGACCAGCGGCAGACCCAGGATGCCAGAGGTGCCGGGCGGTGTCGGCAGGACGTTCGGCAGGGCGAACAGCAGCAAAAGCGCCCCCGTGGCCCGCCCTTCCATCGCCACCAGCAGGTCCGAAACCGAAATGCGCGTGCGGGTTTCGTCGCTGCCGATTTCGTCCAGCAATTCGGACAGGCGCTTGCGCTGCGGTTGCGGTTTGCGACCGAAGCGGCGCAGACGGCCTGCGACACCCTCCGGTGTCGTATCGTCGTGCAGATCCCCGGCATCCCCGTGGTCGGGGCCATCGCCATTGCGCGAAGAAGACTGCTTTGAAGAATCAGGCATGGACGAGGGGTTCTTTCGGCTTCGGCCAGGCCAAGGTGGACCGCGCCGCGCAAGAGGGCAAGCCGATTGCACGTGCCTGCCTTGCGGCACAAGGCGCGGGTCGCCCGGCCAGGCCCGGGCCGGTCGCCGGTGCGACAGACCCGGGCAGGATGCCCGTGCTTTACTTTGCCTTCAGGGCATCCGGCCTGCTGTCCCGGCTTTTCCACAGCGAAAAGACAACGCCGGACGCAAGGATGGCAAAGGTGATGCCCAGCGACCAGGATGCAGGGAATTTTTCCCATCCGGCCAGGTCCGCCACGAAGATTTTCGAGCCGATGAACACCAGCAGGATCGCCAGCGCGTATTTGAGGTAGTGGAACCGGTGCAGAACCGCCGCCAGCGCAAAATACAACGCCCGCAAACCAAGGATCGCGAAGATGTTGGAGGTGTAGACGATGTAGGGGTCTGTGGTGATTGCAAACACCGCCGGCACCGAATCCACCGCGAAGACCAGATCGGCAATCTCGATCAGCACCAGTGCCAGGAACAAGGGCGTCATCCAGCGCACCATCTTGCCTGTCTTCGGATCGGGCTGCCGCACAAAGAAATCATGGCCGTGCAGCTTGTCCGTTACCCGGAAGCGCTTGCGCATGAACCGAAGCACGGGGTTCGTGTTCAGGTCCATTTCCTTGTCATCGGTGACCAGCATCTTGATGCCGGTGAAGATCAGGAAGGCCGCGAAAATGTACAGAATCCAGCCGTACTGCGCCACCAGCGTGGCCCCCAGTCCGATCATGATGCCGCGCAGCACGATCACGCCAAGGATGCCCCAGAACAGCACGCGGTGCTGATACATCCGGGGGATGGCGAAATAGCTGAAAATCAGCGCAATGACGAACACATTGTCCAGCGCCAGCGTCTTTTCCACGACAAAGGCCGTCAGATATTCCGCCGCCGGCTGCCAGCCAAGCTGATACCAGACGAAGCCGCCGAAGGCGACGCCAAGACTGATGTAAAGCGCTGAAAGCCTGAGGCTTTCCGCAACGCCGATTTCATGATCGTCCTTGTTCAGAACGCCAAGGTCGAACAGCAGCAGCGCAAGCACGATGCCGATGAAGACCAGCCAAAGCCAGAGCGGCTTTCCCAGAAACAGGACAAAAAGCAGGGTATCCAAGGTATAACTCCGGTTGCAGGACGAAACGCCCGAAGCCAGCCTGGGGCAGTGCCGGGCCGATACCGAGCGCACTCGATGCGGTCCGACATCACGACACAGCGTCGTCAGAGGGGCCCGGTCCGCCGCGATCACATGGGTGTGAACCGGGCCTGCGGCAAGGCTGGCGGCAAAATTTTCTGACCCTTTACAGGGTTTCACCGCGCAGCAATGCCGCCAGCCCCGCCCGGTAATCGGGGTGGATCAACCTTATGCCAAGCCCGGTCTTGATCCGGTCATTCCGGACGCGCTTTGATTCGGCATAAAAGCTGCGGGCCATTGGCGTCATCTCGGCCTTGTCATAGGCGATGGCAGGGGGCAGCGGCAGGCCAAGCAGGGTCGCGGCATGGGCAATGACATCTTCCGGCGGGGCCGGGTCATCATCGCACAGGTTGTAGACCGTGCCGGGGCAGGGCCGGGTCATCGATGCCTCCAGCACCTGGGCGATGTCATCGACATGGATGCGGCTGAACACCTGGCCGGGTTTGAGGATGCGGCGCGCGGTGCCGTCGCGCACCTTTTCAAACGGCCCGCGACCGGGGCCATAGATGCCCGCGATGCGGAAGATATGCAAAGGCAGGCCCAGCGCCTGCCACGCGGCTTCGGCCTGCACCCGCTGGATGCCGCGCCGGGTGGCGGGGGTCAGCGGCGTGGTTTCATCCACCCAGCCGCCCTGATGGTCGCCGTAAACCCCGGTGGTGGAAAGATACCCCACCCAGCGCAGGGGGGCACGGGCAATCTGTGCCCCGTGGGCCATCAGCACGGGGTCGCCCGCCGCATCTGGGGCAATGGACGACAGCAGGTGTGTGGCGCGCCCCAGCGCGTCGGTCAGATCGCAGGGCCACAGCAGCGGCTCCACCCCTTCGGCTTCCAGCGCGCGCGCCTTGTCCGCACTGCGCGTCGTGCCGATGATGTGCCAGCCCTGCGGCAGCAGGCGGCGCGCAAGGGCCTGGGCGGAATAGCCGTGGCCAAGGGACAGAAGCGTTCCGGTCATGGCGTGACTATCGGGGGTGCCGCGGCGGCGCGCAAGCGGGGGGTTGATTTTCCGGCGGCACCGGGTGCCAGATGCGCCCATGACCGAACCCGATCTTCATGCCGCCTTCGCCCTTCGCACCCCCGAAGATTGCCTGCGGCTGTATCGCGACTGGGCCGCGAGCTATGACGCGGGCTTTGCCGCCGGGATGGACTACCGCCTGCCCGCCCATGTGGCGGCAGCCTTCGTTGCGGGCGGCGGCACCGGGCCGGTGCTGGATGTGGGGGCGGGCACGGGGCTTGTGGGGGCAGCGCTGCGCGGGCTTGGCTGGACCGGTCAGATCGACGGCGCCGATCTTTCGCCACAGATGCTGGACCAGGCGCGCGAAAAGCAGGTGTACCGTGATCTGATCGAGGCGGACATCACCCGGCCTTTGCCCCTGCCCGGCGGCTACAACGGCGTGGTAAGTTCCGGCACCTTCACCCATGGCCATGTCGGGCCGGACGCGTTCGGGCCAATGCTGGCCGTGGCGGCACCCGGGGCGCTGTTTGCGCTGTCGGTCAATCTGCGGGTCTGGGCGGCGGCGGGGTTTGAACCCGCCCTGGCCGCCCTGGCCGGTCAATTGCGCGACATGCAGCGGATCGAGGTCGACATCTACGGTGCCGCCGCCGCCCGGCTGGACCCCGATCATGCCGCAGACCGGGCGATGATCGTCCTGTTCCGCAAGGCCTGACGCCGTCACGCAACTGACGCCAAAGGCGTGCAAGGGGGGCTGACCCTTGCGGCACAGCCCCGGTTCCGGTTTAGATGCCGGACGCGTTCAGAGAGTGTCCGATGACCGAAGAGTCCAACCTGCCCGTCTTGACCCCGCAGCGTTCTGCGCCTGTGGCCTTTACCGATCCGGCGGCGGCCGTGGCGCGGCTGGAAGCACTGTACGGGGAAGCGACCGGCTTTCTGGCAGAGCAGTTCAGCGCCGTCGTGCGCACCGGCAGGCCCGCCGCCCGCATCCGCGCCTTTTACCCCGAGATCCGGCTGACAACGACCAGCTTCGTCAAGATCGACAGCCGCCTCAGCTTTGGCCATGTGGCGGGGCCGGGCACCTATTCCACAACCGTCACGCGCCCCGACCTGTTCCGCAATTACCTTCACCAGCAGATTGCGCTTCTGATCCAGAATCATGGCGTCCCGGTCATGATCGGTGCGTCGGAAACGCCGGTCCCGGTTCATTTTGCCGTGGCGGGCAACCCTTCGGTCTCGGTGCCGCAGGACGGTGTTCTGGACTTCAGCCTGCGCGATGTCTTCGACGTGCCCGACCTTGCGACCACGAACGATGACATCGTCAACGGGACACGCCTGACGAACCCGGACGGGTCCTTTCCCCTGGCCCCCTTTACGGCGCAGCGGGTGGATTATTCGCTGGCGCGGCTGTCGCATTATACCGCGACAGACCCCGCGCATTTCCAGAACCATGTGCTGTTCACCAACTACCAGTTCTATGTGGATGAATTCGAAGCTTTCGCCCGCGCGGCGCTGGCCGACCCCGCGTCCGGCTATACATCCTTCGTCGCACCGGGCAATCAGGAGATTGCGGGTCCCGATGATCCGATCGACCTGCCGGCCAAGCTGCCGCAGATGCCGTCCTATCATCTGAGACGAAAGGACGGGCAGGGCATCACCCTGGTCAATATCGGGGTCGGCCCGTCGAACGCCAAGACGGCCACCGACCATATCGCGGTGCTGCGCCCGCATGCCTGGCTGATGGTGGGCCACTGTGCCGGCCTGCGCAATTCGCAACGCCTGGGCGATTTCGTGCTGGCCCATGCCTATGTGCGCGAGGACCATGTGCTGGACGATGATCTGCCGGTCTGGGTGCCAATCCCGGCGCTGGCCGAAATCCAGATCGCACTGCAACAGGCCGTTGCCGAGGTGACCCGGCTGGACGGGTACGAGCTGAAGCGGATCATGCGGACGGGAACGGTGGCCACCATCGACAACCGCAACTGGGAGTTGCGCGATCAGTCCGGCCCGGTGCAGCGCCTGAGCCAGAGCCGCGCGATTGCGCTGGACATGGAAAGCGCCACCATCGCCGCCAATGGTTTCCGCTTTCGCGTGCCCTATGGCACCTTGCTGTGCGTCTCCGACAAGCCGCTGCATGGTGAACTCAAGCTGCCCGGCATGGCCAGCGAGTTCTACAGAACACAGGTGGCCAGCCACCTTCAGATCGGGGTCCGCGCGATGGAATTGCTGCGCGAGATGCCGATCGAGCGGATTCACAGCCGCAAGCTGCGCAGTTTCGAGGAAACCGCCTTTCTGTAGACAGTGCGGCCTTTCAGGGGGAATTCAGGGGGAATTCCTGCCGGTCCCGGGCGAAATCGCTTGATTTGTTCGGCAAAACGCTGTGGAAGAGGCCGCATCGCCCCGGTGGGGCAGGCACAGTCATTCGCATCCGCAGGACAGAAAAGAAGGAACAGCAATGTCAAAACCGATGACCAAGACGCAGCTTGTCGCCGCCCTTGCCGCAGAGATGGGAACCGACAGGAAGATCGCCGCTGCCGCGCTTGACGCGATTTCGGCCCTGGTCGCGCGCGAGGTTGCTGCCGGTGGTGCCGTGACGCTGCCGGGCCTCGGCAAGGTTGCCTGCCGCGCCCGGCCCGAACGCCAGGTCCGCAATCCGGCCACCAACGAGACGCTGACCAAGCCGGCTGACAGGCAGGTGAAGTTCACCATCGCCAAGGCGCTGAAAGACAGCGTCAACGTCTGACCGGACACAGGCCGGCGCCCCGCAGCACCGGCGGACAGGGGTCGCCGCCATGGCGGCCCTGTTCAGTCATGGCACCGTCAGGCGGGCAGCAGGGGCCGGGGCATGGATTTTCGCGCCATCGCAATGGGGCTGGCCTTTTCGGCCATGTGGTCTTCGGCCTTCACCTCGGCCCGGATGATCGTGATGGATGCGCCCCCCCTGACGGCGCTGGCGATCCGCTTTCTGATCTCGGGTCTGATCGGACTCGGGCTTGCCCTTCTGCTGGGGCAGAAGGCCCGGCTCAGCCGGGCGCAGTGGCGCAGCGTGGTCATCTTCGGCATCTGCCAGAACGCGCTGTACCTTGGCTTCAACTTCGTGGCGATGACGCGCGTCGAGGCGGGGCTGGCCTCGATCATCGCGTCGATGATGCCCCTGATGGTGGCCCTGCTGGGCTGGATCGTTTTCGGTGAAAAGGTGCGCCTGCTTGGCGTGGCGGGATTGTGCGCGGGCTTTCTGGGGGCGGCGATCATCATGGGGTCGCGCCTGTCGGGCGGCGTGGACGGGGTTGGGGTGATCCTGTGCCTTCTGGGCATGGGGGCGCTGGCGGTTGCCACGCTGAGCGTGCGCAGCGCCACATCGGGGGGAAACCTGCTGATGATCGTGGGTCTGCAAATGCTGGTGGGGTCTGCCGCGCTGGCGCTTCCGGCCCTGACGCTGGAGACATGGGCGGTGAACTGGACGCCGCGTCTGGGTCTGGCCTTTGCCTTCACCACCCTGGTGCCGGGGCTGCTGGCCACCTGGGTCTGGTTCCGCCTGGTGGGGCGGATCGGGGCGGTGCGCGCCGCCACGTTCCATTTCCTGAATCCGGTGATCGGCGTGTCCACCGGGGCGCTGCTTTTGGGCGAACGGCTGGCCCCGCCGGATCTGCTGGGTGTTGCGATCATCGCGGGCGGCATTCTGGCCGTGCAATGGTCGCGCGGTGCCACGCCCGCGCCCGGTTCGGGCGCGGACCGGGCCACGGATCAGGCCGCCTGACGGCCCGTCAGCCGGGCATCGCTTTCCCTTGTGCGCGCCACGGCGGGGCGGGCCTGACAGCGCGCCACCCAATCCCGGATCACCGGCACATCCGGCGTCATGGTGCCGAACCAGGCATAGGGCGAATGCACCAGCAGATCGGCGGCTGAAAAGCGATCCCCCAGCAGCCAGGTGCCCTGTGCCAGCGCCCGTTCGATCCGGGCTGTCACCTCTGTCAGACCACGGAAGGTACCGTGGAGGGAAGGATGACCGATTCCTTCTGCGGCAAAGATCATCACCGGCTCCATGACCGAACCGTACCAGTGCAGCCAGGTCAGGTATGCGCCGTACTTCGGATCGCCCGGTTCCGGGGCAAGGCCGGTGCCGGGGAACAGGCCGGTCAGATACTGGATCACGGCCGGCGATTCGGTGATCAGCGTTCCGTCATGCAGCAGGGCAGGTGCCTTGCCTTCGGGGTGGGGGTTGGCCGGGTCGCGCCCGCCGCTGCCGTTGCGGCGCGCGATGGTGACGATCTTTGTATTGATCCTGTCGGTGATGCCCATCTCGTCGATCAGCGTCACGATGCGCGATGAACGGGATTGCGGGGCGTGAAAAAGGGTCAGCATCGAAGTCTCCATTGCTCTGTCCGATGGGGTCTTTATCGTCGGGCTGTCCTGACAGAATCCGGCAGTATCCGCATGGCCCGCCCCGACCGTCTGTTTCGCCTGCTTGACGCGCTGCGGCGGCTGCCGCAGCCGGTCACGGCGGCGCGGCTGGCCGAAGAGACCGAAGTCTCGCAGCGCACGCTGTACCGCGATATTGAAACGCTGCGGGCGGGTGGCGCGCTGATCGATGGCGCGCCCGGCCTGGGTTACAGCCTGACCGAAGACCCCGCCCTGCCGCCGCAGATGTTCACCCGGCTGGAGGTTGAGGCCCTGGTGCTTGGCCTGGCAGAAGTGCGCTTTGCGGGCGATCCTGCGCTGGTCAAGGCCGCCGATGCCGCGCTGGCGAAGATCACCGCAACCCTGCCGGAACGGGTGCAGCGCCAGGCGATTCATGCCGTGCAGATGAGCTACCGGTTTGAACGCCGCGCCCCCCCGCCCGCCTTTCTGCCGCTGTTGCGCAGCGCCTGCTGGGAAGAACAGGCGCTGCGCATCCGCTATGCCGATCAGGCCGGGGCAATCAGTGACCGGGTGATCTGGCCGCTGTCGGTGGTGTTTCTGGACCGGTCACTGCTGCTGCTGGCCTTCTGCCGCTTGCGCATGGATTTCCGGCGCTTTCAACTGCACCGGATCACAGAGGTGCAGCAAACCGGCGAAAGCTTTCGTCCCCGCCGGGTGCCGCTGCTGCGCGATTTCATCCGCCAATTGCGTGGCGAGCGGCACGGTTAACTCGGTGTTCGCACAAGCGTGACGTCACAGCACGCCGCGCCTGCGTCAGGCTTTGGAAATGGGACGGCCCCCGCCCCTGTTCCCAAACCAGCGGAGGCTGTGATGCCCTTGCGCGAACGCCGATTGCTGACGGCACCGGTCAGCCTGGCTGCGCCGATCCCGCTGGTGCGACGCGCCAGTTCGGCAGTTCTGCCCGGGCTAAGGCACGTCCCGGTCGCGCGCCGCGCGGGCGAAGTGAAGGGTTCGCGTTAGCCGGGTGCTGAACAAGCAATCCAACCGCCTGCCTGCCGGGAAACGCTTCCCGGTCCGGGGAAAGGGACTGCGCCTTTGGGCGGGGGAAACGCGACCCGCGTTCCCCCGCCCCTGCGGGACGCAAACCCAAGATCGGTGCAACCCGCACCACGAAAGGCCAGCGCCCGACCCGGCGGGCGGGAAGCGCCCGCCGGGGGCGGGTAGGGCGCTGGCCGGGGGCTGTGGCCCCCGGCTGGACAAGGGGCAGCGTGGCGCTGTGGCAGGGGCGATGGCCCCTGCCATTGACGCGGTGACAGTACTTTCACCACTCCGGGCGGGACCAGGAAACGCGACCCGCGTTTCCCCCGCCCGCGCGGAACGGTCCCCTGTAGACCGGCAGGTCCGGGAGGAACGCAGGCCAGCGCCCGACCCGG